>JAFSRZ010000008.1 GCA_017445875.1 Oscillospiraceae bacterium | reverse complement strand
CGACAATCTGCTCATTACCGTCGAACGCCGTCTTGACAACGTGGTATATCGCATGGGATTCGCCATGACACGCCGTCAGGCGCGTCAGCTTGTCACCCACGCCCATTTCACCGTCAACGGCAAGAAAGTCAACATCCCGTCCTATCTGGTCAAGGCCGGCGACGTTATCGAAGTAGAGGAAGCAAGCCGTTCGTCCGTGATTTTCAAGCGTCTGACCGGACAGGACGCCCCCATTTTCCTGCTCCCCGCGTGGATGGAACGCGAAAAGAACGCGCTCAAAGGCACTATTACCCGTCTCCCCGCCCGCGAGGATATTGACGTGCCTGTGGAAGAACACCTCATCGTCGAATTGTACTCCAAGTAACGGAAATAGCGGCCTTGCGCCGCAATCAGATGATGAAGGAGGGTTATCCGCGTGTTTGAAATTGAAAAGCCCCTCATTGAGTTCATCGAAACTCCCAATGACCCCACTTATGGACGGTGCGTTGTGGACCGTCTGGAGCGTGGTTACGGTACAACGCTCGGAAACGCGTTGCGCCGCGTCATGCTGTCGTCCCTGCCGGGCTACGCCCCCACTATGATTTCCATCGAGGGCGTACAGCATGAATTTTCCACGATTCCGGGCGTCAAAGAGGACGTGACGGAAATCGTATTGAATGTCAAGGGTCTGTTGACGAAACTGCACGGCGAAGGCCCCCGGAAGGTGTTCATCGACGCCACCGGCCCCTGTGAGGTCACGGCACGGGATATCAAAAATGACAGTGAAGTAGAAGTCCTGAACAAAGACCTGCACATCGCCACGCTTGACAGCGGCGCTTCACTCAATATGGAAATCACGCTGGACTACGGTCACGGCTATGTCAACGCCGACGCCAACAAGCCCCAGCAAAAGAAAATCGGGGTCATCGCGGTGGACTCCATCTATACCCCCGTCTACAAGGTCAATTACACCGTGGAGCCGACCCGCGTCGGCACTTCCAGCAATTTCGACAAGCTGACACTCGAAGTCTGGACGGACGGCACTATCTCCGCCCGCGACGCCGTGTCGCTCGGCGCGAAAATCCTATGTGACCATTTCGCGCTGTTCATTGACCTGTCCGAGACCATGAGTTCCCGCCCGACCGTCGTCGAGAAGGCCGAAGCCCAGCGCGACAAGGTTCTTGAAATGACTATCGAAGAACTTGATTTGTCCGTCCGCAGCTTCAACTGTCTGAAACGCGCCAATATCAACACCGTTGAGGATTTGATTTCCAAGACCGAAGACGAAATGATGAAAGTCCGGAATCTGGGGCGGAAATCCCTCGAAGAGGTCATGAACAAACTGGAAATGATGGGTCTGCACCTCGCCAACGAGGACGCCCCCTCGTGACATCCTGACAGGAAAGGAGAGACCAAACATGCCTGCCAATCGAAAACTCGGCAAGCCGACCGACCAGCGGAAGGCCATGCTCCGCCAGCAGGTCACGGATTTTCTGGACCACGGCAAAATGGAGACAACCGTACCCCGCGCTAAAGAAATCCGTTCCCTCGCCGAAAAAATGATTACCCTCGGCAAAAAGAGCGATTTAGCCGCCTACCGCGCCGCCCTGCGTTTTATCACCCGTGAGGACGTGTGCAAGAAGCTCTTCAAGGAAATCGCCCCCACGTATATGGAGCGCAACGGCGGTTATACCCGCATTGTACGCACGGGCGTTCGTCGCGGCGACACCGCCGAAACCGCTATTATTGAACTGGTTCGCTGACAAATTCCGCCTTCCGTATCCGGGACACTACCCGGTCACGGGAGGCTTTCTGCTGGAAAGTCCCTAACCGGCGCGACACGACGGAGAGCTTGTGAACTTTTATCTGTTCCGCCGAAAAAAATCCGTAACTTTTGAAAAATCCGCTTGCAATCCGTCACAAAGTCTGTTATGATATCGGTTACGCCGTCCCGGACGGCGTACAAGCACAGACAAAGGAGGCGTGAAATTATGGCAAAGTGTGAATTTTGCGACAAGGGCGTAACATTCGGAATCAAGGTATCCCACTCCCACCGCCGTTCCAACCGGATGTGGAAGCCGAACGTCAAACGGGTCAAGGCCATTGTGGACGGTTCCCCCCGTCACGTATATGTATGCACCCGGTGTCTGCGTTCCGGCAAGGTCACGCGGGCAGTCTGAGCGCGGCGCGTGCATGGAACAGACGAACAAAAAAGGAATCGCCGTGCGTCACGCCGCGACTCCTTTTTTGTTTTTCCGCTTGACATTCCCGGCGCGAGTGTGTACAATGACAGTCACCGTTTTTTCATAGCGAGTGACGCTGAGAAGGGAAGCAGTATCCGTAACGTGTGCGGCGCAGAGAGGGCGTATTTGGTGCGAACGCCTCCGGCACGGCGGGGAAGTCGTCCCGGAGCGCCCGGACTGAACAGAGTAAGCCCGGCGGTTTCCCCCGTTACAGGGAATACGAGTGCGCGTACATGTACGCGAATGCAGGTGGTACCACGGAATTTCTCCGCCCTGACCGTAAGGCCGGGGCGTTTTTTTATCGGAAAGGAGACTATATTATGGAAGAATTTCAGATTCACTCCGCCTATGACCATCACGCGCTGAAAACGATGTCGCGTGTACTCCGAAAGACCGTGCGCCGGAAATGGTCTATTGCGCTGCGCGTATTCGGCTGGACGGTGGTCTCTGTCTACGTTCTGCTGAATGTCCTGCTGCTGTGCTGGGGCGACTTCGACCCGGATATTGTGGCGTTGCTGGCGATAGTGTTTGTTCTGTCGGCTCTGCTGTTCGAGGACGACGTGACCGGCTGGGCGGCCGGGATGAACCTGTTGCCGGGAACCCGCGAGGCGGACACGCGTTTCCTGTCTGACGAATACATCGTCACGACACAGGCCACCGAAACCCGTATGCACTACGAAAACATAGGGATTATCGGCGAGACAAAAGACAGCTTTGTGTTCATCATCGGCAAACGGCACGCGCAACAGTTCCCCAAGGCCGGACTGGCGGCGGGAACCCCCGAACAGTTCCGCGACTTCATCGCGCAGAAAACCGGGCTGTCCGTGCGGTATGTGAAATAACGTCAACGAAAAGGAGTGTCAGACATGTCATCGAAAGAACTGCCCAAGACCTACGACCCCCAGCAGACAGAACGCCGCATTTATGAAATGTGGGAGGCGTCGGACTGTTTCCGGGGCGACCCCGACCCCGAAAAGAAACCCTTCTGTATCGTCATGCCCCCGCCGAACGTCACCGGACAATTGCACATGGGACACGCTCTCGACGCCGCGTTACAGGACATCTTAATCCGTTTCCGGCGAATGCAGGGCTACGCGACATTGTGGCTTCCGGGGACTGACCACGCCGGCATTGCCACACAGATTAAAGTCGAGGAAGATTTACGTGTCCGGGAGGGGAAAACCCGTTACGACTTAGGCCGGGAAAAGTTCCTGCAACGCGTCTGGAAGTGGAAAGAGACCTACGGCGGACGCATTGTCGAACAGCAGAAAAAATTAGGCGTGTCGTGCGACTGGAACCGTTCCCGCTTTACAATGGACGAGGGATTGTCAAGAGCTGTCCGGGAGGCGTTCTGCCGTCTGTACGAGCGCGGCCTGATTTACAAGGGAAGCCGTATTATCAACTGGTGTCCGCACTGTATCACGGCGTTGTCTGACGCCGAAGTGGAGTACGTCGACAAGCCCGGACATCTGTGGTATATCCGTTACCCGCTGGCGGACGGTTCCGGCGACTTGGTGGTAGCGACTACGCGTCCCGAAACCATGATGGGCGATACCGGCGTAGCGGTCAACCCGAATGACGAACGCTTCAAGCACCTTGTGGGGAAAACGTGCATTCTGCCCATTATGAACCGGGAAATTCCGATTGTCGCGGACGAATATGTAGAACTCGGATTTGGTACGGGCGCGGTCAAAATGACGCCCGCCCATGACCCCAATGACTTTGAGGTCGGACAGCGCCACAATCTGGAAATCGTACGCTGTATCGGCGACGACGGCAAAATCAACGAGAACGGCGGCCCCTACAACGGCCTTGACCGTTACGAGTGCCGCAAGCGGATTGTCAAGGACTTGGAAGAGCAGGGATATCTTGTCAAGACGGAGCCGTACAACCACAACGTGGGAACCTGTTACCGCTGTCATAACGACGTGGAGCCGCTGATTTCGGCGCAGTGGTTCGTGAAGATGAAGCCCTTAGCGGTGGAGGCCTTGCGGGTCGTGCGCGACGGGGAAACAAAGTTCGTGCCGGAACGCTTCTCGAAAATCTACACGAACTGGATGGAGAATGTGCATGACTGGTGCATTTCGCGTCAGTTGTGGTGGGGACACCAGATTCCGGCTTGGTACTGCGCCGACTGCGGACACATTACCGTCAGCCGCACAGACCCCGACAAGTGCGAAAAGTGCGGGAGTGCCAGTCTGACGCGGGAGCCGGATGTTCTGGACACTTGGTTTTCGTCGGCGCTGTGGCCGTTCAGTACGCTGGGCTGGCCGGACAAAACCCCGGAACTGGATTATTTCTACCCGACAAGCGTTCTTGTGACGGGCTACGATATTATTTTCTTCTGGGTGTCGCGGATGATTTTCTCCGGCTGTGAACACATGAAGCAAGTGCCATTCCGTACGGTGCTGATTCACGGTCTTGTCCGCGACGACAAGGGACGGAAAATGTCAAAGTCTCTGGGCAACGGCATTGACCCGCTGGAAATGGCGGAGCAGTACGGCGCGGACGCTTTACGCTTCAATCTGATTACCGGCAACAGTCCCGGCAACGACTGCCGCTTCTATACGGAGAAGTGCGAGGCTATGCGGAACTTCGCTAACAAAGTCTGGAACGCGAGCCGCTTCGTGCTGATGAATCTGAAACTTGACCGCTGTACCCTCCCGGACGCATCCCGGCTGGAACGCGAGGACAAATGGGTGTTGAGCAAGTTAAACCGCCTTGTCCGGGAAGTCACCGAAAATCTGGAGAGTTACGAAATCGGCGTGGCGTCGGCGAAAGTCTACGATTTCCTCTGGGACACGTACTGTGACTGGTATATCGAACTGACGAAAACGCGTCTCAACGGCGACGACCCCGCCGCCGCCGAAACCGCGCAAAATGTCCTGTGCTACGTGCTGACACAACTTCTGAAACTGTTACACCCGTTTATGCCGTTCCTGACAGAGGAAATTTATCAGGCCTTGCCGCACGAGGGCGACTTTATTATGACAAGTTCTTGGCCTGTGTACGACGACGCGCTGTCGTTCCCGGAAGAGGAAGCCGCGATGGAAACTGTCATGGACACCATACGGGCAATCCGTGCGCGGCGTTCCGAAATGAACGTGCCGCCGTCCCGGAAGGCCGAACTCCTGCTTGTCACGGCGAACCCGGAACCGTATCAAACCGGGTTGCACTTCTTACAGCGTCTGGCGTGGGCGAAAGAAGTCAAATTCGCCGACGCCGCGCCGCCGGATGTGTCGGGACTGGTGTCCGTGGTCACGCGTGGCGCTACGGCGTATATGCCGCTGAGCGAGTTAGTCGACTTACAGGCCGAGCGCGAGAGAATCACGAAAGAACTCGACAAAGCCCGAAACGGTCTGCGTATCACGGAAAACAAGCTGTCCAACGAGAAATTCATCTCGAAAGCGCCGGAAAACGTGGTCAAGGCCGAACGCGAAAAGGTGGAGAAATACCGCGAACTCATTGCCAAACTGGAGCAGTCCGCCAAGGCGCTGGAATAAGACGAAAATACCCCTCTGTTGCCTTACGGTGACAGAGGGGGCGTGAAGTTTGAAAGCCCCACCCGGCGCGACGCGCCACCCTCCCCGCAAGCGGGGAGGGCTTCGCGGGACTGCCGACGAGAAAAACGCGACAATTTCACCGGAAATGTCGGACTTTTCGCCTCCCCCGCACGGCGGGGGAGGTGTCGCGTAGCGACGGAGGGGGGAAAACCATTCCACGCGCATACAGGCATATCACGGAATCTTGACAGCGGGTTCGGGCAGACTGTCCAGTGTTTTCATGAGGTGTCGGGCGAAAGCGGCGTGACCCTCCGGGCGAAAATGTACGCCGTCGAAGTCGAGCGCCACATCCCACGCCCCCGCGTCGGCGAACAGTACGCCCAACTGTTGCGCCAGTGCGCGGTAACAGGGCGCGAGGCGTACCGATTCCGTGATGATACGCGAATCCGGCACCCATTCGCCGTTGCGCATGGGCGGCGGCACAATCAGCAGGACGCGGATTTCCCAACTTGCCGCCAAAACGCGCTGTAAAAGCAGTTTCATCCGGGACGTGACATCTTCCGCCGTGAAATGGGGGTGCGTGAGAAAGTCATTGGTGCCTAACAGTACCGTGACAATATCCACGGGCATGGCGGTGGAAATCAGGCGTTCCACGGCGGACAGTTCGCCGTCGTTGGACGGGATTTCCCGCCCGTTTTGCCCACAGTTGATAACGTCCCAGCCGTTTGCCTGCAAAATCCCCGTCCAGCGCACGTCATCCGGGTAAGGTCCGCCCCAGTACGAGTGGGGATTGTAGCCGAACGTGTTGGAATCTCCATAACATAAAATTCTCCGCAATGTCGCCGCCTCCATTTCGATTCTGTTTGCCTTTCCCGTCGCGGAATATTACGATTCAGGCTTGTTTTACGTGCGCGGAACTTGTGTTTTGTGCCGGTTTCCGTTGCTTTCGCGGGATTTTGCGAAATCCGCTGTTGACATCGTGCCGGGTCTCTGTTATTGTTACACTGTTATCATAACATATCATCGGGGAATCGTAAAGAGGTTTCCGAATTATTTTTTCCGAAAAGGGGCGTGATTCCATGTCGTTGACTGGTTCCGTGATAGTCCCCCACCCGCCGGTGATTCTGCCGTCAGTCGGGCGCGGACGGGAACGGGAAATCCAAAACGTGACGGACGCCTACCGCGCCGCCGCGTCTCAGGTTGCCGCGTGGGAGCCGGAAGTCCTGATTGTGTCGTCTCCGCATGTGGTGATGTACTCGGACTATTTCCACATTCCGCCGGGGAGGCGGACTGCCGGTAGTATGGCGTCGTTCGGTGCGCCGGAAACCCGTCTGGAAGCGGAATACGATATCGAACTCCGGCGCGAACTGATTCAGGAGGCCGAAGCGGCGGGAATCCGCGCCGGAACCATGGGAGAGCGCGACGCCGCGCTTGACCACGGGACATTTATCCCGCTGTACTTCCTGCGGGAAGCCGGTGTCAACGCGCCGATAGTGCGGATAGGGCTTTCGGGGTTCTCCCCGCTGACGCATTACCGTTTGGGACAGTGCGTGGCGCGGAGCGTCGAGAAGTTGAACCGCCACGCCGTATTCGTGGCGAGCGGGGACTTGTCGCACAAACTCCGCGACGACGGCCCCTACGGGTACACGCCGGAAGGCCCCGTCTTTGACGCCGAAATCGTGGAAGTATTGAAATCCGCCGACTTCCTGCGCTTCCTGACGCTGGAACCGTCTTTATGTGAACGGGCGGCGGAATGCGGTTTACGCTCATTCCAGATGATGGCGGGGGCGCTGGACGGATTATCTGTGAAGCCGTCGTTTTTCGTGCATGAAGGGAAATTCGGTGTCGGCTACGGAATCGCCACGTTTACGGTCACGGGGCGCGACACAAGCCGCTGTTACGCCGGACAGTACGAACGCGCCGAACGGGAACGCTTGGACAAGCGCAAGGCGTCGGAGGACGCGTGGGTACAACTGGCGCGGCGTTCACTCGAAACGTACGTCCGCACAAAGAAGCCGTTGCCGGAACTCCCGGACGGACTGCCGCAAGACATGACCGGGAAACGCGCCGGGGCGTTTGTGTCCCTGCACGTCCGGGACAGTCTGCGGGGGTGTATCGGCACGACCGCGCCCACAACGGATTCCGTGGCGTGGGAGATTGTACAGAACGCCGTTTCCGCCGGGACACGTGACCCGCGTTTCCCGCCGGTACAGGCGTCCGAACTCGACACGCTGGAATACAGTGTGGACGTACTCGGCACGCCGGAGCCTGTGCAATCGGCGGCGGAACTGGACGTGAAGCGCTACGGCGTCATTGTCAGTTGCGGCGGGCGTCGCGGACTGTTACTGCCCGATTTGGACGGCGTCGACACCGTGGAACAACAAATTGACATTGCCCGTCAGAAAGGCGGAATCAGTTCCCGCGAGCGCTACACGCTGGAACGCTTCGAGGTGGTGCGCCACACATGAAAGCGACTTGTACGCTTTGCTTCCATCACTGTCAGCTCGACGACGGACAGACCGGTTACTGTCGGGCGCGTGGGAATCGCGGCGGCGCGGTCGTGCCGCTCAATTACGGCAAAGTCAGCAGTATCGCCTTAGACCCCATTGAAAAAAAGCCGTTGCGGCGCTTTCATCCGGGGAGCAAGATACTTTCCGTGGGGAGTTACGGGTGTAACTTGCGCTGTCCGTTCTGTCAGAACCACGAGATTTCCATGTCCGGCGCGGAGGATGTGGAGACGCTGTATCTGTCGCCGGACGCACTCGCCGGACAGGCGCAAAGCCTGCGGACATTCGGCAATATCGGCGCGGCCTACACCTACAATGAACCGTTAATCGGCTATGAGTACGTCCGCGACTGTGCGCAACTCGTACACGGGCGCGGGATGTTCAATGTACTGGTGTCGAACGGGACGATAGAGGAAGCGCCGTGGCGGGAGTTACTGCCCCTGCTGGACGCCGTGAATTTAGACTTGAAGGGGTTCACCGACACATGGTATCAGCGTCTGGGCGGAGACTTGGAGACCGTCAAGCGCAATATCCGAATCGCGGCGGAAACGGGCTGTCATGTGGAGGTGACAACACTGTTAGTCACCGGCGAAAATGATAGCGCCGACGAAATACAAGCCTTGGCGGAGTGGTTATCGGGGATTGACCGTTCCATACCGTTGCACCTGTCACGATTTTTCCCGCGCTACCGCATGGGCGACAAGCCGCCGACGCCCGTCGATACCGTGTACCGTCTGGCGGATATCGCCCGGAAATCGCTGTCCTTCGTCTACACGGGCAACTGTTGAGTTTATCAGTACGGAACCGCTTTCGGCGGTTCCGTACTGATTTTATCGCAACGGCACAAAGATATAATACTCCGCGTCCGGCAACGTCGGCGGCGGCGTGTCACCGCCGGGGACGGGTTCCATATCACTGTCCGCGAGTTTCAGGCTTAACGCGTCAAATTCGTCCGCTGTCAGCGCGTACCAGACGCCGGATTTGGTCTCCCCGGCGCGGGCGTACAATTCCAGCAGGGACGCCGCCTCAACAGGTACCATCCAGACGGACGGCGCGGAAAACAATTCCGCTTCGGCGTTTTCCGCTACGGAATCTCCTAACGCGTCGCGTTCCGGTTCGGGAACCGGCGCGGAAACTCCTGACGCGTTACCGTTCGGTTCGGGAACTGGTGCGGAAACGCCTAACATGTTGCTGTCCGCTTCGGGAACCGGCGCGGCGGAGTTGACAGTATCCGGCGCGGTATTTTCGTCAAAAGCCGATTCTGTCACGGTGTTGGTTTCGACGCTTCCGGCGGCAAGCGGAACGCCGTCTAACGCTTCTTCCGTTTCGGGCATGGATTCCGCCGCGCTACGCTGTTCCGGGGCGGACTTCTTGGAAGCGGCGGATTCCGTCGCGCTGTTCGCTTCTGACGCTTGCGGCGGCATGGTGTCGGCGTCGTCATAACGATAATCGGCGGTGTCGGCGTCGTCGGAACTGTAACCCGCGCCCGCGGGCGGCATAGTGTCGGCGTCATCCGGATTATAGGCCATGGACAGCATAGGCGTTCCGCCTCCGGCGTCCATGTCGGACGTGACCTCTTCCGAAAGAGTGTCCTCCGTTTTGTCGACCATCGCCCCGCCCGTACTTTCGCCGATACGATTTCCCGGCAACAGTCCGCGAACCAGCAGAACTATCGCCAGACAGGCCGCTAACGGCAACGCTACTTTCTTCCACTGTGTCCGCCACGGGATTTGTCTCGGCGGCAGGGCGGCAAGTACCGATTCCGTGAAACCGTCCGGGACTATGGTTTCCTCAATATCCGGGAACGCGTCGCGCATGGTCAGCGCGTCCGAGACGTACGCCCCACAATCCGCGCAAAGCGTCAGATGTTCGCGGACTTCCCCGGCCTCTTGCGCGGACAGTTCCCCGTCTATGAACGCGTCCAGCAGGGCCGCGTACTTGTCATGATTATTCATGTTGCAGCCCTCCTTTCTGTCCCTTTAGACGCCCGGACGCGGAAAAAGTTCCCCGCGCCGTGAGAATTTTTCGCAGACTTTCCCGCGCCCGGTGAATGCGGGACTTGACGGTTCCGGCGTCCAGTGACAGCGCCCGCCCGATTTCCTCATAGGAGAGCTGATGAATTTCCCGCAGAATCAGTATCTGTCTGTGTTCGGGGGAAATGGCCTGTAAGGCGTCCTGTAGTTCCTGACGGAGTTCGCGGCGCTCGACAAGTTCCTGTGGCGAGGGGGCGGCGTCGGGAATCTCAAGCGGTGTCTCCTCGTCGTTCAGGGACGGCCCCGCGTGGGCGTCACGGCGTCCGCGACGCCGCAACAAGTCCATGCAGGCGTTAGACGTGAGCCGGTACAGCCACGTCGAGAAATTGGCGTCCCCGCGAAAGCGCGGTAAACCTTGCCAAGCCGATAAAAATGCCTCCTGCGCGGCGTCCGCGCCGTCGTCGGGATTCCCGCAGAGACGGTTTGAGAGTGTCAGCACCTTCTTTTCGTACCGCCGCACGAGTTCCCCGAACGCCTCCCGACTGCCCTTGGCGGCTTTCGTGAGTAGTTCCTGTTCCGGCGTGGTGGTGAAATCAAAAGTCATGTCAGGTCACGCTTCATCCCTTCCGTAATCCGATAGACATCCTCCAGCGTGTTCACGTGTACGAGTTGTTCCTTGTAACAGGCCGAGTGCGGGACGCCCTTGAGATACCAGCAGTAATGGCGGCGGGCTTCGAGTACGGCGACGCGTTCCCCCTTGTCGGCGGCGGACAATTCAATCTGCCGGACGGCGGTATCAAGGCGTTCCGACAGCGGCGGGAGTTCCGGCACGGGCAAGCCGTCCAGTACGGCGGCGGCCTGCCGGAAAATCCACGGGTTCCCGAACGCGGCACGCCCAATCATAGCGGCGTCGGCCTTGGTGTGTTGCAGAATGCGGGCGGCGTCCTGCGGCGTCCAGATATCGCCGTTGGCGAACACCGGCACCGACACGGCCTCTTTCACCTGCCGGATACAGTGCCAGTCCGCCGCGCCGCCGTACATCTGGGCGCGTGTGCGTCCGTGTACCGCCACGGCCGAAATACCCGCCTGTTCGAGAATACACGCGAACTCCACACAGTTACAGTTGCCCATGTCCCAGCCCCGGCGAAATTTCGCGGTCACGGGGACTGTCACGGCGTGTGTCACGGCCTCCACAATACGGGCGGCGCGTTCGGGGTCGCGCATGAGTGCCGCGCCGTCGCCGTTGTTGACAATCTTGCCCATCGGACAACCCATGTTTAAGTCCACGATATCTGCCCCGGACTGTTCCAGCGCAATAACGGCGGCTTCCGCCATGCAGACGGGGTCACTGCCGAAAATCTGTACGGCGGCGGGATGTTCGCCGGGGAAGCGTCGCAACAGCGTGAGCGTTTTCCGGTCGTTGTGACATAGGGCTTTCGACGAAATCAACTCCGTGACGGTGTAGCCCGCGCCCTGTTCGGCGCAGATTTGCCGGAACGCGGCGTCGGTGACGCCCGCCATTGGTGCCAAGGCCAGACGGGACGCCACCTCAACCGAACCAATTTTCATATATTCCCGCCTCCTTTTGAAACGTGCTTCAGGGCGTGGAATCGTCAATCACGAGGTTTGAGTGACGGTCGGGGTGCTTCTCCATGTACTCTTTTATATCCGGGGAGGGGAGAACGTCCCACTGGTACGTAAAGGCGCAGTATCCGGGGCCGATTACCTGCATGGCGGTCGTGTACAGGCGCAGGTCTGTGAGCGCGTAGTACAGGATTTTCTCGGACGTTTCGCCGTCAAAGGCGGCGCGACGCGCCATATCATACCAGCGCTCGCCGGTCATGGGGAACGTCTCCCGGACGGTCTTACCAAGTAGAGTGGCGCGGGTATAATTGTTGCGTTCCAGAAATGTCCGGTTGGCGTAGAGTACCACGGCGTCCTGTTCGGGGGCGGGCATATGGTACACCGCGAAGGCAATCGGGAGGTGTTCGTACATACGGAACAGGTCGCCGACATTCTCCACGAGTTCGCCGGAGTAGCCGACGCCGGTATTGTCCGCCGACATACGCGCCTCGGCCTGACTGGCCTGCTCGCCGATACTCTTTGTTTCGGAGTAGACCGCCGCCCCGAAAGACAGGTACGGCGAGAACGGCACGCCGTCCACCACATGAATTTCTTTCGGCACCTCCCGCAGACGCGAAACCAGACTGTCCAGTTCCTCCCGCTGATGAAACTGTGTCAGCACCACAAAATTGCTTCCGTTGAACCGCGCCACGGAGCATGTCGCGCCGCAGCAGCGCATGATGGAGTTTCCGACGGCGCGGATTACGCTGTCCCCGAAGTCGTAGCCGAATTTCTCATTTGTGCTGTCGAAATCCTTGACGGAAATGTGAATCCGGGCAAAGTCGATTTTCCGCAACTCGTACTCGTCCTGATACGAGTAGAGGTCATCGGCAAGCCCGCGGGCGTTGAGAAGTCCGGTCAGCGTGTCGAGGCGTGACTGCCGTTCCACGCTCTGACTGCCGGGGAACTCGTCCACTTGGAAGAAGTAGCCCAGCAAGCCCTCAATCTGTCCGTTTCGGCTGTAGAGGGGCATTTTACTGGCGACAATGCGCTGATTTTCGCCGCGTATGATACACGAACCCGGCACGTTATGCGTCGAGACACCTTCCCGGATAACTGACCACTCGTCGCTTTGATAGGCGTCGGCGTGGAGGTGCCAGCCCATGTCCTCGTCGGTCTTGTGAAGAATGGCGTTCATGGACTGGAAGCCGTAGAAGTCCAGAAAGCTCCGGCTCGCGCCCATGAAGCGGCGGTCACGGTCTTTCCAGAAGAATTTCAGGGCGCTGTTGAGCGTGAAATTCTGCCACAGGGACGCGGGCTTGAAAGTGTCCTCCGCGTTGTCAGGCCGCGCCCCGCTGATGGCGAAAAAGTCCATGACTTCCGACTGTGCCTCCCTGACTAACATGAAGTAGATGGAGTCCCGGACATGCAGAATGGTATGGAGTTTCCACGTGAAGTTTCCGTGGAACAGGCGCGTCCGTAAATGCGCGCTGACGTAGCCCCGCCCGGACTGCGTGACCCGTTCGGCAAGGGTCGCCGGGTCGGTCAGCAACAGGAATCTTTGCCTGTCCTCCGGGTAAATCCACTCCTCGGAGTAGCGGTAATTAACGCCCCGCAAGTCCTCCTCTCTGGGGCTCTGGACTTCTTTGGCGTCGGCGTACAGGGGCGTAAACGACATCTTGTCAATGTCCATGACGGCCACTTGGTCGAACAGCGCGTAAATTGCCCGGAGGCCTTCGTCCAACTTCTGCTGACGGTCGATTTCCGCGCCCCGTGACAGGTTGTCCAGCCGTAACAGGACACTGCACAGACTTCCCTTTCCTGCAATCCGCTTGGCCTGTAACTCGAAATATTCGCCGCTGTCAACAAAGTACATTTTCCCGTTTCCGGTCGAACGCGCCTCTTCCAACAGGTGTTCCAGATGTGCGGACATGTCCCGCAGGCGGATGGCGTCCCTCATATCGGGGTCGGTCTCGATGTTGCCGAACACCGTCAGCCAGTCGATAGCGCCCGACGCCTCGTCAAAGGAATCGTTGGTCAGCAGAAGCCGGACTGTATCTTCCCGGAGTTCGAGTACCGCCAGCGGGATACTGTTCAGTTCGCGGCCTGAAATCAGGCTTTTGCGGTCCTCCGGCGACAGAAACGGCGTCGCGCTCAACACGTCCAGCCGCCCTAACTGGTCGTAATAACCCCGGTGCATGGGCGCTTCCACGGAAAGCCCCTGTTCCAGTACGTGCCGGATACAGTCCATGTACGGCATGGGCTGCCCGAACAGGTAGCCTTGCACTTTCTCAAAGCCGATATTCCGCAGGAAACGGAACTGTTCTTCGGTCTCCACGCCCTCCACTAACGTCTGAATCTCGATTTCTTTCGCCATGTGGACAATGGACGAGAGAATCTTCCGGGAACGCTGGTGAAAGTCGCTCAGGAACCACATATCAACTTTGAGTTCGTCGAACAGGAAATCTTTCAGGACGTTGAGCGACGAGTAACCGCTTCCGAAATCGTCCATCCAGACCTGATACCCGGCGTTCCGGAAACGGTCAATGTACTGGTGCATGAGGGCGGCGTTGTCGTTGAGGGCGCTTTCGGTAATCTCAATGCACAGGAAACTCCGGGGCATCATATTGGCCTGTACGGCCTTCTCCACGACCGCGAAAATGTCGCAGAGTTCGTAATCGAGCCGGGACAGGTTGATAGAAACAGGAATCAGGACGCCGCGCCCCTGTACCGCTTCCCGGTAGAGCATGCACACTTGGCGGATAATACAGGCGTCGAGCAGATGAATTTTCCGGTGCCGTTCGAGTACGTCAATAAAACTGCCGGGAGGCAAAAGCCCCCATTTCGGGTCGTCCCAGCGTGCAAGGGCTTCCATGCCGCACAACTGCCGCGAGACAGTCCGGATGACCGGTTGGAAATAAGGCTTGATATAATGTTTCTCAATGGCCTCGTCCAGATGGTCAATGATATATTGTTCCAGTTCGGAACTTTTCACGGATTCGGGCACAGTATATCCCCCTCTCGACAGAGTTCTTTTCTGAAAACTGCCCGGATTTGTGCGGAAGCGCTTCCCTGCGCTTTGCGTCGCGTTATTTTACCACAGTCGGCACAGTTTTTGCAATATGCTACAAAAATTTGTTCGCCCGACTTTCGGCTTTTGTGGGACTTTTAACCCCGACGCCGGGGAGCGGCAATGTTTGTCATCCGTTTTGCCGAAAACAGGGCTTGACGCTTCCGGGCGAATATGATAAAATGCCGCACAGCGATTTTGTGAGACATTCCTTGCGGTATCCGGTTTCAGGCTTGGATTTCTTGCGCGCTTCCGGCGGCGGAAACCGGTTGCTTGTACACAAACCCGCCATTCCATATTGTGGAAGATGTTTTATCGCAGAGGTGATGGAAAATTATGGAATTACATTCCGTCCGGCAATGTTTGAGAGTTACCTTTAAGAAGTGGTGTCCGGTCTTTGTCCTCGCGTTTGTTCTGACGCTGGCGGTACATGTTCTGTTCCTGTCTGAGCGCGGAATCTGTTCCGCGGTGGTGCATTTCAATTATGCCGGTATCGAAAGCGGATATGACCCCAACGGCAACCGCTTCGACGCGGCGGAAATGAAAAACGCGGTTCTCATCCGGCAGGCCGCCGCGGCAATCGGGGAGGATGTCGCGGAAGAGGACGTGGAGCGCATTCAAAACGCGCTGGAAATCGTGGGGGAAATCTCCGATACTGTCTTTCAGAAAATCGCAGAAAAGACATCTATTTTCGGAGAAGATGGTCTCTCTGAGGTGACAGATATCAAAGAGGCGACTTACTTTCCGTCTCATTACACCCTGAAACTTCACTACGCCGACGCGGGCTTCACCGCGCAGAACGCCACGCGTTATCTCGCGGAACTGCTCAAAGCCTATGAGCCGTATTTTTATGAGAAATACGGCTATCACACGTCGTTCAAAAACTCTTTGAGCGAGGCCAATTCCCAAACCTATGACTATATCGACTTTGTTGATATCCTGAGCAATCATCTTAGCACGCTTCGGGATTATCTGGCGTACATGGAAAGTCAAAACAATGTCCGCTTTGTCTCCCGTGAAACCGGGTATTCCTTCACAGACCTTATCGGCGCTATTGATACCATTCGGAATGAAGATGTGCAGTGGGTCACTTCGTACATCATCAGCAACAATATGACCACCGACCGGACAAAGTTAATGGACTACTACCGGTACAAAATCGAGGACGCGAAACGGGCGCTTGCACAGCAGAACTCCCGCCTTGATACCCTCAATGCGCAGATTGAAAGCTATGTAAAGACCAACGCGGTTTTCCCGATTCTGGGCGATAACACGGGGAGCCGGGAGAATGTGGAACCGTCCAACTTTGAATTTTCTCAGCCGTCCCAGATGTATAACGACCTCATCAGCCAGAAAGTGTCCTGTCAGACTTCCATTTCCGAGACACAGGAGCAGATTTCCATGTTAAACCGGCGGGTGGAACGTCTGGAGGCGGCGGAATCCTCCGGGAACGTGGAACTGCTGGAAGCGCAGTTGAAAGCCATTGACGACAAAATCCAGCAGATTCTTTCCGATATCCAGCGGACATCCGACGAGTTCTACAAATCAGAGTACCTGAAAAACGCGTTCCAGACATTGAAGGAACCGAAAACACACATGCTTTCTTTCAGTCTCAAAAGCACGGCGCTGGACATCGTGACTGTGGAGGCTTTCCTGTTCGGCCTATGGATTCTGGTATCCGCTTTTTACGGCACCCGTACCGACAAGCGCCGCGAAACGGAGAAAGAACAGGTGTCCAAATGACCGGGCAAACAACATCCCGCAACGAGAGGGGCGAACAGCCAATGGGAGAAGATAAGAACGTATTCCTGACGATTATGCACAATGACCAGACGGACGATAACGACGAAATCAAGGTGGATTTCTCCGTTATCGGAAAGCATATCAAGCGATTTTTCGCGTTGTGGCTGTGTCTGGCGCTGGGGCTGGGCTGTCTGTCGGGGGCTTCGGGTCTCCTGTTGCAGAAGGTTCTTGTAGACAGCGCGGCTAAGGCTATGATTTCGTTCCCCGGCACCGCCTACGATATTACCAAAATCAAGTCCCCCGCCGTCGTCGGAGAAGTTCTCGATACGATGGGGCTGGATGCCGCAGACATGCAGGACTATCAAAACGCCGTGGAAATCAGCGGCGTGATTCCCGCCAGTTCCTACGAGGAACTTTCCATGTATTATGATTTGCTCGACAAGAACACTTCCAATACGCTGGAAATTATCCGCTCCCTGCTGGGTACCAGTTATAACGTGTCGCAGTACATTATTTCATTCAACTACGCCGAGGCCAAACTGTCCCAGAAAGACGGTGTAGCATTCTTGAATGCCCTGTTGGACGCTTACCGGGACTACTGCGTCAAAGTCTACACCCACGACGCGACTTTGAGTAACCCGCTCAGCGCCATCAGCTACAGTGAGTACGATTACGCGGAGGCCGTCAATATTTTCGCCACGATATTAGACAACGCCACGTCCTATCTTTCCGGGTTGAGAAGCGGCGCGGGGACATTCCGTTCCACGGAAACAGGCCTGACTTTTCAAGACCTCCACCGTACCGCCAGTCTGCTCAAGGGGATTGACTTGGACCGCCTGTCATCCTATATCGTGATTCACAGCGTGTCCGACAGAGACCCCCAGACGGAAATCTCGTACTATCAGTGGCGCATTGAACAACTCGAACAGCAGAAAGCCGTACAACAAACCCGCTTTGACTCCCTCACGGATTCCATTAACAGTTACAAAAAGGATGATATCATCATCATCAGCGGCAACAACGGCAGTTCCACGATATCCAGCCCGGAAAGCGTGAACGCCAGCTATGATACGATGATTCAGGAGAAATTAGACGCGCAGGCGTCCATAGCGTCCTATACGCGGACTATCGCCTATTTCCAGAGCGTCATTGAGGGCTTTGAGAATACAGAGGACGCGTCCAGACCCGAAGATATCCAATATGTCAGGGAAGGCTTGGAGCAGCTTAACAAGAGCGTGAAGGAACTCTTGCAGAATATCGCCCTGACCGTCGACGAGTATTATGAAAACGTGGCGTTTTCGGACTTGGTGCGGGTGATAGTTCCCTCTACGGCGGAAGAACTTCCCCTGATTTCCCCGACAACCGTAAAACTTGTCCTTGCCGTCGAGGCGCTTCTGTTCCTGTGCTATTGCGGCGCGGCTTTCGTACAGGGACTGCGCGAGGCCAACCCCCGTACAGAGGACACAACCGAAAAGCCGGAACCCGCAACTGTCTGACCGCGATACCCTCCCCGTTCGGGGAGGGCTTTCTTGTGAAATATTACTATTTCGACATGTGCGATTTTCTCAAAACACACTTTACAATGGCTTTCGCGGTATGCTATAATGCGGGTATCGAACCGCGTCACATTGGAATGAGGAGGGGACTTTATGAAAGACGCGATAAGCAAAAAGGAGTTCCTGCGGGGCGTGATAGCCGCCGTCGCGGCGTTCGCCATTCTGCTGGGACTGGAAGCGATTGAGCGCGGCCTTCCCGAACGAACCGACGCCGCCGCCGAGGCTATGAGCGTCAGCGCCGATATCGAGGGCGCGTATCAGCCCGGTACTTACACCGCCAGCGCCAACGGCTTCGGCGGCCCCGTCGAGGTCACGCTGACCATCGGCGAAAACGGCGGTATCACCAAGGCGGATATCACGGGCGCGAGCGAGACGCCGGATGTCGGCGGTGCCGCGATTCCGGACTTGTCCGCGCAACTGCTTTCCGCGCAGAGTGCCGAGATTGACGGCGTCTCCGGCGCGTCGCTGACAACCGGTGCCGTCAGGGAGGCCGCCACCGCCGCGCTTGCGGAGGCGTCCGGGCTGGAAGTCGTCTCCGCCCCCAAGGCCGAGGGCGACAACCTGTTCATTCCCGGCACTTATACCGGCTCCTCCAAGGGCTTCGGCGGCGATGTGACTGTGACGGTCAATGTCTCCGAGAAAGCCATTGATTCCATCGAAATCAACGGCGACCACGAGACGGAAAATATCGGCTCTTTCGCCGTGGAAATGCTGGGCGACCGCATTATGAACGCCCAAAGCCCCAATATCGACGCCCTCACCGGCGCGACTGTCACCAGCGGCGCGATTATCCGGGCTTTACAGCAGGCCTTCACCGAGGCGGGCGCGGACTTGTCCAAGTTCCCCGACGCCCACGAGCCCGAAATTGACACCGCCGACAAGCCCGAAGAAACACTGGAAACGGATATCGTCATTATCGGCGCGGGCGGCGCGGGCATGACGGCGGCTATCAGAGCCACGCAGGCCGGCAAGGATGTTATTTTGCTTGAGAAAATGCCCTACGTCGGCGGCAACACCACCAAGGCCACCGGAGGCATGAACGCCGCCGAAACCCACTATCAGAAAGAACAGAATATTGACGACACTATCCAGCAGTTCATTGACGACACCATCAAGGGCGGTCACAATATGAACAACCCCGCACTCGTCACGGTCATGGCGGAAAACTCCGCCGCCGCAATCGACTGGCTGGACAGCATTGACGCCCCGCTTCCCAAGGTATCCTTCTCCGGCGGCGCGACAAACGCCCGTATTCACTCCCCCGAAGACGGTTCCGGCGTCGGCGCGTATCTGGTGACGGCGTTCCGCAAGAAGCTCGACGAACTCAAAATCAATGTCATGTACGACACCAAGGCCACGGAACTGATTACCGATAACGGCACTGTGACCGGCGTCAAGGCCGAGGGCAAGACCGCGCTGTACACGATTAACGCCAAGGCCGTTATCCTGACTACCGGCGGATTCGGCAGTAACGAAGATATGATTGTCAAGTACAAGCCCGAATTGAAAGGCACCGTCAAGACCGGTTCCCCCGGCGCGACCGGTGACGGCATTGTCATGGCGGAGGAAATCGGCGCGGCACTCGTGGACATTGAACAAATTCAGTTGCACCCGACTGTCGAACAGAATACAAGTATGCTGATTACGGAAGGCGTACGCGGTGACGGCGCGATTCTGGTCAACCAGAGCGGCAAGCGTTTTATCAACGAACTGCTGACGCGTGACGTAGTGTCCGCCGCCGAACTCGCCGAGGAAGGCAGTTACGCGTATCTCATCTTTGACCAGCACCTCCGCGACGGCCTGAAAGCCACCGAAAAATATGTCTCCATCGGCATTACCACGCAGGCCGACACCGTGAAGGAACTCGCCGAAAAACTGGGCATTGACCCCGACACACTCGATGAGACCGTCATGAACTGGAATCAGTACGTTGCCGAGGGAAATGACCCCGATTTCGGACGCGATACCGGCATGGAACACGACCTCAGTCAAGGCCCCTACTATGCCATTAAAATTGCTCCGGGCATTCACCACACCATGGGCGGCGTGAAGATTGACACCGACGCCGAAGTCATCAGCACGAAGAACAAGCCCATTCCGGGACTGTTCGCGGCGGGCGAAGTGACAGGCGGCGTCCACGGCGGCAACCGTATCGGCGGCACCGCCGTCACGGACATCGTTGTTTTCGGCACGATTGCCAGTGAAAGCGCCGTGGAATACTGCGACAAGTAAGCGAACACGCCGCGATGGATTGCGGCAAGGAAAGCAAATCCCATTAACTCTTACGCGGTTCCGGCACGACACCGGAACCGCGTTTCAGATTTGAAAGGACGTTATTATGTACCAGTACGCGCTTTTCGACTTGGACGGCACATTGACCGATTCTAAAGAAGGCATTGTAAACAGTCTGGTTTACGCCTTTGAGAAGTTGGGCGACCCCGTGCCGGACTATGACACGCTATTAAAGTTTATCGGGCCGCCGATGGAAGTTTCCTTCCCGCTTTACTGCGGCTACGACAAAGCGCGGGTTCGTCTCGCCGTGGACACCTTCCGCGAACGCTACGCCCCCATAGGCGTCTACGAGAACACCCCCGCGCCCGGCGTCGTCGACATGTTCCGACGCCTCACCGAACACGGCGTGACGCTGGCGGTAGCGTCGTCGAAACCGCAAGGCATGTGTGAACAGGTCTGTAACCGGTTCGGTTTCACGCCGTATCTGCGCGTGATTGTGGGCAGTTCGCTGACCGAGGACTGGGACAAAACCCGCGTCATACAGGAAACTATGTCGCGGCTGGGAATCGGCGACGCCCAAAAGCCCGCCACGGTCATGGTCGGAGATAGAAAGTACGACGTGGAGGGCGCGACGCGGTGCGGCTTGGCGTGTATCGGCGTGGAGTTTTTCGACTACGCCGAGCCCGGCGAACTGCAAGCCGCCGGCGCGGTACGCGTTGTCCGTACGGTGCCGGAACTCGAAACCGCTATCTTGGAGGGCTGACACATGACCGTTTCCGACGAAAAACACGCTTTGCGTCAGCGCCTGCGCGTACTGGAACAGTCTTTATCCGCTGACTACCGCGACGCGTCCGGGCGTGTTATTGTGGAAGCGTTGCGGCATATGGACGCTTATCAGAATGCGGAATGCGTATGTTGTTTCGTGGGAACCGGGGCGGAAATCGACACGCGTCCGCTGTTAGAGGACGCGCTTTCCTCCGGGAAACGTGTCTGTGTGCCGCTGTGTACGGGGCGGGGCGTCATGGAAATGCGGCGGATATCGTCGCCGGACGACCTCGCCCCCGGTGTACTGGGCATTCCTGAACCGTCGCCGGACACCCTGAAAGTTTGTCCGTCCGAAATTGACTTCTTGGTGATACCGTGTCTGGCCTGCGACCGCGCCGGAAACCGTCTGGGGCGCGGCGGCGGCTACTATGACCGCTTCCTGTCTGACTACCACGGCGCGGCGGTTTTAGTGTGCCGGGAGGCGCTCCTACAGGATTCCATTCCCGTGGAGGCGCACGATATCGCCCCGGCGCTGGTGCTGTCCGAACGGGGCTTTTACAGAGACGGCACGCTGTCACCTTCTTGACCGCTTCCCCATAGCATGGTACGGGAGGCGTATTGTAAATGAAGAAAACATTTGGGGTGGCGGGCGGCGGACAGAGAGCCGCCGAATTAGTCCGGTTACTCAAACAGGACGGATACACGGTCTCCGCTTACGGTGTCGGGACGCCGAAAGCGTCACTTGAAAGCGTCGAAACGTCGAAAGCGCCGCTTGAAAATGTCGGGACGCCGGAAGCGTCGCTTGAAAATGTCGGGACGCTGGACGCGCCGCTTGAAAATGTCGGGACGCTGGAACAAGTGCTTGACGCGGACGCCGTCATTTTGCCGGTTCCGCTGTTGAACGCGGACGGAACATTCAACTGTCCGGGCGTGTCGATGACCGCCGGGGAACTGCTGTCACATTTCCGGGCGGGACAGTCCGTCTTTGCCGGACTGATTCCGGCAGATGTCGCAAATCAGGCGCGGCGCGTGGGCGTCTCCATGACCGATTACATGAAACAGGAACCCATGGCGATTGAGAACGCCGCCGCTACTGCCGACGCGGCCTTGTGTCTGACTGTCACGCAGACCCGCGAAACCTTAGCCGGAAAACGCTGTCTGGTACTGGGCTTCGGGCGTATCGGGAAACTGTTGTGTCAACGTCTGCGCGGTGTCGGCGCGGAAGTCACGGCGGCGGCGCGTAACCCCGACGACCGCGCTTGGATACGCGTACTGGGCTTTCACGCCCTCGACACGGCCTGTCTCGCGGGTTCCCTGACCCCATTCCAGATTGTCTACAATACGATTCCGGCACCGGTACTGGATTCGGAATTGCTCCGCGAACTCCCCGCCCACTGTTTCCTGATGGACTTGGCCTCAAAGCCGTGCGTCGACACGGAGACGGTATCCCGTCACGGGATAACCTGTCTTTGGGCGCGGGGACTGCCGGGGCGTATTGTCCCACGCGGCGCGGCGGCAATTCTCCGGGATACGGTGTGCCAACTTCTCAGGGAATTGGGGTGACTTCCTGCATGAGACAGGAACGGATTGGTTTTGCCCTCTGCGGCTCCTTCTGTACACATGAGGCCGTCTTAAAGGCGCTGAAAACACTCACTGAAATTTATCAGACCGTGATTCCGATTGTATCCGAAATCAGCGCGGCGTCGGACACGCGTTTCGGAACCGCCGAAAGCCTACTGGAACAAGTCCGCACGTTGACCGGACGCGACGCGCTCCGGACAATCCCGGACGTGGAACCCATCGGGCCACGGAAACTTTTAGACGCGCTGATTATCGCGCCCGCGACCGGCAACACCGTCGCCAAACTCGCCCACGGCGTCACGGACAGCGCCGTGACCATGGCGGCAAAGGCACATTTGCGCAATGACAGACCCGTTATCATTGCGCTGTCCAGCAACGACGGACTGTCCGCCGGGGCGAAAAATATCGGGGAACTGCTCGTACGCAAGAACTATTACTTTGTTCCGTTCGGACAGGACAACGCCAGCGCCAAGCCGACTTCTTTAGTGGCGGACTTTTCCCGCTTGCCGGAAACCGTCGACGCGGCACTCCGCGGCAGACAAATTCAGCCGCTTCTATTGGGCGGAGAATGACAGTCACAGTCCGGGGGATACGGGCGTATTTAACGCTTATGCCGCAACCGGGCATAAGCGTTAAATAAAGCCACAGCGTGTCGCGCTTTTCCAACTACATATCCGACAGCGCGTCGGCGTTTTTGATAAAGTATTCCACGCCAGAATACAGCGTTGTCAGCGCGATGACCCACACGCAAAGCGTATTCAGAAGCGCCGGAACCGGCAGGAACATCAGCACGATACAGACCATTGTGGCGGCAGTTTTGACCTTGCCCGACCAGCCCGCCGCGATAACGCGTCCCTGTTCGGCGGCGACCATGCGCAGGCCGCTGACCGCGAACTCCCGGCAAATCACGATTAACGGCACCCACGCGGGCATTTTGCCGCACTCGACAAACCATAACAGCGCCGCCGTAACAAGCATTTTGTCCGCTAACGGGTCGGCGAATTTGCCGAAATCTGTAATGAGGTTGTACTTCCGCGCTATTTTGCCGTCTAACAGGTCTGTCAGACTGGCTAATATAAACACGAACAGCGCCGCGTATTCCGCGCCGGGGAAACCCCAGTACAGAATGACCATGAACACCGGTATTAACAGTATCCGAAGCAATGTCAATTTGTTGGGCAGATTCATGACAGGTTCCTTTCTTCCTCTCCGACAAGTTCGCCGTCCATGGTATCAGTCAGGCGGACACGCACAAAAGTTCCGGGCGGAATGTCGCGCTCCGACGTGAACCAGATACGCCCGTCAATGTCCGGCGACTCCGCGTAACTGCGCCCGTAAAATCGTTGCGCCTGTCCGTCGAACCCCTCACAGAGTACCTCCCGCGTGTCGCCTAACACCGATTCATTGTACGCGTCGATAATGTCCGACTGTACGTCAACCGCGAGTTCGGCGCGGCGTCCGGCTTCCTCCGCGTCCGGGTACGACATTTCCGCCGCCGGGGTACCCTCCTCCGGCGAAAACGGAAATACTCCGGCGCGTTCAATTTTCTGTTCCCGGAGAAAATGACAGAGTTCCTCGAAAGCCGCTTCATCCTCTCCGGGCAGTCCGGTTATAATGCTTGTGCGGAGTACCAGTCCCGGAATACGCTCCCGCAGTTTGCGGAGTACCGCCGTCAGACTGGCTTTCGTGTCGCGGCGGCGCATGGCCTTTAGAATGGCGTCGTTACAGTGCTGTATGGGAATGTCCAGATAGGGCAGAATCTTTGATTCCCCCGCGATAACGTCTATGAGTTCGTCCGTGATGTCGCTTGGGTACAGATAGTGCAGACGTATCCAGTGAAAGTCAAATTTGCATAACTCCCGCAAGAGTTCCGCAAGCTGACGCCGCCCCGTTAAATCGATTCCATAGCGTGTGATGTCCTGCGCAATCACGATAAGTTCCTGTACCCCGGCGTCGGCGAGTTCCGACGCCTCGTCCAGCAGTTCCGACATGGGACGGCTCCTGTACCGCCCACGGATGGACGGTATCACGCAGTACGCACAGCGATTGTCGCACCCTTCCGCAATCCTTAGCCACGCGTACCAAGGCGGCGTCGACAAAATCCGCTCCCCGCTCTGGTTCGCCGTGTGGATATCGCCCATGTAACAGGGCTTGCTCCCCTTCGACATCACTTCCGCGATTGCGTCCGCGATACGGTCATAGCTTCCCGTGCCTAACAGGCCGTCGACTTCGGGCAGTTCGCGCAAAATGTCCTGTTGGTAGCGCTGCGCCATACAGCCCGTGACCAGAATCTTTTTCAGCAGTCCGGCACACTTCAACTCCGCCATTTCCAGCACGTTGTCTATGGCTTCCTCACAGGCCGACGCCAGAAACCCGCATGTGTTCACGACCACCACATCCGCGCCCTCCGGCTCTACCTGTATTGTATGCCCGGCGTCCGCCACAACCGCCATCATCTGTTCACAGTTGACTTGATTCTTGGCGCAACCCAATGAAATAAACGATACTCTATACGCCATTACTCCTCCAAATCTTCCCCGACGCGTTCCCACGCGGCGCGGATATCGTCCCACGAGAATCCACGCCGCAACAGAGACGCCGTGAAACGCCGTTTCGTGTCCGCGTCCGGTGTACCCGACAGCTTCCGCGACAGGTACGCGTCAATTTGCGCGGCGCAGTCCGGCAAATCCGACAAAGCCGCGTCCCACAGTTCTTTCGGGACGCCCTTTTCGTACAGCTTCGAGCGAATCCGGGCGGCTCCGTACCCCTTCGCGGCGTACGCCCGCGCCAGTGATACGGCGTACTCCGTATCGTTCAACGCCCCGATTTCCGTCAGCCAGTCGGCGGCGCTCTCGGCGTCCTCCGGCAACGCGCCCTTCTCCGACAGCTTCCGAATTAACGCCTTCCGCGACAGCGGACGCTTCGCTATCATGTCAACGGCCTTTGCCCGGACATTCGACACGCCCGCCGCGTCCTGTAGACGGCGCAACGTCTCCGCGTCGAGTTCGTCCCCGGCGCGGAGGCCAAATGTCAACAGTTCCTCTTCCGTGACTTTCAGACAGGTTCCGCTGTCCAGAAACAGCAGAACCCGTCCCTTTTTGTGGCTGGAAGGCTCGATACGGTCAATTCTCATACCGTGTCAGTCCTCATCGTTGAAGTCGTCGGCGCTGATGTCCATAGGCCGCAACGGCGGGGGCGGCATACGGTTTTCGGGCATGGGCGGCATGACAGGTGCCGGACGCCCTCCACCCGGCGGCGGGGACAGTTTATCCAGATTTCGCCGGATATCGTCCTCTAACTTCGCGGCAATGTCCGGATTTTCCTGTAAATAACGCTTGGCGGCGTCGCGTCCCTGTCCAATGCGGTGTTCCCCCATCGAGAACCACGAGCCCGACTTCTGCATTAAGTCCAGTTTCACGGCCAAGTCCACTAACTCGCCCTCGTGTACGATACCCTGTCCGTAGATGATATCAAACTCCGCTTCCCGGAACGGCGGCGCGAGTTTGTTCTTGACAATCTTGGCGCGCGTCCGGTTGCCTATCATCTCCGTACCGTTCTTGATGGTCTCGATACGCCGCACGTCGATTCGTACCGACGAATAGAACTTCAACGCACGTCCGCCCGTCGTCACTTCCGGGTTGCCGTACATTACCCCGACTTTCTCCCGCAACTGGTTGATAAATATGACAATGGTTTCCGTCTTGCCGATAGCGCCCGTCAGCTTGCGCAAGGCCTGACTCATCAGGCGGGCGTGGAGGCCTACAAAACTGTCGCCCATTTCGCCCTCAATCTCACTGCGCGGCACCAGTGCCGCCACGGAATCGACTACTACCACGTCCACCGCACCCGAACGCACTAAAGCCTCGGTAATTTCCAACGCCTGTTCCCCGGTATCGGGCTGTGATATCAGCAAATCGTCAATGCGTACGCCCAATGCCTGCGCGTAATAGGGGTCAAGCGCGTGTTCCGCGTCGATAAACGCCGCTTCGCCGCCGCGCTTCTGCGCCTCCGCCACAACGTGCAAGGCCAGCGTGGTTTTGCCCGACGATTCCGGGCCGTAAATCTCGACGACACGTCCGCGAGGCAGTCCGCCGATACCTAACGCCACGTCCAGCGCAAGCGAACCTGTCGGAATTACGCCCACAGTCGGCGCGGGACGGTCTCCGAAACGCATAATGGAGCCGCGCCCGTACGCCTTCTCGATTTGTGACATTGCCGTTGTCAAGGCCTTTTTCTTATCGGCGGCGGGTGCCGGAGCCGGAATCGGTGCCTTTTCTCTTGCCATTTGGTTTTCCTCCTGTAATCAGATGTCCGGGTATCGAACCGCCGTGACAACGCGCCGAATACCGTTGCTGTCGTCACAGCTTTCGATTTCCCCGAAACCGTTTTCCCGTAAAATCCGCCCCACGGGTACGGCTTGGTCAATGCCCACTTCAAACAATATCCGTCCGCCGGGATACAGCGCCTCGCGCCATTTCCCCGCGATTGCACGGTAAAAGTCGAGACCGTCCGCGCCGCCGTCAAGGGCTAAATGTGGCTCATAGTCGCGGACAGAAACATCTAATCCGGCGATGTCCCCGCTGGCTATGTACGGCGGATTGCACGTAATGCACTGAAACAGTCCGATTCTCCGGTCAGGTTCCCGGAGGGCGTCCATCTGCACAGGCACCACGCGTCCGCTGAAGGAATTGCTCCATATGTTCCGGCTGCACAGTTTCAGGGCGGCGTCGGAGATGTCGCCCAGCACGACTTTCGCTTCCGGCACCTGTGCCGCCACAGCCAGTCCGACACACCCGCAGCCCGCGCACAAGTCCAGTACCCGGCACGGCGCTTTCGTGCGGACATAGTCCACGGTTCGGTCAACTAACGTTTCCGTGTCGGGACGCGGAATCAGTACGCTTGGCGACACCGCAAGCGTCAGACCGTAAAACTCCCACTCGCCGATGATGTACGCGACCGGCTCGCCGTCGAGGTGACGCCGCACCAGTTCCCGGACACGCGCTTCCAGTTCCCCCGACACGTACAGACTGCCGTCACGGAATAACGCTTCTTTCGACTTGCCGGACGCGGCGCAGACCAATTCCCGCGCCGCGAGGTCGGAGGCTACCGAACCCGCGGACTTCAACGCCCGCCGGGTTTCCAGATACAGACCACTGTAAGTCGTCGCCATACTTTCACCATGTGTCTTTACCTTTCTCGTCGGGAATGACCAGTTCCAAAGAACGGATTGCACACTCTATCATACTGTCGTCGGGTTCATTCGTGGTAAAGTTCTGCATCCAGAGGCCGGGCGCGGTCAGAATCTGTGCAAGGCGGCTTTCCTGTACGTGACGCCCCACCCAGCGGTTGAACTCGTACGTAATGCCCACCACAAGCGGCAACAGCAACAAATGTACGAGCGTCCGCCACCACGGATTTGTCATGGGCCAGATTCCGAACACCACGCCGGAAACCAGTATCGAGACGAAAATCACCACGAACAGGAAACTTGTCCCGCAACGCGGATGATGTCGCGGTTGTATCCGCACATTCTCCACCGTCAGCGGAAGTCCGGCCTCATAACAGAAAATCGTCTTGTGTTCCGCGCCGTGGTACTGGAACACCCGGTAAATGTCTTTCTGCCGGGAACAGAATATCAGGTACAGCAGGAAAATGGCGATTTTGAGCAGACCTTCCAGCACGTTCCGCCCCCAGAGCGGGAACCCCGGCACAAAGTGCAGTAACGCCCCTGTCAGAAGCGTCGGGAGCATGAGGAACAGAAACAAACTCATGCCGATTCCCAGCACCACCGCGAACACAATCACGAGTTCCTCTAACTTCTTGCTCGGAATGTGCGCTTCCAGCCACTGGTCAAACTTCGACGGCGCGGCATCGTCCTCGTCGGGGTAGAACTCGGCGGAGTACATCAGCGCCCGGACGCCCTGTACCATGGCCGACAGAAAATTTACCGTGCCGCGAATGAGCGGCAGTCCCAGAACCGGATAACGGTCCTTGACGAGTTTCAGCGGCTCGACCTTCTCGACAAGTTGCCCGTTCTGGTCGCGCACGACGATGGCCTGTTTTTCGGGGCCGCGCATTAAAATTCCCTCAATCAGCGCCTGTCCGCCGATACTCGTACGGAACGCGCAAGCCTGTTTTTCGTCCATAAAAACCTCCTTTGGACAGTATACCACCGTCCACCGCAAAAGTCAAACAGATGTTTTATCTGATGTCCGTCACGAATGCCGGACACAGCGGACGCCGCGACTTATCCCACAGCATGACACGCGCTGTTTTCGCGTTGTCGGGGACGGAAACTATTACCGTGCCAACGTCTGCGGGTACGTCGCACAAATTAATAGACAAAAACCGCCCATCCGCGTTGAAACAGGCCACTGCAACCGTTACGGCGTTGGGATTAGTCAGCATAATGGACAAATTGTCGTTATCTGCCACGGCGGACGCGATTCCATACATCTTGGATTTGCCGTCAACCGACAGAGATGTAATGTTACCGTCAAATATTAGCCCATCGTCCTGATTCATTGAGACAGTGATATCCGCGTCCTTGCCTGTGCCGCTCAACATAACATTCTTAAAGCGCAAGTCGTCAAAATCTGATTCCAGTGAAATCAGGTACGTATCGGACGCCAACGCGTTTTCAATAATAACACTGTTTTCTTTTTCATCATCGGTCACGCCAAATGTCACGGTATTGGCACTTGTCGTCACTTCGGCGCTCATATGCTGGTCGGTCATACTCGCGGTTAAGTTGATATCGTCACTCGTTGAAACCGTATAGACCTCGTTCCGGGGCAAATAAATACTCCGTTCTTTTAACCGGTTCATCGACAAATCGACCACTTCATATACGCCGTCCTCATTTGTGACCAGTTGTCCATTTTTCAAACTTGCTACAGTCTGACCGTCAAAGTTGGTAATCGTGACGTTTTCCGCATTGACGGTTAAAAGCTGTGAAGTTTGTTGCAGACTGCCGCGCTTCGTCCAAATCTCTTCCAGCACGGTATACGGTATATAGGATATCGAACACGCTTCATCAGCACCGCTCCAGACACCATAATAGCCGCCCATGTTATAACTCCATACGGTTTTGTCGGTGGAGAGCGTCATATAGCGCATTTCGCCGGGATAGTTGCAGTCATAGATACAGATTCTGTTTTCGATATCGTCTACACCGTAGGCAATCAAAGCATGTCCACCGACACCTCTTTTGAAAATAGCAATCAGTATCGTATGGCCTTTTGCTATGTTGGATTTTACCGTCTGATAGAGATTATTCAGAGATTGACCGAAAAAAACATGATTGTTATCCCGTACCCTGCCGAAAGTGTCTGTGTATTGCGCTACTTGCATAGCTTCAATAAATCTCAAGACGGTGATTTCACTGTTCTTGTCGCCGATAGCCAGTGACCACACGTCATTTTTTCCAAAATCAGCCGGATTTGTGTTTTTGTCGGAATAGAATAACGCCACAGACCCAGCCATACCCGCACAGTTTCCACCCCATTCAGAGGAGGCTATATTTTTGTAGAGCTTTTTTGCTCTGACCGTCTCACCGAATATTACAAATAACGATTCCGGAGGAATGGGATATTGTCCGCCGTTTCTACCGCCGCGTGACTTGTAACCGAAAGACGCCATACTGTTACTAAACGAATACGCATCGCGGCGTACGTCAAATGACGGTGTATCGGGTGCGGGGGCGTTAAAATAACCGGGCGCGGATACTATATCAATCCGGGCGTATTCTTTGTCGATGTGGCTTTCATCATACTTGGTTCCGTTGCCACCAACAAGGGATGTGCAATTTTTGAACATATCACGACTGTTAGAATCCGTTGTTTCCGGTATAGATGAGGTTGTGAATTTGTCAGACGCATAAAGTGTTTTCAAGTTAGAACAGCCGAAAAACATATGCTCCATATGCGTGACTTTAAGGGTATCAAAATGGGAGACATCCAGCATCGTCAGTTCTCTACAGTGGTCGAACATAAAGGACATATCCGTGACCTTAGTGGTATCGAAGTGGGAGACATCCAGTGCTGTCAGTTCTCTACAGCCATAAAACATAAAGGACATATCCGTGACCTTGGTGGTATTAAAGTGAGAGACATCCAACGCCGTCAGTTCTATACACCCCCAAAACATGGCGGACATATCTGTGACATTGGCGGTGTCGAAGTAGGACAAGTCCAGCGCCGTCAGTTCTCCACAGCCATTAAACATGGAGGACATATCCGTGACATTGGCGGTATCGAAGTGGGACAAATCCAGCGCCGTCAGTTCTCCACAGCCATTAAACATAGAGTGCATGGACGTGACTTTAGAGGTATCCAGATTTTGGATATTATTTACGCGGTACAGATTTTCACAGGAATAAAACATAAAGGACGTATCCGTGACATTGGCGGTATCGAAGTGGGAGACATCCAGCGCCATCAGCCCGCTACAGTCGTAAAACATAGAGCGCATGGACGTGACCTTAGAGGTATCCAGATTTTGGATATTATTTACGCGGTACAGATTTTCACATTCATAAAACCAGTAGGACGTAACTTTTGGACTGATTTTGTCCGCGAAATTTACCACGCGGACAGATTTCCGCTCATTGTACCACGGCGCGGAATTTCTGTGGACTGCATTCAAATCGACCTCGTACGTGTTTTTGACCGTTTTGCCGGCTTCCGGCGTGTTGCTGTTCTGGAAAACAAGCGTCCCGTCCTCGTACAGAATCGCGTAGGCGGTATTCGCCGCGCTGAGTTCGGCGGCGGACGTGTCCGCCGCGTACGCCCCCGCAAAGAGCGCCAGCATAAGCGCAAAAAGCGCCGCCGTCATGCCAAGTACCTGTTTTTTCATCGTGTGTTCCCCCTTTTTATTTTCCGTTTTCCGGTAGACTGATAGTCACGACCGCGCCGCCGCCCTGCGCGTTGCCTATCGTGAACGTGCCGCCGTGCAGTTTGATTATCTCGTCACTCACCGCCAGCCCGATACCGCTTCCACGCGCTTTCGACGAACCCTTGTAGAATTTCTGCTTGATGAACGGAAGTTCCGCCTCCGGAATACCGGGGCCGTAGTCCCGGACTTGGATTGTCTGAAAGCCGTTGGCGCGGTTCAGTGATACACTGATTCGCTTACCCGCGCCGCCGTGTTTCGCGCCGTTGTCGAGTACGTTGCAAAATACCTGTTTCAGGCGTTCGGGGTCGCCCGAAATCGGCGGAAACGCGTCCTCCTCGTCGGATACGGCGTACTCCAGCGTGATTCCCTCCTGCTTGAACAGTTCCCGATAGGTGAAAATCGCGTCCTCTAACTCGGCCTGCAAGTCCATCGGTTCAATGTGGAGTGTGAAACGCCCGTCCTCCATCTTGGAAAATTCAAGCAGTTCTTCTACCATGTTCGACAAACGCTTGGTCTCGTTCAGGATAATGCGTATCCCGCGCCGCATTTGCATGGGGTCTCCGGTGGGGTCCTCTAAAATCGTCTCGCCCCAGCCGTTGATAGTGGTCAAAGGGGTGCGTAACTCGTGGGAGACCGAAGATATGAACTCGGTTTTCATCTTCTCATTCTGCCCGATTTTCAGGGACATATTGTTGATACTCTCCACGAGTTCGCCCAGTTCGTCGGAGTAGGTCTTGTCGATACGGTAGCCGTAGCCGCCGTCAGAGATACGTTTCGCCGCGCCCGTGACCTCCGCGACGGGTTCCACCACGTTGTTGATGAATACAAGGTTCGTGGCCAGCACGATTCCCATACCCGCCGACACAATCAGCGTAATCAGAAGCACTGCCGTGACGACCTGCCTGTCCACCTGCCGGAGCGACGTTACCACGCGCATGACGCCCTGCACGCGTCCATTATACACCAGCGGGTGGGAAACCGCCATAATATTTTCACCGGTTTCGGGGTCGTGTCCCTGAAAGGCCGCCATACGGTTGTCGGAGAGTGCGCGGCTGATATCGTCGGTGCCGGGAGTTGTCCCCGCCGTCAGGCCGGACGTGGAAACGACAATGCGTCCGCGACTGTTGATAAATTGCAGTTCCACGCGGTCTTTGTCCTCGAAGCGTTCCGTAGACTGTACCGCCTTCTGATAGTAGCTGTTGAAGCCGCTGCCCATGAAGTATTCGTTAAAGGAGTTGGCGATAGCCTGCGCCCGTGATTCCAGTCCCTTTTGCATGGAGCCGAAGTAGTAGCTTGAAATCCCGGCGGCGAACAGTATCACCGTCGTCATGAGAATGACGCACACGGGCGCGACGGTGTTGGTAATCCAGCGCCGCCGAAGCCCCGTCAGGCGCGGAATGGACAGGTTTTCCGCCCTGTTCTTGAGATGATTCAGAATCCCCATTTGTAACCATATCCCCAAACAGTCGTGATGTAGTTGGGCGTCTGCACGTTGTCCTCGATTTTGAGCCGCAGACGACGGATGTTGACATCCACAATTTTCAGGTCGCCGAAGTAGTCCTTGCCCCAGACGCGGTCAAGGATTTCCTCCCGTGACAGCGCCTTGCCGGGGTTCTCCATGAAAAAGCGCATGATGGAGTATTCGACCTGTGTCAGTTTGATTCGTTCGCCGTTCTTTTCAAGTGTACGGTTGCGGGTGTTCATCAGGAAAGGCGGCTGGCGGATTTCGCCGGAGTGCGCCAAGTCCTCCCCGCCCGAACGGCGGTAGAGCGCGTCGACACGGGCAGTCAGTTCGGCGGGGGAAAAGGGTTTCGTGACATAATCATCCGCCCCGGTCATGAGACCGGTTACTTTGTCCATTTCCTGCGAGCGCGCCGTGAGCATGATAATACCAATCCGGGCATTCGTGGCGCGGATACGGCGGCAGACCTCGAAGCCGTCGATTCCCGGCAACATGATATCCAGCAGTGCCACACGGGTGTCGGGATGTTCTTTGAGGCGTTCGAGCGCGTCCTCTCCGGTCTCGGCCTCTATGACATCGTACCCGGCGCGCCGGAGGTTGATTACAATGAAACTACGAATGCTGGATTCATCTTCCAATACCAGAACTTTTCTCATAATGTCTCCCTCTCCTCTGCTTTCGGTGGTGGTTACAAATGCGGTTTGCCTCCCTTTGTCACCTTGCGGCGACACGTGGCGGGTGGGGGTGCTTGCCCCCCTCTGTCGCCTTACGGCGACATCTCCCCCCAAAGGGGGGCGACAAGAGCGCCGTCCCGCAACACACAAACTGTACTCTATACAGAACGCTGTCTCCTTGCCCTCCCCCTCTGGGGGAGGGTGGCGCGTCAGCGCCGGGTGGGGGCGATAGTGTCAGTTGTCGGAAGTCAGCCAGTCCTCGCGGATAATCAGACTGAACGCCGAACGAAGTTCTTCCTCTGTGATACTGAAATCCCCGCCGACGCTCTTGTCGGGGATTTCGGCGGTGTAGATGGTCTCGGTACGGCGTCCGATAATGAAGCGGTTGCCGCGTACGGCGCGCATATCGCGCCCGGAACCCGTCAGCGCGGAGACGCGCAAAAACGGTTGTGCGCTCTCGCGCAGACAGAACGTCACGGAGGCCTCGCCGGGGGACGTTGTGCGGACGGCGTAGAAGCGGTTCAGCCACGCGGGCGGAACGCGTAAATACCAGCCGTCGTCAAGATTGTGGTACGTACACAGTACGGAGACAGATTCGCCGGAGCGGTCGAACTGCCGCCAGTCAATGAGGCGGTAGGCGGTTTCACCGGAAGGCCCCGTCGGGAGTGGAATAGAGCGGGGGGTCTCGGTAATGCCGTCGCTGTTGAAGTCGGACGGATAGAGCGAGCAAAACGGACTGATTTCCGCCGAAACGCCCGTTGTCTGGTCAATGACGACATTGGCGATTTCGCCGCCGCGCAGTGTCAGAATATCCGTGACAGCCATGCCTTGGTCTGTAATGCCGCTGACGAAAATCGCGGGTTCGCCGTTGCGGAGACTCCCGGAACGGACACGCCCTTGTTGACTGAGTTCCGCCATTGTGGACGAAATGCGGATATAGGAACGGGTCATTAACGTCTCGTCGTCCTGCCAACTGTAGTAATCGGCAACGCCGTCGCCGTTCTCCCCGGCGCGGAGTACGATTAACTCCTGCTTGTCGTCCTCGTTCAGGTCGAATGTCAGATACTTTACGTAGTCCGTGCGGACAAGCGGGTGTGTCTCCTCCTCGTCACTGGTATAGATTTCCAGAACTTGGAGTTCCGCCGCCGCTTTCCAGCCCACGGCGATTTCCATACGCCCGTCTTTGTTCATGTCGACATAGTTGATACTGTAAATGGCGGTGCCGGAACCCTCGATACGTGTTGCCAGACGGTAACTTTCGTCCTCGGCGCTGAAAATACAGATTTTCAGGGGCTTTTCGTCGGTGGGATTCCTGAAAAACGCGACGGCCTCCTCTCTGCCGTCCCCGTTGAGGTCGATGAGCTGTACGGACTGGATATTAGTCCCGGACGTGGGCGCGGCGTACTCCGCGCCGCCGTTTAAGATTTCCGTCAACAGTCCGTTGAGTTCGGTATACTTGGCGGGGAGCTTCGGAAGCGCGTAAAGTTCCTGCGGATTGAGCGTGAAACTGGGCGCACTGGCGCAACCCGTCAGCGTGCATAACATCATGAATAACAGTATCACCGTGAGGCGGTGTCTGGTCATTGGGAAAGCCTCCTCTCTGCCGTAATGCCTGTCATGATAGCATATTTTTTACTGTTTGTGTAGTCCCTTTTTCCGATTTTTGCGGGGAACGCGACGCGCCACCCGTTCCCGTTGCCGGGAAGAGTGGCGCGGAATCGTCGACAAGAAATGGTCACTTTAACCGCTTTGCGGCGTCCGGCGCGACAAGGCGGCAGTCACTGTCCAGAAGAAACGTCTTAATAGTCGCGGCGTCGTCCGTCGGGATTGCGACTTTCAACGTGCCGGACATTCCCGGCGCAATCCGGGAGGCGTCCGCGACCGCGCAACGGAGCATTTTACCGTTGCCGTCGTAGGCGCAGACCATCAGCGACGCCCCCACGCCGCTGAAATTGGCGATTTCCACGCCCACACTCCCCGACTCCGGTTCCGCGACGCCCAAAATTGAATAAGGCCACGAACTGTCATCGACGTACACAACACAAGTCGCCGTAAAGCCCCCGGACGCCGTAGCGACGGTAATCGTAGTCTTTCCCACAGACCACGCCTTTACCAGTCCGTTCGAGACCGTGGCGACACCCGGCGCGGACGACAACCAGTGTACGTCCCGTTCCTCGGCACCCGCCGGGATAACCGTTGCCGTCAGCGTCATGGAATCGCCGGGACGCAACGCCGCCGACGTGCGGTCGAGCTTCACGCCGCTGACTTCGTACGGCACAGTAATCACACAGTCGGCCTTACACGCGCCGTCCACCGTAATGACACTGACCGTCGCCGTACCGCCGCCTACAGCGGATACCGTGCCGTCGTCGGACACCGTAGCGACACTGGGAGCGCTGGAAAACCATGCAATGTCCGTTTCCTCGCCGGAGGCGCGCCGGACAGTCGCCGTAAGTTGGAACGTCTCCCCGACACGCAATGTCAGGGCGTCCCTGTCCAGCGACAGCGGAGCCGGGACAGTCACATGACAAACGGCGGTAGCGCCTGTTTTCGTCGCCATGACCGTAATATCGGCCTCCCCGGCGCTTTTCGCCGTGACAGTCCCGTTATCGACCGCCGCCACGTCGGGATTGGACGACGCCCAGACAAACGCGGAATCGCGGTCACTTTCGGGGTAAATTGTCGCTGTCAATGTCGCGCTGTTGCCTGTCAACAGTTCCAGACTTTCGCTGTTAAGATAAATTCCGGGAGAGAAAGACTTTATTTCAATCTGTGTTTTGGAAGGCGGGATTCCGTCCATAGTATATTGCCAAAGAGAACCGTCTTTGGCAATATACAAGCCGCCGACGCCGCCAGCGCTGACAGCGGAAACACTGTCTTGAACTTTCATCGGAACCTTGCTGTAGCAAGTCGTTTCGCCTGTTCCTCCCCACATCCACAAAGAACCGTCCGTGCAAATTGCGGTGGAATGGGAATAGCCCAAACTGACGCTGGAAACACTGTCCAAAATTTTTACGGGCGCGGAACAGTGTGTGGTTGTGCCGTCTCCTACTTCACCGTTGCTGTTGTATCCCCAGCCCCAAAGTGAGTTGTCCGTACAAACCGCGGCACCATGAAAACCGAATGAACTAACGCTGGAAACACCGTCCATAATTTTTACAGACTTGGAACGGTCTGTAGTCGTGCCGTCTCCTAATCGCCCATAGTGGTTGTATCCCCATGTCCACAGAGAGCCGTCTGCGAGGATTGCGGCGGAATAATGCTCGCCTAAGCTGATACTGGAAACGCCTTCCATGATTTTTACGGGCTTGAAGCGGTCTGTAGTCGTGCCGTCTCCTAATTCACCGTAGCCATTATCTCCCCACGCCCACATAGAGGCATCCGTACAGATTGCGGCGGAATGATCAGCGCCCAAACTGACGCTGAAAACATCATCCATGATTTTCATGGGTGTAGAACGGTTTGTGGTTGTGCCATCCCCCAATTGACCGTCGCTGTTCCGTCCCCACATCCACAGAGTGCCGTCCGTACGGATTGCGGCAGAATGATAGCCGCCCAGACTGACGCTGGAAACGCTGTCCAAGATTTTCACAGGCGTGGAACGGTCTGTCGTTGTGCCGTCCCCCAGTTGACCATAGTTGTTGCTTCCCCATATCCACAGAGAGCCGTTCGCGTCAATCACCGCATAGTGAATTACATCACGGCTGTCGCTCCACCAGTCATAACCGCCGCTGACAATCTGCCGAATCGGCGCGACCGGAACCTCTGCCGCGTCCACCGCGAACACCCACGCCGGAAACAGCGTCAGCAGGAACCAGAACGCAAGGAACGCCGAAAGACATTGTTGTTTTTTCTTCACAGGCTACACCTCCACAATTTACCGCATGGTTTGCGCGTCGTACTTACTGACATGATAGCACAATTTTCCCTGTATTGCAACACTTGTAAACGCCCCTCCGCGCCGCCGTCAGACGACCAAGAGGGGCGCGACTTCCTTCACAACAGCATGGACAGCGCCTGACGCCGGTTGGCGATATCCACCGACGGGACGCCCGGCGCGTACTCGCCGTCCAGCGACCACGGCAACACGTCCGACGTTTCCACGTGAATTGACGCCGCGTGCCGGAATATTAACCCCTTCCCGGTGTAGTCCTGATTCATGAACGATACCATTAAGTCCTGCAAGTCGGCGGGGGTGCGCGGATTCGAAATCAGGAGCAGTTCAAACAGTCCGTCGTCTAACGCGACCTGTTCCGGGGTGAGCTTGACAATGCCGCCTATGGACAGCGTGTTACATATCGCGCCGAACAGATATTCCCCGTCCAAGGTTTCGCCGTCGGCGGTCAGACGGATTGGGTACGGGCGGAGACTGTCCAAGTCCTTGACGCCTTCCAGCAGATACGCGAAATGTCCGAGGGCGTTCTTGACATTCTGCGGGGCGGAGTACGAGCTTCGCGTGAACGCCCCGAATGACGCCACGTATACGAAATAACGCCGGTTCCACTGTCCGATATCGAGACGGCGTCCGGGACTTTGCGCGACGGTCATGGCGGCCTCGGCGGGGTCTTGCGACAGTTTCAGACTTGCCGCGAAATCGTTGGTGCTTCCCTGCGGCAGATAGCCCAGCGGCGGCGGGGCGTCCAGCTTCATCAAGCCCGTGACAACTTCGTTTAAGGTGCCGTCGCCGCCGACGGCTACCACGGCGTCATAATGTCCGCCCTCGCGGCGGGCACAGTCGCGGGCGTCGCCGGGCGCGACCGTGTTGTGAATTTTGACAAGATAGCCGTTGCCGGAGAATATCGCGGCGGCGTCGTAGAGCGGCCCGCGTGACTTGTTTTTCCCGGCGCGGGGGTTGACAATCATCAGCAGTTTCTTTTCCTGCGCGTCCATAACCAATCTCTCCCTGTTCGCACGTATTTTCCGCACAGTATAGCACACGAAAAACGGGATTGCAATTCCATGGAAGAAAGTGTATAATTCTCCTGTAGCGCCTCCGGCGCGCATATCACGCGGAAGAAGGGATTTACTTTGCCGCAGAACAGTTCCAACAACACAGACCACGCCGCCTATATCAAAATCGGTATCGCCGCGTTCGGGACAGTCGCCGCCATTCTGTTGTTTTTCGACACCTTCTTTGGCACGAAACAGCTCCCGCGCCTCTGGTCACAGTTCTGTGAGGCGTTCATGCCCATTATCTACGGCGCGTTCCTGTCGTATATGCTCGCGCCCGCGATTAACTTCTTTGAGGGCTGGCTGTTTTTCGACTCCCTCCGCAAAGCCCGCAAAGAGGGGAAACTGTCCTCGACCAGCGCCCGGATATACAGTATCCTGATAGTGTGGCTGATAGTGTCGATACTGGTCTATTTACTGCTCTCGATACTCCTGCCCGAACTCTACAAGAGTGTCATTCAACTGGCGTCGAACTTGGAGACGTACTATCACACTATCAACGGCTGGATTGGCATGCTTTTCGAGCGCTTCCCGGAAACGGAAATCTGGCTCAGCGAACGCATGCAGGACATCTACACGCAGATTGAAACCTATATCACGGATATGCTCTCCCAGTTGCAAAGCCTCATGGCCGCCGCCGGGCGCGGCATGATAAGTTTCATGACATTTCTGAAAAATCTGCTGATTGGTATCATTGTCTCCATCTACTTCTTAGGCACGAAAGAACAGTGTGCCGCCAGCGGACGCCGGATTCTGTACGGCCTGTTCTCGCGGGAAAATGTCCGCTGGATTCTCCGGGCGGCGCGGCGCGTGGACAGTATCTTTGCCGGGTTCGTGCGCGGAAAACTGCTGGATTCCCTGATAATCGGCATTTTATGTTTCATCGGCTGTTCGCTTCTGGACTTCCCCTATACGCCGCTGATTTCCGTGTTTATCGGCGTCACGAACATTATCCCGTTTTTCGGGCCGTTCTTGGGCGCGATTCCGAGTGTGTTTCTGATTCTGCTGGTATCGCCCATGCAGGCGCTGTACTTTACGGTCTTTGTGCTGGCGCTCCAACAGTTGGACGGCAATGTCATCGGGCCGAAAATTATCGGCGACCAGACGGGGCTTTCCAGTCTGTGGGTGATTATCGCCATTTTGGTAGGCGGCAGTTTCTTCGGGGTGGCGGGTATGTTTTTCGGGGTGCCGGTGTGCGCGTGTCTGCGGTACGCGGGGGACTTCGTGATACGTCAGCGCCTCGGAGAGCGCAACCTTCCCACGGATTTAATGGCCTACGCGAAAGTCAACCGTGAACCCCGCCCCGTGAAACCGTTCCACGACCTCAAGCCCCGTCCGCCGCTTGTGATACGGATTGGCAAGGAGGAATTTCGTATCGGCAAGGAAAGTACAAAGGAACAAGAAAAGCCCAAGAAAGATGAATTGTAAGGAGAATCCACCATGAAAAAGTACGCGCTGACACTGTTTCTTTTCCTGTTCGCGCTGTTCTCCCCGTACGCCGCCGCCGCGACGGACACGCAAGCCGGTTTCTACGCGCTTCTCTACGCCGACAAGACGCTTGTTTTCCAGCGCGGCGACACCCCCGAATCCGGGCGACAGCTTCAAGCCAAATACCCCGTGTCGCTGGACGGTTACGACAAGGTGGAGGATGTTCCGTGGCACGAGGCCGCTTCCGCCGTGACGCGTGTCGCGTTCGCCGACACCGTGCAGCCGCATTCCACCGCGCACTGGTTCCACGACTTTTCGTCTCTGGAATCTTTCTGGAACCTGAACCTGCTGGACACATCCCAAACCACAAGCATGCTGTGGATGTTCGCGGCATGTTCGGAACTGAAAGCGCTGGACGTAAGCGGCTTCGACACGTCCAATGTCACAACGACAAAATGGATGTTCTGGAACTGCTCCGGCCTGAAATCGCTGGACGTGAGCCACTTCGACACCCGCAACGCCACGGATACAGCCTGCATGTTTCAAGGCTGTTCCAGTCTGACGGAACTGGATGTCCGCAACTTCGACACGTCCAAAGTTACGGACATGGGCTGGATGTTTTACGAATGTTCAGGACTGACAACGCTGGATTTAAGCTGTTTCGACACATCCAATGTCACAAATATGAATCGTATGTTCACGAACTGTTCCGGCCTGAAATCGCTGGATATCAGTCATTTTGACACGTCCAAAGTTACAGATATGTCCATGATGTTTTACGGCTGTTCAGGGCTGAAAACGCTGGATTTAAGCCACTTCGACACATCTAAAGTCACAAATATGAATTGTATGTTTTACGGTTGTTCGGGGCTGAAAGCGTTGGACGTAAGCAACTTCAACACGTCCAACGTTACGGATATGTCGTGGATGTTCTCGCACTGCGGGGGACTGGCGACGCTGGATGTACACAGCTTCGACACATCCAAGGTCACAAACATGGAGCGCATGTTTCTCGGCTGTTCGGGTCTGACGACGCTGGATTTGAGCCGTTTCGACGCTTCCAGCGTTACGAATATGCTGATGATGTTCGCGTACTGTCCGGGTCTGAAATCGCTGAATCTGAGTAACGCTAATACTTCCAACGTCACGAATATGAGCCAAATGTTCCTCGGTTGTACGGGGCTTGAATCGCTGAACCTCAGCGGACTGCGTACGAAAAACGTCACGAATATGAGCCTCATGTTCTGCGACTGTTCGGGGCTGAAATCACTGGATTTGAGCGGCTGGAATACGTCCAAAGTCACGGACATGTCCGTCATGTTCCGCGGCTGTTCGGCGCTGGAATCGCTGGACATCAGCGGCTTTGACACGTCCTCCCTTACGACAATGCACAGCATGTTTTATGGCTGTTTCGCCCTGAAAGCGCTGGACTTGCGCAACTTCAACACGTCCAAGGTCACGGATATGTCGTGGATGTTCTGGTGCTGTTCGTCCCTGACGGAGTTGGATTTGCATAACTTCGACACATCCAATGTCACGGCTATGTCCCGGACGTTCCTCAACTGTTCCGGCTTGACAATGCTGAATTTGAGCGGCTTCGACACCTCCAAAGTCACGGACATGTGCATGATGTTCCACGGCTGTTCGGGGCTGAAATCGCTGGATATCCACAGTTTCAATACGGCGAATGTTACGAATATTTCGTTTATGTTCAAAAACTGTTCCGGCCTGAACGAACTGGACGTAAGCCGCTTCAACACGCTGAAAACACAGTCCATGTCCGCCATGTTTGAAAATTGTTCCGGCCTGCACTCGCTGGATGCCGGCGCGTTTTTGACCGCCAATGTCACGGATATGTCGTATATGTTCAAAGACTGTTCCGGGTTGAACGAACTGAATTTAAGCGGCTTCAATACTGCCGCCGTCACAACGATGAAAGAAATGTTTTGTGGCTGTTCGGCGCTGACGGAACTGGATATCAGCGACTTCAAGACCGATAAAGTGTCCGACATGTCCTCCATGTTCTCCGGCTGCGCCAAGCTGAAAACAATCTACGCTTCGGACAAGTTCACGGTCAAGTCCGACGCCAAGTCTGAAAACATGTTCCTGAACTGTACGGCGCTTGTCGGCGCTTCCGGGACGGCCTACAGTGCCGCGCATGTCGACGCCGCCTACGCCCGTATTGCCAACCCCGGTTATTTTTCCCCGGAACCCGTCCCGCCCGTGCAACTCCTCACGCTGTCCGGGAAGGTGGTCACGCTGTCCGACCTGCGCGGCGGTGCCAAGGGCGTCAAGCCGGACAGTACGCTTTCGGACAACGCGCAACTGTTCCTTACTCTGTACGACGAAAAGCAACAAATGTCAGCGCTGTATGTCTGGAACGCCGGGAACGCCGCCGGACAGGATATCGCCGCATGTGAAAATGTCTCGTCCGCGAAACTGATTCTGATAAAAGGCGATTTTGTGCCGGACAGCGTTTCGTTGGTTCGTTAAACGAGCCTTGAATATAAGCAGAAAAGGAGAGAATCAACATGAGAGAACGTATTCACAAACGCATCCACGCCCTGCTGATGTCGCTGGTACTGGTTGCGGTGCCGGTACTGGTGGCGGAAAGCGAGACAGCGCCTCCCGCCGCCGCTACGGAAACGGAAATCGTGTCAGAACTGGAAAGCCCCTTCGAGGACGTGAAAGCGGACAGTCCCTTCCTGCCGGGGATTCTGTACGCCGTCGAACAGACCATTACCAACGGCACGACCGCCAAGACCTTTTCGCCGTACGCGATTTGCACGCACGCGCAGATTTTAACATTCCTGTGGCGGGCGTGCGGCAGTCCCGCGCCGAGTATCGACAACCCCTTCCCGGCGGATATCGAGACGAACGCCTACTATTATCAGGCGGCGGTCTGGAGTTACGAAAAGGGCCTGACTGACGCCGGGTTCGACCCGTACGCGTACTGTACGCGTCTGCAAGCGGTCACGTATCTGTGGAAACTGGCGGGCGCGCCGGAGGCCTACGGGGACGGCTTCGCCTTTACGGACGTACCCGACGACCCCGACGCCCTGAACGCCGTTGCGTGGGCTGTGAAACACTCCGTGACCAACGGCACGACCGAAACGACGTTTTCCCCGGCGAAACGCTGTACCCGCGCCCAGATTGTGACGTTTATCTATAGAGGCCGCGACATGCTTCAGGCGTGATATCCCAACAAAACGCCCTCCCGGATTTGGGAGGGCGTCACTTATTCGGCGGCAAAGAACAGAATTTGACGATTGTCGGACATGGATTCCAGCACCGTCGCGGACGCCTCGCCGAACCCTCGCGGGATGTCCCGCAACAACAGCGGCGGGCGGGCGTCCCCGGAGAACACGCGCTCAAAACAGGCCAGACACACCGACAAACTCAACGGCGCGGTACAGTCCGCGTACGCCTTCCACTCATCGGACAGCGCCCCCGAACAGAGTTCCGACAGCACCTCAAGCCGAAAACGGTTCTCCCCGGCGTAGCGGTATTCCGTCAGCGCGTGGAACAGTTCCGCGAACCGCGACACAAGTTCCAGTGCCGGAAAACCCGGTTCGATTTCCGACAGCGTGTCCAGCGACACGCGGGCGCGTTTCCAGAGGGATTCGGAGAATTGTTCTTCCGCCTCGCGGCTTTTGTGAAGCTCCTCCCGGTCGCGGCGGATTTCCAGACGTAACGCCGAACGTTCCTCCCGAACCGCGTTCAAGGCCTGTATGAGCTGGTCACGTTCCGGCGGTGTCGCGGCGTGACGGGTGTCCGGCTGTTCCAGAATGGCGAACGCCGGAACCGATTTGCCCTCCAAGGCCTCCGCCTTGCGTACAACCGCCTCGGCAATCGACAATTCCTTCCGGCGACGGGCGCAGAGTCTTAACTGTTCGTCGGCCTCCTGCATGCTCGACACCTCCGGCGCGAAACGGTGGATTTCCCGCAGAATGCCGCGTTCGTTGGTCGTGAGCGATTCCCGGAGACTGTCCGTCGCGGCAATCTTGATATCAGCCGCCGCCCGCGCTTCCTCCATGACGCGGTAGAGTTCCGCGTAGCGGACCAAGTCCGATTCCCACTGATTCCGGCGTTTGGCGGCCTCAATGACCCAGCGTTCGTCCCACTTCCGGACAAGCCACCCCGACAGAATCCCCAGTCCCACGTACAGAAACCATGTCAGCGGATACCACGCCCCCGGACTGTGGAACAAAAACAAGGCTCCAAGCGCCACTGTCACGCCGAAGGCAATCGCAAGCCATTTCGGAATGACCGGACGGAACGGGAGTTTCAGGGGACTTTGTTCGGCCTCTTCCGGGGTCATGCCCGCGAAGCGTGTGGCGTCCACGTCGGCCTTTGCGGCGGCAAGGACACTTTCGGCGGCTTCCTGTTCGGCCTCGGCCTTGTCGAGCTGTTTCCCGGCGGTCATGATATTGACAATCGCACCGCGCAAATGGGAAATCTCGTCCATTTCCGGTATCTTGTCCTCGTCCAACTTATGTTTCATAGCGGCATAGGCGGCGGTCAGCGTGTACAAGTCCGGTACGCCGTCCGGCACGGGCGCGGCCTGTCCGCTTTCGGTGCCGCGCAAGGCACGATTTAGCGTGGCCTCCCGGCGTTCGAGTTCCTCCATACGGGCGTCGAAGCGGCTCAGACGGCTTTCGATTTCCCGCACGGGTTCCGCCGTGACCGCTTCCGTGTCCCACGCCACACAGGCCAGATTTTCGTAAGCCTCACGCCCGACACCTGTCAGGACTTCCCCGCGCTTGTCCGCTGTCAGTTCTTCCGACACGTCGCCCGACACGCGGAACGCGTCGCCGTCTTGCGTAAGCGTCAGCGTGTGTCCCGATACTTCGCACTCCATTTCGGCGCGTTCGGGGCTTTTGTCGTCCGCGCCGTACAGGAGCGTACAGAAGGCCTCGCCCCAATCCGGCTGTTGTGCGTTGATAATGTTCAGCCCGTCGCGGAGTTCCAACGTGCCGCCGGAACCGTCCTTCCAGTCGGCGGATATCCGATGAATCAACAAGATAATTCCCCCCTGTTTCCTGAAAATCTTCCTCTGTTGAGACTATGCGCGTGTCAGCCGGAATAGCCCAGCGCGGAAAGCAACTCGTCGCCGTGGTCGCCGCGCCACGCCGCGTAAACCGGCTCGGCGGCGGCGCGGAATGCCTGTATCTGCCGTTGTGCCAAGACTGTGACCTGTACGCCGGAGTTACGCAGTCTCGACAAAATTTCGGTATCCTGTGCGCGGGAAGCGGCGATTTCGGCGGCGCAGGCCTCCCGCGCCGCGGAATAGAACACTTCCTTGTCCCCGTCGGACAGCCTCGCCCAGAGTTCCGCCGATACGCTCAGGCATAACGGGTCATAGACACAGTTCCAGACCGTCAAGTACCGCTGTACACGGTCGACTTGCGCGGCGCGTATCGCCTCTAACGTGTTCTGCTGTCCCAAAACGGCACCGTCCCGGAGTGCGGCGAATGTCTCGCCCCAGTCCATTCGGACAGGTTCCGCGCCGAAGCCCGTAAACAGTGCCGCTTCCGACACGCTGTCCCCGACGCGGATTGTCAGCCAGCGGAAATCCGCCGGAGCCGCTATCGGGCGGCGGTCGTTTGTCACCTGATAGAAGCCGTTTTCGGCTAACGAAAGCGGTTCCAGTCCCGTGGCGCGAATCAGATTCCGCACGGCCTCCCCGCCGCTTCCGTTGAATAGACGCCTGTCCACGTCCTGATAGTCCGTGAACAGCCACGGCAACGAAAGTACCGACAACCGCGCTTCCAGTTCCCGCAAGTCCGACACCGCCCGGAGGTCGATGTCCGCTTTCCCGTCCAAGAGGCGGTTCAGGGTTCGTATATTGTCCTCCACGGACGCGGCGTAGGCGATATCCACGTGCCAGCGCCCGCCGGTATTCTCCTCGACTAATTGCGCGAAGGTGTCGGCGGCGGTATGCCAGACTGTACCCTCCGCCGCGCCGACGTTCATTTTCAACGTCTGCGCCCCTAACTTTCCGCCGCACCCGGCAAGCAGTACGACCGCCGCGGCAAGTGGTACCATTATTTTCCACAACTTCACGGAAAAATCCCCCTGTAATGGTTCATGTTACGCTGTATTATACAGTTTCGCTTCCCGGAATGTCAATATGAAGATGTTCCGCGTCTTGCGTAAAGTATGCGTTTCGCCCCTCTGCCGCCTTGCGGTGACAGAGGAGGCGGGGAGGGTGGCGCGTCGCGCCGGTGAAAGCGTCCTGTCCTCTCAACGGGGACGGGACGCTTTTTGTTGCGGGTCTCATATTACAGCGGTAATCGTGCCGCCGCCAAGAACTGTGTCATTGTGATACAGTACGACGGCCTGTCCGGTGGTAATGGCGCGCTGGGGCGCGTCGAAACGTATTGTCACCGTGCCGTCCGGCGACGGCGACACATCGGCGGGGGCTTCCGTGTGGTGATAGCGAATCTTCGCGCAAGCCCGGAACGGCGTATCCGGCGGCGGAATCGCGCCCCATGTCCAGTCGTCCGACACTAACTCCCGCCGGAACAACATTTCATTCGTGCCGAGTGTCACCGTGTTGTCCGACATCGACTTTCCGCACACATACAGCGGTGTCGGGGCGCTGACGCCTAATCCTTTGCGTTGTCCGGGTGTGTAGCGCACCGCGCCACGGTGTACGCCTAACACATGCCCGTCCGTGTCGAGAATGTCGCCGGGCGGGTACGTTTTGCCGGTGTAGCGTTCCAGAAATCCGGCGTAGTCGCCATCGGGAATGAAACATATGTCCTGACTGTCGTGTTTGTGCGCGTTGACAAAGCCTTGTTCGGCGGCGATTTGACGCGTTTCGGCTTTCGTGAGGCGTCCGAGCGGGAACAGCGTCCGCGAAAGCTGTGCCTGTGTCAGACACGCCAACACGTAACTTTGGTCGCGGGCGGCCTCCAATCCCTTGCGGACTGCCCAGCGCGACACCGAAGGCGTCCAGCAAATCCGGGCATAGTGTCCGGTGGCGATGTAGTCCGCGCCCATGTCGCGGGCGATATCCAACAGCGTCCCGAATTTCAGATAGCGGTTGCAGGTTACGCACGGGTTGGGCGTGTCGCCGCGCTCGTAACTCCGCACAAACGGCGCGATTACGTGTTCACGGAACACCCCGCGCAAGTCCGCGACGGTGTGCGGAATGCCCAGCCGCCGCGCCACGTCGGCGGCGTCGTGTATATCGGCGGTTTCGTCGCGCTGACGCATGGTCAAGCCCACGCAGTCATAGCCCTGTCGGAGCAACAGCCACGCCGTGACACTCGAATCCACGCCGCCGCTCATGGCAATCATGACTTTTCTGCCCATACTGACACCTCTTTTCGTCGCCGAAATGATACCATGTCGTGTCTTTCCTGTCAAGCCGGTATGAAAATAGTGTATACGTAAAATATTTGCCCGACATTTCTTAAGTTTCGCGCCGGTCAGCCGATATAGTATATGTAAAGAAACATGTATCGGGGAGGCGAATTGATTATGAAAATTGACAGCAGTCAGGTTTCCATGACTTCCAGTCACGCGTACGAATCCCACGCTTCCGCGAAAAAGACAGTCATGGAAGTCAGCGTCGACGGAAATTCCATGACCCGGCTCGCGGCGGTCTACGAGGCGTCGGCGGACACCGTGTCGGCGGCGGCGCAGAAACTACAGTCACAGCAACAGAAACAGCAGGACAAGGCACAGGAACAGTTAAACGCCCTCCAGACGCTGGACAGTCCGCCGCAGTGGAGTATGTCCGACTTTGAGGACGCGGTCGCAAAAATCAAAGAGGGCATTTTACAGGCCATGCTGAAAAGCCTCAACGGGAAAACAAAGTTCGACCCGCTCCACCTTGGGGAACTCAAAAAGGGCGACGCCCTTGACTTGCGAAGTCCCGACTGTCAGGCGGTCGACACGCGTTCCCGGATGTTCGGCATTCAACCGCGCACGCTCAACGGGAGACTGACCGGAATCGGCACCACACAGGCCGGAACCGCGTGGAAGCGGGTTACGTCCGAAAATGTCACATTCTCCGAGAGCGAGGCCACGACATTTCAGTCACAGGGTGTCGCGGTCACGGAGGACGGGCGCAGTATCCACTTTGACGTGGCGCTGAATATGTCGCGCTCCTTCACGGCGACACATGAGGCGTTTTCGTCGGAAGAGGTCATTCTGATGGACCCGCTCATTATCAATCTGGACAGCGACGTAACCTCTTTAAGCGGCGCAAAATTCCAGTTTGACCTTGACAGCGACGGCGAAAACGAGACAATTTCCTTTGCGGGCGCGGGAAGCGGCTTTCTGGCGCTCGACAACAACGAAAACGGCGTCATTGACGACGGAAGCGAGTTATTCGGCACGAAATCCGGCGACGGTTTCGCGGACTTAGCCGCGCACGACGGTGACGGCAACGGCTGGATTGACGAAAACGACGCGGTTTACTCCAAACTCCGCGTCTGGACAAAGGACGCGCAGGGCAACGACAAACTCATGAATCTGAAAGAGGCCAATGTCGGCGCGATTTATCTGGGAAGCGCGGACACGGAATTTTCGTTGAACGACGCGCAGACCAACGAGACAAACGGCGTTATCCGCAAGACGGGAATCTATCTCAAAGAGACCGGCGAGGCCGGGACACTCAGTCATGTGGACTTGCACTGCTGAACACGCAATCCCGGCGGCCTTGACAAAGGTCGTCGGGATATTTCACTATCCGTCCACGGGGACGGTATTTTTTTGCCGGATACCTGTTGTTTTTTCGCCCGAAACAAGGTATACTTGCGCTAAGGTGTACAAATCCGACACAAGGAGTGGAGTTATCATGACAAACAAAGAGGGATTCGCGGTCAAGGACGGCATTTTGACAAAGTATACAGGCCCCGGCGGCAATATTGTCATTCCTTCGGGTGTGCGGGCTGTCGGACAGGGTGTCTTTCTGAACTTCATCGCCATGCGCAGTCTGACACTCCCGGAGGGCGTCGAGGAAATCCGGGGCGATTTCTTCTCCGAAAGCCCCACCGGTGCGTTTTCGGGGTGCAGTAACCTGAACAGTGTGCAGTTGCCGCAAAGTCTGCGGGAAATCGGCTGCTGGGCGTTCGCGGGGTGCAAGGCGCTGAAAAGTCTCGAAATCCCGTCGGGCGTGTCGAAAATCGGCAACCGCGCCTTCCAGAACTGCGAAAGCCTGCGGAGCGTCACGATTCCGAACGGTATCCGAGAGATTGATTACGGCGTGTTCATGGGCTGTAAGAATCTGCTGACGGTCGATTTACCCGCCGAGGCCACGGTCATTCGTGAATACGCGTTCGCCGACTGCGCGTCGCTGTCGCGGGTGGACTTGCCCCGCACGGTCAAGACTATCGACTACTGCGCGTTCCGAAATTGTACTTCCCTGACAAGCGTCACGATTCCGGCGGACACGAAGGAAATCGCGGATTACGCTTTCGAGAACTGTACCGGACTTTTAAGTGTGTCGATTCCCGACGGCGTGGAGGTCATCGGGGAAAACGCGTTCCGGGGCTGTCCGCGTTTGGTCGTCCGCGCCCGGACGGGTTCCCGCGCCGAACAGTACGCCCGGAAACGGGACATCCCTGTTGTCACGCACGAACAACTCAAGGACGCCGCCCGAAGCATGTTAGGCCGCGCTTACGTGCCGTACTCTCATTTCCCGGTGGGCGCGGCGCTGGAATGCGAGGACGGTACTGTATTCACGGGCTGTAACGTCGAGAACGCGGTGTACCCGGCGGGAATCTGTGCCGAGCGGAACGCGGTATTTCACGCGGTCGCGGAAGGGCGTCTCCGCTTCACGCGGATTGTCATTGCCGGGAAAGGCCGTGACTTCTGTATGCCGTGCGGAATTTGTCGGCAGGTTATGGCGGAGTTCTCCCCGGACATGGAGGTTATCAGCCTCAACGGCGACGGACAGGAGAAAACCTACACTTTACGCGAACTGCTCCCGCACAGTTTCGGCCCCCATTCCCTGAAAACAAACTGACGCGGAAAAACACGAAATCATAAATATATGTTATTTCCGAAAGTCTTGCCTGTTGGCGGAAATTGTACTATAGCGGCGCTGGACGCAATCGCGCCCGGCGCTGTTTCGGAAAGCGTTCTCCCGTATCACGCCGGAGACCGCACACGCCGCACGGGAGTTCCGCGACAAATTCCCGTGGGCGCGTGATTATACGCTTTATCAGTCCTTGAAAGAACATGGTTCGACTGCCCCGAAAAGACACGCCGCCAGCACGAATATCTTGAACCCCATACGCGCCAGACTTAACGCTCAGGATTGTTTTTATAGCGTTTCTGTATGTCTACAGCGGAATCCTCGCTTCTGACTTCATAGCGTTTTTCGGGGATTTCGTAGACATTGACGCTCTGGTGACTGGTGGAAAATGTGTTTTCCTCTATAAAGCGCTCGTTCTGGAACATCAGCTTTTCCAGTTCGGCGGAATGATACTCTGTCCATGCCGCCTGTTCTTTGATAAGCCCCTCGACCGTAAGCACAATCTCAAGGTTTCCCACATTCTCGGTACGTTCGTCGGGCATGAGCATGAACAGGTAATCCCGCGCCCGGCTGATGGAAACATTGATAATATTCCGCCTGTTGAGGAACATTTCCTTGGAGGCGGAAATGTACGGCGGCGGATTGAACAGAGCAAGCAGAATGTCGCATTCGTCACCCTGAAACGTGTGGATAGTACCCGCTATGACTTCCACGGTGTCGGGCGTCGCGGAGGAAAGCAGTAACTTTTCAATCAAATCCGCCTGCGCCTTATACGGCGTGATAATGCCGATTTGGAAATGTTCGTCTTTGTTCGCCTCGTGGATACGTGCCGCTAAAAACGAAGCGAACTCATAGGCGAACAGGGCGGAGTATATCTGATACGGACTGTTTTCCAGCTTTTTCGCCCGGTGGACGCTCTCGTACTGACTGACGGGAAATTTTACGATATTGACGGCCTCGACTTTGAGTACGCTTTCCAAGCCAAGATTTCTGCGTCCGCCCGAAGTCCGGTAATGTTTCAGAATCCCGCCGTAGGTAAGGCGGCTGAACAGTTCGCCTATCTCCGGGACACTCCGGTACTGTGTCGTCAGCGTCTCCACCGGGTAGTTGTGGGGAATGGTACGGGGCGCGTCGAAAGACGCCAGTTGCACCATGCTGTAAATGTTCTCGTCTTTCCAGATGGACACGGACGCAACCGGGCCAATCTGAAACGGGTCTCCCGCTATGATAAATTCGCGGGGCGTTTTTCTGTGCAGAGGATAAATTATCTTGAAAAGCGGAATCATGGACGCCTCGTCAAAGACAATGTAATCCCACCGCAACCCGTCCAGTGTCAGACGCTCTCCCGAACCCGTCATGAAATAGTCGTACGGGAAGCGGTCAATGGTCGTAATGGTCACACTGCGGGACAATTTCCTGATATCCAACGTCTTTTCCCGGTACGCGCCGCGCCGCTCGATATCCTCGTCCTGTGTGGCTCCGAAGCGTACAAGCCATTCCCGCCACGACAAATCGTCCCCCGTAACTTCCATAATCCGCGCCGTCAGAACGTCCGCCGCCTTGTTGGTGGGCGTCAGAACCAGAACACGTACATATTTTTCCCGGCGCATGAGCGGCAGAAGAACCGCGTTCGCAAGATAAGTTGTCTTGCCTGTTCCGGGAGGCCCGAAAATAAAGCGGATATTTTCACATAATTTGTCGCGTAGATTCTCCGTATCCGGCACGGAAAGCCTGTCAAACGCTGTCCGCCACTCTTTCAGCAGGAAGGACGGGTTCCGGGCGTCGATACACGCCTCTTTCACGGCGGAGAGGTCGATATCGTCCAGTTCCGCGCCGGATTTGAGTTTCACGCGGAGAGAATAGCCCCGGATACTCACGACTTCAATGCCTAAAGTCTTATTCCCGGAATCCATGCGCAGAAGCAGCGGAATATTGGACAAGTCTTCCATGAAGCGCGGTATCCCCCGGCTGGGCTGACTCAAAACCAACGTCCGCACTGTTCCCGGCTCCAACTCAACGTGTCCAAAGCGTATCGAAATTTCCCGGCTGTCAAGGCTGTTCTCCTCGCCGCTTAACTCTTCCAGTTCCAGCAGGACTTTGAACCACCCCAAAGAATATTGTTCCAGTTCCAGCGCTTTGTCTTGGAGTTCCCGCAAGTACGCGATACGGTCAAGTTCTCTGGCGCTTTTTTCCTCTTCACGTTCCAGCTTTTTCGCGTAATCCACCGTGGGGCGGGTGTACTCGTCCCAGTCGCCCGCGTCCTGACGCGCTTTCGGCTCCGGCGGCTCTTTCGGATACGTCGGGACACTGTGTGTACGGCGGATAATGTCCCGTCTCGTACGCCGCACGGACGGGGCGATAGTCTGCTCTTCGTCCGGGGCGTCCGTATCACTTTCATATGCGTCATTTTCGCGCTGTGTGTCCTGATTACGTTCCCGGTTTCGCCTGCGTTCGTCCGCTTTTTTGCCTTCCTCGATGAATCTTAGCAACTCCGCGCTGTCGGTGACACCCGCCTTTTCCGCCGCTTCCGCTAACGCGAGTAATGCCCGTTGCTTTTTTGTCAAATAACGGTTCTGGTCGACGGGCGGCGCGACGGGCTTGAACTGTAGAAAATCAATCAATTCCTTCGCGCAAGCGTGTTTATCGTCATAAAGCGGCGAAAGAGATTCCCGTGTCATTTCACAGGGCGGCAGAAACTGTCCGTCTTTGTCCACAAGCCAAGGTTTCTGACGCAGACCGGACATGTCTTGTGAATCAAATGTTCCCGTTCGGTGTGCGTGATTGCCTTTCCCCTGCGGCCAATGCTCAAAAGTCCCGGTCAACGACGCCGCGAGAGTTTTGCCCTTGGGAAGCGATTCCATGAACCCCAGCAGAACATTCCAGAGTGTCACGGACTGACTTTCCGATTTTGAGCTTTTTATCGCCCGCAAGGCTTCCTGTAAGCCGTCAATACGAGGTTCCCACCAAGTATCACTGTGACGATGACCAGAAAACCAGTCATAGCGACGCGTAACTCCAACGTTAGAAGAAATCGGTTCAACGCTGATGGATACGGTTTTCTTCACGCCCAGTTCGGAGAGAAAAGATTCCAAGTATTTTCTCTCGTTGTCTTTCACCAACGGAAGATAGCCTTTCCAGTCAACAAACAGCGTTTCCGGCTTCGCGGCGAAATACTCCCGCAATTGCTTTGTCGGGAAATATAAGTCGGAAGCGCACCCCCGATAAATCGTGGCGTCCTTCGCGCTGGAATAGCTTACAAATTCACAGCCTCTGATGAGGTCAATAAAGCTGTCTGTTTCGGCGTTCGGACACTCGCGGTAATACGCAAAGAACAGCTTGAAATGGGGTTCCGTGTCAATGTCCGCGTCGTCCTCGTACTGCGACAATATCTCATTGTAGATATAGTCCCGCTTGGACGGCTCCGTAATACCGAGACTTTCCAGAAACGCGGCGGTCTGTTCATTCTCCAACAGTGCCGGATGAACCGTCTTTTCTTCCAGCGGCATTTCTCCGGACGGCAGGAAAAGAATTAAGCGGTTGTTGTCGTCATAAGCGGGCAGGGCTTTTCCGTTCTTGGAGAGGAACAGCGGCCTTTTACGCGCAAGCTCTTTCCGGGCTTCGGATTCCGATACCCATTTGTAGAACTTGTGCAGCCACGCAAGCGGCTGACGCTCTATAAACGCCGCGTCAATCCCCCTTATAAGCGCCCGCCGTAAGCTACTACGCAAGCGCCCATAGAAAATATCGTGTTCACTAATAATGCGATGAAACCCAATCAGGTCTTTTACATACGCCGACTTTGCCCCGGTTGTAACAAATATCCATTGCGCATCCGGGTCTTTCGTCATATATTGCAGGTGTTCGTCTGTGAAAACGTCCATGATTTCGAGAGAATCCGCATAGTAGGCGTGTCGGGAGACGGCGTACCCGGTTTTTGTGGGAAGCAGTTTGTCCGTTTGCAGTTTCTTCTTGATGGCCTCGTAGAACGGCGCAAAGGAAATTCTCCCCCCGCTGTTCTGAAAGCGGTTACTGTCCGTGGGAATGATATTGAGAATGCCGTCATCAATCAGGCGGACGCCGGATTCCTCCCCAATGTCGCGCAGATATGACAGACTGTCCGCCGCCAGATTCGCCAGCAGTTCTATCATGGTTTTGTTGTGCTTTTCGCCCGCTTTAATCCCCTCGCGGCTGTCCGTCAGCAGGAACGGCGCGTGAATGATAAAGTTTAGCCCCGTCTGTTCCTTCGTGGGGAAAAAGCAAAACGCGGCTTCGTCACACTTCCGCAGTTTCCCGGCCTCGTTCAGAAAAAAGCCCGCGCTATACATTCTCCCGCTCTCGTCCGAACGCGAAAAAAGCCATAAATGTTCCTTGCCCCGTTCCCCGGACAGTTCGAGCAGTTGCGCGGCGGTGTCGCCGAAAGTCCGGGTCTGCAATGTCTGTTTCCCGTACGCCCCGGAATCGTCCCCCGCCTGAAATGTAACCGTTTCCAGCTTGGACAGAAACAGTACCGGGAAAGAGAGTGTCCGTAATTTTTCGGAAATATCGGCGTACGCGTCTTTTTTGGACATTTTCCCGTTGTCGAACGGAAACACAAACAGAGTTTCTTCCGCTTTTCGCTCCGGATAATCGGTGTCCAGTCTTTCCGGGACAATAAAGCGCGTAATTCGGAAAAAAATATCAGGGTCATAAATACACGGCGTGGCGGTGTACTGAAAGACCGCCTTGAAACCGATTCCAAACTTGCCGATTTTCGCCTTGTTTTTCGTGGAGTGTCCTATAGAGGTGATGGCGTTGATATGTCCCAATGTTCCGCGCTCTCTGTCCTCCTGTTCCGTGTCCGGGTCGGATATGGTAAAGCGTTCCGTCCCGTTGTGGGCGAAAATCAGCTTGTCCGGGTACAGGACGAAACGCGCACTGGTTGCCCCCGCGTCGTCCGCGTTTTGCAGGAGTTCATAAATGAAGTGCGCCGAATCCGAGTATTTTTCCGTGACGCTGACCTTGACGCCGCTCATGAATGGCTCGTCAAGCCAGTCCGCGCCCGCGGTACGCTTATTGACTAAAAGATGGAAATAACGCTCTTCCTGTTCTGTCATGGTTGAGTCTCCCCAATAAGTCAGCGGTGAAATACGCTCTACGATTACCGGCAATTCTATCAGAAAGTTCGTCGAAACGCAACACCGACGGATAATTTCCGCTCAGGAGAATTTGTTACAGGTTTCCGCGTGCTGAAAATGGACGGCTCCGCGTCGGCGGAACCGTCCATTTGTGCCTGTCAATACGGGTCGTCGGGTCTACAGGCGGAGAGTACGCCCGCAATGCCGAACACAAGCCCGATAATGTCACATATCCCAAGGAATACGTTTTCCGGTACCACGGGAATCCACGGGTCCCACAGGTTCATTGTGTAGACCACCAGAAACCCGAACAGAATCAACGCAATTCCCCGCAGTTTATTTCTCATGACAACGCGTGTCGGGGATTAGCACTTTTCGTAAATCGTGGCGACACCCTGACCGCCGCCAATGCACAGCGTGGCGAGACCCTTCTTGGCTTCGGGACGCTTCTGCATTTCGTGCAACAGCGTGACAATGATACGCGCACCGGACGCGCCCACGGGGTGTCCCAGAGAAATCGCGCCGCCGTTGACGTTGACCTTGGACATGTCAAAGCCCAGTTCCCGCGCCACGGCGATGGACTGCGCCGCAAAGGCTTCGTTGGCCTCGATGAGGTCGATATCGTCAATGGTCACGTTGGCCTTGGACATGGCCTGACGGGACGCCACCACGGGGCCAACACCCATAATCTTGGGGTCGACGCCGCCCTGTCCCCAGCCGATGAGCTTCGCCATGGGCTTGAGGCCGTACTTCTCGACGGCTTCGCCGGACGCCAGCACGATAGCCGCCGCGCCGTCGTTAATGCCGGAGGCGTTGCCGGCGGTGACGCGCTGCGTACCCTTGTCGGCGGCTTCCTTGATTCCGGCAGGCTCAAACGTGTGGACAACGTCCGGGTTGGGGGATTCGGGGCCGACCGGGAACGCGCCGCGGAGTTTGCCGAGCTTGTCCACGGGCGTCAGGCGCGGGAACTCGTCCTTCTTGAACTCTACGATTTCCTTCTTGACCTTCACGGGTACGGGGACAATCTCATCGTCGAAGCGTCCGGAATCCTGCGCGGCCTTGGTCTTGCTCTGCGAACTGAAAGCAAATTCGTCCTGTTCCTGACGGGTAATGCCCCACACGTCGTTGATATTCTCGGCGGTGGTGCCCATGTGATAGTTGTTGAACGCGTCCCAGAGGCCGTCCTTAATCATGGAGTCGACAATTTTCTTATCGCCCATACGAGCGCCCCAGCGGGCTTCCATGGAGGCGTACGGCGCGGCGCTCATGTTCTCGGTGCCGCCGCAGACGACAATATCAGAATCCCCGGCGACGATGGAGCGTGCCGCCTCAATCACGGACTTCATGCCGGAACCGCACACCATGCCGACCGTGTAGGCGGGGACTTTGTACGGAATCCCGGCCTTGATGGCGACCTGACGGGCGACGTTTTGCCCCTGCGCGGCGGTCAGAATGCAGCCGAACATGACTTCATCGACGTTCTCCGGGGCGACGTTGGCACGTTTGAGAGCCTCTTTGACCACGATGGCACCCATTTCGGCGGCGGGAACGTCCTTCAGGGAGCCGCCAAAAGAGCCGATAGCCGTTCTGCAACAGTTGACAACATAGAGTTCTTTCATGGAATATGCCTCCGTTTGTTGAATTTGCCGACCCTTTCTGCCGAACCGTCCGCGACAAGTACCCCGCCGTCACAGCGGGGCAAACGTCGGCTTTCCACACTATTATAAAGTGTTTTTGCGTGTCCGTCAACGGAAACTTTTCATTTCCCGAAAATTTGTTAAATCTTTAACAAATGCCCCGCGCTTTTCGTCAACTTGACGAAAAAGTGTCGCCTTTGTTATGAAAACTGCCCCCACCCGGCGCTGACGCGTCACCCTCCCCGCCCCTTTGTCGCCTGACGGCGACATCTCCCCCACTTCGTGGGGGAGACATGAGGAGCGCTTCGCAGGACTTCCGGCAAAGAAAACGCGATAATTTCACTGGAAATGTCGCGTTTTCCGCCTCCCCGCATGGCGGAGAAGGTGTCGCGCAGTGACGGAAGGGGCTAATTAGTGAATATGGGCATTCAGAAAATTGAGCGCCATGGAGGCGGGAACGTCGAGCGCGTCCCAGAAGCCGTGATATCCGCCGGGAATCACTTTCAGTTCGGCGGACGCGTACACCTGTTGGGCGCGTTGGGCGTACGAAAGCGGTACAAGCGCGTCTTGGTCGCCGTGGACTATCAGCACGTCGCCGCGATAGCCCCGCATGACCTCGTAAATGTCGAAGGACAGCGCGTCACGGGCATAGACAGCGCCTATCCAGTTATCCATAATGAAGGCGGTTTCGGGGATGTCGGACGGGTTGGGGTACTGTGCGCGTATGGCGTCCTGAAGCACGAAGGCGGGGTAGAACAGAATCAGGCCGCGCACGTCGTTGGGGCGTTGCGCCGCCACGTACGCCGACACAAAGCCGCCCTGACTTTCGCCCCACAGGAATACCCGCCGCGTGTCGACGCATGGGAGCGCCCGGATTTGGGAAAGCACGGCGTCCAAGTCCGCCGCTTCCGTCAAGACGGACATTCCGGTCATTTGACCGGAACTCCGGGAGGCGGAGCCGCCGCCGCAGAAGTCGAACACGTAACAGGCGAAGCCGTGCGCCGCGAAAATCTCCGCGTACGGCACACAGTTTCCGGTACACCCCCCGAAGCCGTGCGACAGAATCACAACAGGCCAGCGGCGCTTATGTCCGGCGGGACGGTACAGGACGCCGTAAATGTCACGGGAGCCGTTTTTGAGGAACAATTCTTCCGTGTGGAACGCCTGTCCGTCCTTGCTTCCGAACACGGAACGCAGAACGGGCGGGAATGAAAGTTTCATCTTGCAACATCTTCTTTCCAAAGCTGTCTCCCCGTCCGTGAGGGCGGGGAGACGTTATATTATACGCGCCGCGGCGCTATGGCCATAGAAACGCCGCAAACACGGAGACTTTACATCGGCGGTTGTCCGCCGTTGTTACTGGAAAATGGCATTGCTTCCTGACGGGAAGGGGACGATTTGCCGCCGCCATAATTTTCGGGTTCTTCCAGTTCTCCGCCGCCGGACGGCGCGGGGGCTTTCGGTTCTCCGCCGCCGGTATTCGCAGGGCTTTCATGTTCCCCGCCGTTGTCGGACGGTTTCGGGGTTTCGCTTGCGGGCTTGGAGGATTCCCCGCCGCTGTCGGACGGTTTCGGGGTTTCGCTTGCGGGCTTGGAGGACTCCCCGCCGTTGTCGGACGGTTTCGGGGTTTCGCTGGCGGGCTTGGAGGATTCCCCGCCGCCGCTGGACGGTTTCGGGGTTTCGCTTGCGGGTTTGGAGGATTCCCCGCCGCCGCTGGACGGTTTCGGGGTTTCGCTGGCGGGCTTGGAGGATTCCCCGCCGCTGTCGGACGGTTTCGGCGCTACTGTTTCGCCGCCGTCAGGCTGTGCGGGACTGGTATCCGGTTTCGGGGCGCTGGTGTCCGGCTTGGAGGGTTTCACGGTTTCGCCGTCGTCTTGGCGTTCGGGGGTATAGATTTCGCCGGAATCCGGTTTTGCCGGTTCCTTTTGCGGCGCGACGGTCTCTCCGCCGTCATTCCCGGAAGGCGCGACCGGTTTGCTTGCCGGACGGTCATTGCTCCATAACTGTTCCGGTTCCGGTTCGACGTGTTGCGGAGCCGGTCTGCTCTCCGGTTCGGGTTCGACACCCGGTCTGCTCTCCGGTTCCGGTTCGACACTCGGCCTGCTCTCCGGTTCGGGTTCGACGCCCGGTCTGCTTTCCGGTTCCGGTTCGACACCCGGTTTATTTTCCTGTCCCGGTTCAGGCTGTACGTCCGGCTTGTTTTCGGGTTCGGGCTGTGTGACGGGTTCGGGTGTCGGCTGTACGGGTGCCGGGTTTACAGGCTGTGTCGCGGGCTGTACGGGTTGCGTCGCGGGCTTGGAAGGCGTTGTCGTCTTGCCGCTGTCGGTGTTGTTTTTACTGGTATTATTTTTGGAACTGGTCTTGTTATTATTCGATGTGGCGGGGGTGTTGTTCTTCTTGGTTGTGCTTCCCGTATCCGGTTTCGGGGTCGTGGGAGTGGTCGCGCCGGTATCGGTAGTAGTTGGCGGGGGCGTGGTACCGGGAGTAGTAGTCGTTCCGGGCGTGGTTGTGGTACCGGGAGTAGTAGTCGTTCCGGGCGTAGTCGTGGCACCGGGGGCGATGGTACTACTGGGCGTGGTAGTTGTTCCGGGCGTGGTCGTGGTGCCGGGTGTGGTAGTTGTTCCGGGTATAGTCGTGGTGCCGGGTGTGGTAGTTGTTCCCGGTGTGGTTGTGGTGCCGGGTGCCGGTGTGGAACCGGAATCGAGAACCGGCCTGAGCGTATTTTCGGGCTGTGCGGGCGCGGTCGGAAGTCCTTCTACGGCGGACATATCCGGCGTATCGGGCGCGGCAGGTGTGGCGGGCGTGTCGGGCGTCTGGCTGACCGGCACCGCGGACGCGCCTGTGTCGTCACGGCGGGGACGCGGCGAGCGCTGGATGAGATAGCGTCCGGGGCTGATTTGCCGGGCGAGTGCCGCGCCACGGTCGCCCCGGCTGGCCTCCATGAGATAGACTTTCACGCCGCTTTGCTTACTGCTTTCCACGGACTGCGCGACAGTCTGCGTGAGTTCCATACTGCGCTTTTCGGTGTTGGACGTGACGCTTGCGATAATTTCGCCGTTGGCGTCGTCGAGATAGCCCGCGTCTTTGAGAACGTCCATGGTATACGTGACCGCGTCGTCGACGGTCTTGTTTTTGACATCGCTTTGCAGGGACTGCGCGAGGCCTTTGGCGTCGGCGCTGATTGCGTTGACGGCAATCACGCGCCCCATGCGGTTGATGGAAAACTCAATCGACGATTCGTCCACGTCGAGGGAGACGTAAGCGCAGGCCATAGCGGTGTTGTACATAACGGAACCGCTCAGAATGACAATGGCAAGCGCGGCGGCAATCGCGCCACGGAAGCGGGAATCATTCCACCATGCTTTCTTTTTTGACTTTCTAGGTGTTTTTTCGGAACTTTCAGACGGTTTCGCGGCGTTCACGCGGTCTTTGATGGAATCCAGCACATGAAGTCCGGCGGGAAATAGAACGTTTTTACGGTCGCTTTTCTTGGGCTTGGGGGCGCTGTCAACGGTATCAGAAATGACGCTGGTCACGTCGCCGGGGGCGTCGGGGATATCCCAGACGGTGCCGGACGTAATGTCTGCCTCCTCGTCGCGGGACAGGGAATCTTGCGGCGGGACGGTCGATATCAATTCCGTAGCGTCGGACGGTTCGCGGAATACGTTTTCCGTGGCGGGCGGCTCATGGAACATACTTTCCGTGGCGGACGGTTCGCGGAACATGCTTTCCGGCGCGGGCGGCTTGTCGAGTGTGACTTTTGTCGCGGACAGTTCGTCAAATGTCCGCGAAACGGGTTCGGCGTCCAGCGTCTCCCGGACAGTATCTGAAATGATATCCGTCGCGTCGGCGGCGCTATCCACCGGCGTGACGGGTTTCCGCCCGTCGAGTGTCTCCCGGACAGTGCCGGAGATAATTTCCGTGGTATCCGGCGCGGGTTCCGCCGACGGTTCGCGCTTGAAGCGGGACGGAAACGCGCTGATTGTCGCGCTGACTTTCTGCCACGCGTTCCGGGCGCTCTCTTGGGGCAAATCGGGCAAGTCTATCGTCTCGCCCACTTGACAGCTCTGCCGGATTTTCACCACAGCGCCGTCCTCCCGGAATACGGCGGCGAAGCCGTCCCGGACTTCCATCACTAATCCTTTCATAGCTGTCAAACCTTCCTGATATAATCCAGATAAGCGGATAGTATTGGGTAGTCACCGCTGAGAATCTCGGCGGCGGCGATGATGTAGCGGCGGTGACGGTCGAGGATTTTCCGCGACACGCCGCTTGTCGAACTGAGTTCTTTCATGGGGAGCATGCGTCCGCGCCGGAGCTGTTCGAGCATGACCGGGTTGCCCATGAGCGTCAGCACCGCGAAGGCGCACTGTCGTTTTGTCTTTTCGGCTTTCGGCGAACACTCCGCGAGGTCGAAGAACGAAAAGCCGTACCGTTGCAGTGTGGCTTGGATTTCGGCGATTTCCTCACGGGTGCGGGTACTCAAATCCGCGTCCGACGCCGCCATGGAGTCGGCGACAACCTGTGACTGTACCTGTAGATTCACGCCGGCGGCTTCCTCCTCCGGTAACTCGCCGTCGAACGCGCCCGGCGTGACCGGGATTTCCGCGCCGTGCTTCCACTCGGAGCGTACATAGTCCACAATCCGCCGCCGGATAACCACGCCCGCGAATCCGCGGAACGAGCCTTTTGTGTCATCGTAGCCCCGGACTGCCGCCAAGAAGGCCAGCAGCGCTACCGACCACTCGTCGTCGCTGTCGGTGATATAGCGGTGTGCGGCCTCCGAGGCACAACGCAGAATCCATTGTTTGTGATTCTCCACCAGACTGTTGAGCGCCTGTTCATCTGTCTTGGCCGCGATGACCTCCTGTTCCAGATAGTTCATGTCAGTTTCCCCTTTAGCAACTGCCGCGCAGGATTCGCGGCAAAGTTCTCTTTGTCATTGGTTCAGTATAGCACAGCCGAATGGAAACTGCAAGCGTTACAAGCGAAATCCCGCTGTCCTCTCTTAAATATATTCGTGTTTCGCGGCGTTTTTTTGGGGGTCGGACAGAAAAATGTGCGGTAAAAGTTGCGAAATATGGAAATGTGTGGAAAACTGACAAAAAGGACGCGTGGAAATTATCATGGGCGGCGGCGCTTTTTCCCCTTGTGTGGCGGCGCGGAGTATGTTATAATCTTCCACGGAAGCCGCGTCCGCCCCATGCGGACAAATCAATGGAAGCATACAGGAGGAGAGGCACAATGAAAGAGTGGACACGGGAAGAGCGTTATCGTGAACTCCAAGACGCGGAGGAAGTGCGGGGACTGTACGAACAAATCAGTAAGTCCGTTTACCGGCAGAAGTACCACATTCAGCCGGTCACGGGACTTTCCAGCGACCCGAACGGATTTGCGCTCCATAAGGGCGTGTGGCATTTGTGCTACCAGTGGTGCCCGTGGGGGGCGGTGCACGGCCTCAAATACTGGTACCATGTCACGAGTGAAGACTTGATTCACTGGCGCAACGCCGGAATCGGCCTGAAACCCGACTGCTTCTACGACAACCGCGGCACACATTCCGGCTCCGCGATTTCCTTCGGCGACGACCTTTATTTCTTCTACACCGGCAATCACCGTGACGAGGACTGGACGCGCACGCCGTACACCTGCGCGGCGGTGCTGGGTGCCGACAACCGTCCCCATAAACTGGAAAAGCCCCTCTTTGGCCCCCGCGACGACTACAGCGAACATCAGCGCGACCCCAAAATTGTCTGGAACGAACAGAAGAAGCTCTATTTCATCTTCATCGGCGCGCAGACCATGGACAAGCGCGGAACCGTGTTAATTTACAAGTCCCCCGAACTGCTCAAGGGCTGGACATTCGCCGGGGAATTGAAAGTTCCCGGCTTCGAGAAGTTCGGCGGTATGTGGGAATGTCCCTATATCGTCAACATCAGCGGGAAAGACGTGCTGATTTTCTCCCCGCAGTATACGAAACTCCCCGGACGCGCCGAAAGCACCAACCATAATGTATACCTCATCGGCTCCATGGACTACGATACCCTCACGTTCACGCCGGAAGGCGATTACCGCTATCTTGACTTCGGTTTCGACTTCTACGCGGCACAGGGCGCGGCGAATGTCGGCGACCCCGACAAGGCGATTTTAATCGCGTGGATTGGCCTTCCTGACAACCACTATCCCACGGAAGAGGAGGACTGGGAAGGCAGTATGTCGCTCCCGCGTGAACTCCGCCTGAAAGACGGTCGTCTCGTACAGACACCCATCAGCGGCATTGAGACGCTCCGCGACGCGGAAGTGACGCCTGACGGGACATTACCCGCCGCGTGTGAACTGGAAGTATGTCCGGCTGACGGCGACTTTGACCTGAATCTGTTCACGAAGGCAGACGGAAGCGGCGGCATGCGTCTGCACTACGACGCCGCCAAGAAAACGTGTACCGTTGACAAGACCGGCATGGACAAACGTTTCAACCAGTCGGTGGGCGAGGTGCTGGATATGCCCCTTGACAACCCGCTCAAAAAGCTCCAAATCTTCATTGACCGCTCGTCTACGGAATTTTTCGCCAACGATGGAGAAGCGACATTTACCACGCGCAGTTACCCGACGGAAAACGAGTTCCATTACACGGTCACGCCCGGCGCGTCCGTGAAAATCTGGACTATGAAGCCGTCCGTCGTCGATGACTTTGTAATCTGAAATCAACCGCCGTTCCCCGTCCTTGTGCGGGGCGGGGAAACGATTCTTGAACGAAACGGAGACTGTTTTATGAAAAAGAAAGTATTCGCCAGTGACTTTGACGGTACGCTGTATTTCTACAAGGCCGAGCCGGAACGCAAACTTCCCCCGGAGAACGTCGAGAAAATCAAGGAGTATCAGGCGGCCGGACACTTGTTTGGCCTCTGCACCGGTCGACAGGTCGGCGGCCTTACGCCGTTCATCACGGGCTTTGTCAAGCCGGACTTCTACATCACCAGCAGCGGCGCGAATATCGTTGACCAAGACTTCCAGCCGATTCTCAAGCGCGGCGTGGACAAGGATGTAGCCGACGCCATTGTCAAGGAGATGTTGCCCAAGGGCTACCGTCTGACACTCGACGTTGAGGGCGATATCTGCGTGTTCGCCAAGATGGACTATCCCGGCAAGTATTACGTCATCAGCGGCGTCGACGACTGCCCGCCGGGTCTGATTCATCAGGTCAGCGTACACACCGAAAGTCTGGAAGAGGCCGCCGCCAACGCCGCCATGATTAATGAGAAATTCGGCGACAAGGTGCAGGCGTTCCAGAATGTCATTGAAATCGACATCGCCCCGAAGGGCTGTTCCAAGGGCAAGGGCGTCGAATTTCTGCGCGACTACATGAAACACAAATGGGGCGATATCACGCTGTACGGTATCGGCGATTCCGTCAACGATTTGCCGCTGATTGAGGCGTCCGACGTGTCGTATACGTTCCCCTACGCCCCGGAAGCGTTGCAGAAGCGGGCGACAAAAGTCGTGCCGACGATTGTCGACGCCTTAGAGGACAGCATGAAGGACTAAGAAAATACCACAGGAGGACAAACGCGAATGAGTCAGGCATTGCGGGACGCGAGACGATACGAGGAGGCGCGGGAATCCATGATTCCCCGCGAAGCGCGCCCCGCGTTTCATCTTTCGGCGCGTGTGGGGTGGCTCAACGACCCCAACGGCTTTTCTTGGTACAAGGGACAGTACCATCTTTTCTACCAGTATCACCCGTACGACTCCCACTGGGGTCCCATGCACTGGGGACACGCCGTCACGGGCGACCTGCTCCACTGGAACTATCTCCCGACGGCGCTTGCCCCCGACCGCCCGTCAGACCGTGACGGATGTTTTTCGGGTTCGGCGCTGTCACTCCCGGACGGGCGTCACCTCTTAATGTATACCGGCAACGCCAAGGAGTACACGGAGACAGGCGAAGTCCGCGAGGTGCAGACGCAGAATTTAGCGTTCGGCGACGGGATTGACTATCACAAGTACGAACACAACCCGGTCATTACGGCGGCGGACTTGCCGGAGGGCGGAAGCCGTTTCTCGTTCCGTGACCCTAAAATCTGGCGGGCGCGTGACGGGAGTTACCGCGCACTCATCGCCAACCGCGACGCCGCGCAGGGCGGACAGGCGTTGCTCTACAAGAGTGTCGACTTGGAACACTGGGAACTCGTCCACGCGCTGGCGCGGAACGGGAATCGAATCGGCCTCATGTGGGAGTGTCCGGACTTCTTTGAGCTGGACGGGAAACATGTCCTGTTGAGCAGTTCCATGGACATGCTCCCGAAGGAGTTGGAGTACCATAACGGCAACGGCACATTCTACCTTGTCGGCGACTACGACCCCGATACCGAGACGTTCACGGAGGAATCCGACCACGCCATTGATTACGGTATCGACTTCTACGCGCCGCAGACAATTCTTTCCCCCGACGGACGCCGCATTATGATTGGCTGGATGCAGAATTGGGACACGTGCAACTTGCACGTGAAGTCTACGCCGTGGTTCGGACAAATGACGCTCCCCCGCGAATTAAGCGTGAAGAACGGCATTCTGTACCAGACGCCCATTCGGGAACTGGAACGCTTGCGCCGGGATGAAGTCACGTACGAAAATGTGACAGTCGAGGACGGGGAAATCTTTTTACCGGGCGTCGCGGGGCGCTTGGTCGACTTGGAAGTGACCATCGAACCCGACCCGGATTCCCCGGTCTACAACCGTTTCGCGTTACGGTTCGCAAAGAATGACCAGTTCCGAAGCGGTGTCAGTTTCCGCCCGCACGAGGCCACGCTGAAAGTTGACCGCAAGTTTTCGGGCTCGCGCCGGGCGATTATCCACCAGCGCCGGGCGTACGTGCCGCACAGGGATGGACGAATCAAGCTCCGCCTGATTCTCGACCGCTACAGCGCGGAAGTGTTCGTCGACGACGGCGCCAAGGTCATGACCTTTACCATTAACACCGACTTGAACGCGGAGGGCATTTCGTTCTTTGCCGACGGCAAGTTACATCTCAACGTGAAAAAGTACAATCTCTCCGAGGCGTGACACAATGGGAACCGGGTTTTGAAATCCGGTTCCCGTGCTTTTGGTTGCATATTTCGCGGAACTGTGCTATACTGACGGCATGTAGGCGCTTTGACACGGACTGAAAAGGAGGACTTTATGAAAAAACTGCCGCTCTCGACACAGATTTTTATTGCCCTCATACTGGCGATTTTCGCCGGTATCGCGCTCACCTCCCATGCGTCGCTTGCCGTCACGTACATCAAGCCGTTTGGCACGATTTTCTTGAATCTCATCAAGTGGATTGTGGGGCCGCTGGTGTTCTTCTCGATTATGGCGGGCGTCATTTCCATGCGGGATATTCGGAAAGTCGGCTCTATCGGCGCGAAAACTGTCGTCTACTATCTCTGTACGACGGCATTTGCCATTACAATCGGGCTTTTCTTCGCAAATCTGTTCCGGGGATTCTTCCCGGTACTCCAGACTACTGATTTGTCCTACGAGGCTTCCGCGTCCGTGAACTTCATGGACACGCTCGTGAGCATGTTCCCGTCGAACTTTATCGCGCCGTTCGTCAACGCCAACATGTTACAAATTATCGTGGCGTCGCTGCTGATTGGCTTCGCGCTCCTGCTTCTGGGCGGCGAAAACGTCAGAGATTTCAGCGCCGTGGAAACCCTCAACGATATCTTCCTCAAGGCCATGGAGATGATTGTACAGTTATCCCCGATAGGCGTCTTTTGCCTGCTGTGTCCGGTAGTCGCGGAGAACGGCCCCGCCGTGTTAGGCTCACTGGCGAAAGTGTTGCTTGTGGCCTATATCGGCTACGTGGTACACGCCGTGGTGGTGTACTCGCTGTCGGTGAAGTTCGCGGCGGGTATGAGTCCGCTGGACTTCTTCCGGGGCATGCTTCCGGCGATTATGTTCGCGTTCTCGTCGGCGTCGTCGGTGGGGACACTGCCTATTAACATGGAGTGTACGGAGAAATTAGGCGCGGACAAGGATATTTCGTCATTTGTCCTGCCGCTCGGCGCGACTATCAACATGGACGGCACAGCGATTTATCAAGGCGTGTGTTCTATCTTTATCGCGTCCTGCTACGGAATTACGCTGACATTCCCGCAGATGATAACAATCGTATTAACCGCTACATTAGCCTCAATCGGCACGGCGGGCGTACCGGGCGCGGGTATGGTCATGCTGGCAATGGTACTGCAATCGGTGGGACTGCCCGTGGACGGTATCGCGCTTGTGGCGGGCGTTGACCGTATCTTCGACATGGGGCGGACAACGGTCAACATCACGGGCGACGCGTCGTGTGCAATCATCGTTTCGGCGCTGGAACGCAAAAAGGCACAGCGCGTGAAGGCGTGACATTTACAGTAAGGAGGCGGGGCGTATGGCGGAACTGTCCACAGATTTACAGGCGTTACACGGAATCGGTTCCCGCCGTGCGCAACTCTTCCGCAAAATGGGGCTTGCGACGCTCGGCGACCTGTTGACATGGTTCCCGCGCCGCTACGAGGACAGACGCACCGTCAAGGAAATCGCGGCGTTGTCGGACGGGGAGACGGTGTGCGTACGCGGCTTTGTGGCGGCTCCGCCGACCGTGACGCGTGTCCGCGACGGGCTGGACTTGGTACAGGTTCCGGTAGCGGACAGAAGCGGCGTTTTGCGTGTCACGTTCTTTAATCAACTCTGGATGAAAGCGGCGTTGTCGCCGGGTACGGAGTACGTGTTGTATGGGAAAGTAGAGCGAAATTTGTTCGGCTGTTCGATGTCGAACCCGGTCACGGAACGGGCGGACAGTCCGTCGGAGACGGGGCGCATATGGCCAATATATCCGGCAAGCGCGGGAGTGTCGCAACGGATGTTGTGTTGGGCGGTACGGGAGGCGTTGCGGATTTGCGGCGGGAGTATCCCGGAATTTCTGCCGGAGGAAGTGCGGCACACGTATCAGTTATGCCCCGTCAAGGCCGCCTATGAAAACATACATTTTCCGGCGGACGACACCGCGTTACAGGAAGCGCGGCGGCGGCTGGCGTTCGAGGAATTGTTTCTTCTCGCGGTGGGCTTACAGAGTGTCCGGCAACAGCGTCAGTCGGACGCCGTGGAGGCGTTCGCCGACGCGGACATGTCGCCGTTTTACAACGCGCTCCCGTTTACGTTGACCGACGCGCAACGGCGTTGTATCGCGGAGGCCTTCGCCGACATGCGTTCGGGCGTCCCGATGAATCGTCTTTGCCAAGGCGACGTTGGCTCCGGGAAAACTATGGTAGCGGCGGCGTGTGTGTACTACTGCGTACAAAACGCGTGTCAGGCGGCGCTCATGGTGCCTACTGAACTGTTAGCGCGTCAGCACTATGACAGTCTGTCGGCACTGCTGACGCCGCTGGGCGTACGTGTCGCACTGCTGACAGGTTCCGTCAGCGCCAAAGACAAGCGCGACATCCGGCAACGTGTCGCCGCGCATGAAGTGGACTTCGTAATCGGTACGCACGCGCTGATTTCAGACGGCGTGGAGTTCGAGAATTTAGGCCTTGTCGTGACCGACGAGCAACACCGTTTCGGAGTTGCACAGCGCGGCGCGTTGAACGCGAAAGGGCGTCAGCCTCACGTACTGGTCATGTCGGCGACACCGATTCCGCGTACGCTGGCGCTGAGCGTCTACGGGGACTTGGACGTGTCGATTTTGGACGAACTCCCGCCCGGCAGACAGAAAATTTTGACCTATGCCGTGTCCGGGGACTACCGTCCGCGTGTCTACGGCTTCCTCGAAAAACAAATGGCGGCGGGCAGACAGGTTTACATTGTCTGTCCGATGGTGGAGGAGGGCGCGGCGGTATCCGACGACCGAAAAGCCGTGACGGAATACGCGTCCGAACTCGAAAAGGTGTTCCCGGAACGGCGTATTCTGTCGGTACACGGGCGCATGAAGTCGAAAGACAAAGAGCGGATTATGTCGGCGTTCGCGGCGGGTGACGGAGATATTTTGATTTCCACGACGGTCATTGAAGTGGGCATTGACGTTCCCAACGCCTCGGTAATGGTTGTCGAGAACGCGGAACGCTTCGGACTGTCGCAGTTGCACCAGTTGCGGGGGCGCGTCGGGCGCGGGAAACATCAATCGTACTGCATTCTGATATCGGACAGCCGCGCCGACGAAACACGTCAGCGCTTGCGCGTGATGGTCACGACTTCGGACGGGTTCCGCGTCGCGGAGGAGGATTTACGGCTCCGGGGGCCGGGGGACTTCTTCGGGGAACGTCAACACGGCTTGCCACCGTTGAAAATTGCGAATCTGTTTACCGACACCGAACTGTTGCGGGAGGCGCGGACAGCGGCGGCGGAACTGTCGCCGGAACGCTATCCGGCTACCGTGAAACGTGCCGCCGAACTGCTGTCGCAGGGCGCGACGGCGTGACAAACTTTCATGCCGCGAGCGGCACCACCATGAATGAAACAAGAGCTTTCCAAATCGTAAGCGCGGATATATCATGTTGCATAACGGCAAATATTGTGCGCTACCGGAAAGTTTTCCGCAAAACGTGCAAATATTGTGGAAACGTCGGAAAAGTGTCATGGAAATTGTGCAAATACACGAAAATCCATGTGTTATCCAGAAATTCCTTGCTTGTGGCGTGGATTTCCCCTATAATAGATTAGACCGTCCGTTTTCGACAACTTCTCATGGCAAATGTTGGAAACGGACGGCGGAACGTCAAAACCGGAAAGACAATCCGGAGAGAAGGTGATAAAAAATGTCCTTGGAAGCAATCCAGAAAGTAGCGGACGCGGAACAGGAAGGACAAAAACGGATTGCGGACGCCCACGCGGAGGCGCGGCAACTCCTCGCCGACGCCGAGAAGAGCGGCGAAGCCTTGATAAAGGAAGTCCGGGCGGGCGCGGCGGAGGAACACAAAAAGCTCATGCGTCAGGCGGAGGAACGCGCCGAAGTCAAGGCGCGGGAAATCGACCGTGAGGCGCGGGCGGAGGGCGACAAACTCCGTCAGACCGCGAAACAGCACCTCAATGAAGCGGCGGATTACATTGTCAGAAAGGTCGTGGGACGCTGAATGATTACCAAAATGAAGCGGCTCCGCGTCATGGCGATGTCGGCGCAGAGGGAGGAACTGTTAAAGGGACTGCTCCATCTGGGCTGTGTGGAAATCAGCGAGCCGGAGGAAAGGCTGTCCGACCCGGAATGGGCGGCACTGCTCCGTCGCGGCGACGCCGACCTGACGCGTACCAAAAGCGAACTGACCGACGTACTGACGGCCTTGGACGCCCTGAAACAGTATTGTCCGGTCAAGGAAGGACTGTTCATCCAGCGGAAAAGCGTCTCGGAACACGAGTTTTTGAGTTCCAAGACTGTCGAGGACGCCCACGAGGCCAGCGTCAGGATTAATGACCTCTTGCGGACACTCTCCCGTCTCCGCAACGAGGAAAACCGTCTGCACACGCGCAAGGCGGCCTTGCTCCCGTGGCAGTCGCTGGACATGGCGTTGGAAAACGACGGCACGGAACATGTGGCTTTCCGGCTGGAAACCTGTCCGGGCGGCACGGACTTGGGCGCAGTGCGTACGGCGTTCGGCGACGCGCTGGCGGAAGTGTACGAAGTCAGCGCGAGTCGGGAACAGACTTGCGCCCTGCTGATGTTCCACCGGGATGACGAGGAGAACGTACAGAACATTCTCCGCCCGTACAATTTCAGCGCGACGACGTTTCCGGGGCTGACCGGAACCGCCGCCGACAACATCACAGAATTAGACCGGCTCCTGTCGGACAATCAGGCCGAACAGGACAGAACTGTCACGGCGCTGTCGCAGTGCGGCGAAAGCCGCGACGCGTTGCGGCTGTACGCCGACCGTCTCAACGCCGAACTGCTCCGCGAGGAGAACGCCGGACGCCTCTTGACGGACGGCACGGTAATTTTCTTCGAGGGCTGGGCACCGGAGGAGACCATGCAGCCGGTGCGGAGTTTCCTTGACCAGAACGGCTGCGCGTGGGACGAGGAGGAGGCCGCCCCCGACGACCGTCCGCCCGTGGCGCTCAAAAATAACTGGTTCACGCGCCCCCTCAACATGGTCACGGAAATGTACTCCCTGCCCGACTACCACAACGTTGACCCTAACCCGTTAATGGCTCCGTTCTTCATTCTGTTCTACGGAATCATGATGGCGGACATGGGCTACGGACTGCTCATGATTCTGGCGGGACTGCTCATCACGCGCAAGTACAAGCCCAAGGGAACCGCCGGACACCTGTTCGGACTGCTTACGCTTTGCGGCGTCAGTACGTTTATCGTGGGCGCGGTTACGGGCGGCTTTTTCGGCGACTTTCTCACGCAGGCCGTCAAACTGACCACAGGCGGAGACTTTGTGCTTCCGTCACTGTTCACGCCCCTTGACGACACGCTCATGATACTTGTCGGGGCGATGTGTCTGGGCTTCGTCCAGATTGTCACGGGCATGGCAATCAGTTTCACGCAGAAAATCAAAAAGGGACAGGTCATGGACGCCGTCTGGGAAGAGCTCACATGGTGGATTGTGTTTGCCGGAATTGGCCTCATGGTCGCGGGTGTTACGCCTGTCCCGCTGATTTGCGGCGGCGTCATGGTCATTGCCGGACCCATTGTCACGGGGGAGGGCATGGGCAAAGTCACCGGAATTTTCGGTTCCCTGTACAGCCACATCACGGGCTATTTCGGCGACATTCTCTCGTACTCCCGTCTGATGGCGCTCATGCTCGCCGGAAGCGTCATTGCACAGGTGTTCAACACACTCGGCGCGATTCCGGGCAACATCGTCATTTTCCTTATCATCTCTCTCGCGGGCAACACGCTGAACTTTGCCCTGAACCTGTTAGGGTGCTACGTCCACGACTTGCGTTTGCAGTGTCTGGAATACTTCGGCAAGTTCTATCAGGACGGCGGACAGCCGTTCCGCCCGCTGGCTCTCAATACCAAATTTGTGGACGTTCAGCCCTCTTAAGGCGAACCCCCGCATATAAAAACATTTCAGGAGGAGGCGTTAAGTTACTAAAAATACGGTCAAGCATACGCATTTGTGGACATTTGTCACCGTAAGGTGGAAGACGCCTAAAATCCGTGGCGTTAGTTCGCGCTGACTTTACAGCGGGCGGAACCTCGGAATGACCCGTGCCGGTTGAAACAGTCCGGATAACGATGGGGCAGAACCCTGTGGGCGATGGTTGGTCAATGGTCAAGTCCCGAAAACCAAGGGCAAAACAAGTTCTAAAAAATTTTAAGAAAGGATAAGCTACCGAGAAAAATCCGCGAAATCGAGCGCGGATATGTACCGATGGCTAATCGGGAATTTACGCCTGTGGACTGCGCGAGAACTTGTGAGTAGCGTCTGACTTGTCAGCGCGAAAGCACGCAGGTTGAAGCAGGAATTTTCTCGATATGGGCATATTTGTCCATATTTTGAGTAGCAGGAAAACACTATGGATATGGATTTGAGCCTGATTCAGCAGGTCGAATTGCAAGCGCAGAGCGGAACCTTCCTCGGCCCCATTGGCGGACTGGCTCTGGCGCTTCTGGGCGCGGGACTGGCGGCGGTGCTGTCGGGTATCGGCTCCGCCAAGGGAACCGGAATCGCCGGCGAGGCCGGTACTGGCCTTCTGTGTCAGGACCCGTCCAAATTCGGCAAGGTCATGATTTTGCAGGTTATCCCCGGCACGCAAGGCCTCTACGGTCTGGTGGTGTGGTTCTTCGCCATTTTCCGCATGGGACTGCTGTCCGGCACGCTCCCGGAGTTCACGGTAGCGCAGGGCATGCAGTATTTCGCGGCCTGTCTGCCGATGGCGCTGGGCGGACTGTTCTCGGCTATCGCACAGGGACGCGTCGCCGCCGGTTCTATCAACATCCTCGCCAAAAAGCCCGACGACTGGTCGAAGGGTATGGTACTCTGCATTACCGTTGAGTTCTATGCGATTCTGTCCTTGCTGGCCTCCATGCTGATGATTATCAATATCAGCGCCTGACCCCCGCTGGAAAGGGGTGTTCAACGATGAACGGAATTGAACGCATTACACAGCGTATCGCACTGGACGCACAGGAACAGGTCAACGACATTCTCCGCAAAGGCCGCGACGAGGCGTCGGCGGTCACGGAACGTTTCCGGACGCAGGCCGACCATGAGCGTACGACGCTTTCCGAACACAACGAGAAGGCCGCCGCCGAACGCGAAGAGCGTCTTGTAAGCATGGCGCACATGGAGGCGCGGAAAGTCACGCTTGCGGCGCGTCAGGAAATGGTCGAAGCGGCGTACGAGCGCGCTTTGGAACTGCTCCGCGAAATGCCGGAACATGTCTATATTGACGTGCTTGCAAAGCTGATGTCGGAGGCGTCGACGGGCGGCAGGGAGGAAGCGGTATTCTCCAAGAAAGACCGCGCCAGTGTCGGACAAAAGGCCGTGGACGCCGCCAATAAGAAGTATGGCAAGTCCATTACGTTGTCCGACAGCACGGCGGACATTTCGGGCGGCTTCATCCTGAAGGGGCGCAAGGTGGAGGTCAACTGCACCTTTGAGACACTGGTTCGTCTGCAACGCGCCGAGACTGCCGCGGCAGTTGTGCGGACACTGTTCCCGGAAAAAACCGAACTCCGCAAGGCGTCGGCCTCGTGAGGGGGGAACGCTATGGCGAAAGCTATCAGAGACACTGACTATTTAGCGATTTCGACCCGTATCCGGGCAATGGAGAACGGGCTACTGAGCCGGGAGCGCATGGAACAGCTTTTAGAGGCGCGTACCGAGGAGGACACCGCGAAACTGTTACAGGAGAGCGGATATCCCGACCTCGACACCAGTCGCCCGGAGGCCATGGACGCGGCGATAGCCGCGATTCGGGAAGAGACATTCCTTGACCTCGCCGACGGCGCGCCGGACACCCGGTATCTGGACTTTTTCCGCGTCCGGTACGACTACCACCACGCGAAAGCGGCGGTCAAAGCGTCGGCACTCGGCACGAATCCCGATACGATGTTCAGCGGTCTGGGACGCGTGGCGGCGTCGGAACTCATGGACGCCGTACGCACCGGCGACACGGACAGTCTGCCCGGCGAACTGGGCGCGGCTGTCGCGGAGGCCAAGGACATTCTCGAAACCACCCGCGACCCGCAACTGAGCGATATCGCGCTTGACCGCCGCATGTACGCCGACTTGCGGGATATCGCCGCCGACACCGGAAGCGCGTTTCTGCAAGGCTATGTCCGTATCATGATTGACGCCGAAAATTTGCGGGCGTTAGTCCGTACACTCCGCATGGGGCGCAACGCCGACTTTCTCAAAGGCGTCCTTCTGGACGGCGGCGAACTCGATACGGACAGTGTGCTTTCCGTCGCCAACGGCGAAAGTCTGCTGGAACTCTACGCCCCGACGCCGCTTGCCATTGCCGCCGAATACGGCGCGGAGGCCGTCAAGGGCGCAAGCCTGACCGCCTTCGAGAAACTCTGTGACGACGCGGTTATGGACTATCTGACGGGGGCGCGGTTTGTGCCGTTCGGCGACGCGCCGCTTGTGGCGTACCTCGCGGCGAAAGAGACGGAGTACACCAATCTTCGGATTTTACTGTTAGGCCGTGCCGCCGGACTGTCCGCCGACGTTATCCGCTCCCGGCTCCGCGCCGGGTACGTGTAAGGAGGGGATTGCATGGCGACAACATGGCGTATCGCCGTTATCGGCGACTGGGAATCCGTCATGGGCTTTCAGGCGCTCGGACTGGATACGTACCCCGTCACGTCCCCGGAAGAGGCGCGGGACAAAATCCGCGAACTGGCGAAATCCGATTACGCGGTCATTTATCTGACGGAACGTCTGGCGGTGGCTCTGCCCGACGTGATTTCCCGCTACAAGGACGAACTCCGCCCCGCCATTATCCTGATTCCGGGGCGGGAAGGCTCGTTAGGCGTCGGGCGCGAGAACATCCAGCGGGCCATTGAACGCGCCGTCGGCGCGGATATCCTCTAAGCCCCGACGGATATTGAAAGAAGGGTTATAGTATTGAGCGGTAAAGTAGTAAAAGTATCCGGGCCGCTGGTGGTAGCCACCGGACTTGCCGACGCGAATATGTCCGACGTGGTGCGTGTCGGCCCCCAGCGCCTGATTGGCGAAATCCTGACCATGAAGGGCGATACCGCCTCCATTCAGGTCTATGAGGAGACATCCGGCCTCGGCCCCGGCGCGGAAGTCGTCACGACCGGCGCGCCCATGAGCGTCGAACTTGCCCCCGGCATGATTGAAGGCATTTACGACGGCATCCAGCGCCCGTTAGAGCGTATCGTGGAGAAAGTCGGCGCGTGTATCACAAGAGGCGTCGAGGTTCCCGCCGTCGACCGGGAGAAGAAGTGGGACTTTGAAGCAGTCGTCAAGCCCGGTACAAAAGTTATCGGCGGCGACGTAATCGGCACCGTACAGGAAACCGCCGTCGTGCTTCACAAAATCATGGTTCCGCCGAACCTCAAAGGCACTATCAAGAGCATTCAAAGCGGCTCCTTCAACGTCACGGAGACTGTCGCCGTACTCAAAAAGGACAACGGCGAGGAAGTCCCGCTGACTATGACGCAGAAATGGCCGGTACGCGTGGGGCGTCCCTACACCACCAAGTATCCGCCGAAGCGCCCCCTCTGCTCCGGACAGCGTATCATCGACACCCTGTTCCCGATTGCTAAAGGCGGTACGGCGGCGGTTCCGGGGCCTTTCGGCTCCGGCAAGACCGTCGTACAACACCAGTTGGCGAAATGGTCTGACGTGGACATCGTGATTTATATCGGCTGCGGCGAGCGCGGCAACGAAATGACGGACGTTCTGCGCGAGTTCCCCGAACTCAAAGACCCCCGTACCGGCGAAAGCCTCATGAAACGTACGGTGCTGATTGCCAATACGTCCGACATGCCCGTAGCGGCGCGGGAAGCGTCCGTCTATACCGGTATCACCATCGCCGAGTATTTCCGCGACATGGGCTATGACGTGGCGGTTATCGCGGATTCCACGTCCCGCTGGGCGGAGGCTCTCCGCGAAATGTCCGGGCGTCTGGAAGAAATGCCCGGTGAGGAAGGTTATCCGGCCTATCTGGCGTCGCGTCTGGCGCAGTTCTACGAACGCGCCGGTAGCGTGGAGTGTATCGGCTCCGACGAGCGGCGCGGCAGTCTGACGGCAGTCGGCGCGGTGTCGCCTCCGGGCGGCGACCTCTCCGAACCCGTGTCACAGGCGACTATGCGTATTGTCAAAGTGTTCTGGGCGCTGGATTCGTCCCTTGCGTATCGCCGCCACTTCCCCGCCATTAACTGGCTGAACTCCTATTCCCTGTATCTGGACTCCCTGAAACCGTGGTTTGACGAGAACTTCGGGGAATCGTTCATGCAGAACCGCGCCAAGGCCATGAGCATTCTCCAGAACGAGGCCAGCCTGAATGAAATCGTACAGTTAGTCGGTAAAGACTCCCTGTCCCCGGCTGACCAGTTGACGCTTGAGACCGCCCGCATGGTGCGCGAGGACTTCCTACAGCAGAACGCTTTCACGGACATTGACGGCTATTCCAGTTACGACCGGCAGGAGAAACTTCTTGCCATGGTGCTGGAATACGACAAACTTTGCCGCGCCGCCATTGCCAAGGGTGCCGACGTTATGAAACTGTTCGCCATTCCGGTGCGTGAGACTATCGGACGCGCAAAGAGTGTACCCGCCGACCAGTACAAAGACGCCTATGCCCAAATGCGGGTTGATATGGCACAGCAAATTGACGAAATCGCCGCGCAGGGAGGTGAGCACGTATGATTCGGGAATACAAAACCGTGGAAGAAGTCGTCAGCCCGCTGATGATGGTTCGCATGGTCGAGAACGTCACCTATGACGAACTGGTGGAAGTCGAACTGCACGACGGCTCCGTCCGGCGCGGAAAGGTGCTGGAAGTCAACGGCGACACCGCCGTAGTACAGCTTTTCGAGAGCGCCGCCGGAATCAACCTCGCCAACGCAAAAGTACGCTTTCTGGGACACCCGCTCCAATTGGGCGTGTCCGGCGACATGCTGGGGCGCGTGTTCAACGGCATGGGACAGCCTATCGACGGCGGCCCCGATATCCTCCCGGAAGAGTACCGCGACATTAACGGCCTCCCCATGAACCCCGCCGCCCGCGACTACCCCAACGAATTTATTCAGACGGGCGTGTCCACTATCGACGGCCTCAATACACTGGTTCGCGGACAGAAACTGCCGATTTTCTCCGGTTCCGGCCTCCCGCACGCCAACCTTGCCGCGCAAATCGCCCGTCAGGCGAAAGTGCTGGGCGATGAAGGCTCTAACTTCGCGGTGGTGTTCGCGGCAATCGGTATCACGTTCGAGGAATCGGAATTTTTCGTGAGCGAGTTCCGCCGCACGGGTGCCATTGACAGAACGGTACTTTTCTCCAATCTGGCGAATGACCCCGCCGTCGAACGTATCTCGACGCCGCGTATGGCCTTGACCGCCGCCGAGTATCTGGCGTTCGAGAAGAAAATGCACGTCCTTGTCATCATGACCGACATCACGAACTATGCCGAGGCCTTGCGTGAAGTCTCCGCCGCCAAGAAAGAGGTTCCCGGACGCCGCGGTTTCCCCGGCTACCTCTATACCGACCTTGCGACGTTGTACGAACGCGCCGGACGCCGGTTAGGTAATCCCGGCTCCATTACCATGATTCCCGTCCTGACCATGCCCGAAGACGACAAGACACACCCCATCCCCGACTTGACCGGCTACATTACCGAAGGACAGATTATTCTTTCCCGCGCCCTGTACCGGCAGGGGATTCACCCCCCGGTGGACGTGTTGCCGAGTCTGTCGCGTCTGAAAGACAAGGGCGTCGGCAAGGGCAAGACCCGCGAGGACCACGCCGACACCATGAACCAGTT
>JAFSRZ010000007.1 GCA_017445875.1 Oscillospiraceae bacterium | reverse complement strand
TACCGATGGCTAATCGGGAATTTACGCCTGTGGACTGTGCATGAACTTGTGAGTAGCGTCTGCTTTGTCAGCGCCAAAACACACAGGATGAAGCAGGAATTTTCTCAATATGGGTATATTTATCCATATTTCGAGTAGCAGACATTCTGATATGTTGCGCGTAAAACGAATGGCGGTCACGGCGCTGGCGGCGCTGATGATTGCCGGGGCGGTTCCGGCGCTGGCCTCCGCCGACGACGCTTCCGCCGCCGAGGAAACCACGCCCACCCAGCAGGAAACCGTAGTCGAGACCGCCAAGAAGCACAAGCGGCACAAGAAGTCCGCCGCCACAACGGACGACGCTTCCGAACAGGCCGCGAAACCCTCCAAGAAACCGTCCAAGAATACCAGTACCGACGGCGAACAGGCCGCGAAACCCTCCAAGCGTAGCGGTACCGACACCGGCGACACCTCCACGGAATCCAAGAAGCCGTCCAAGCGCACCAGTGCCGACGGCGAACAGGCCGCGAAGCCCTCCAAGAAACCCGCCGCCGCGCCCGCCGACGGTCAGGACACCGGCGACAGTTCCGCGACTTCCGACACACAGACCACGCGTCCCGCCCGGAAGCCCGCCCGCAAACCCGACAAAAAAGCCAGCAATACCGAAACGCCCGCGGAATCTGAAACCGTCGAAACCGTCTGATTCACCGTAAATAGCCGCCGACAGGCTTTGTAAGTCTGCCGGCGGCTTGTTTGCGCTATGGGGAATTACTGCCAGTAATCGGTGTGTTCGGTCACGCCGACATTTTTCGCGTGAAAGACGGGATTTTTCCCGGCGCGTTTCTGTTCCAGATAGTCGTCCAGCGAGCGGAACGCCACCCCGCCCAGAATCACGCACACCGGAATGTTGATAATCGCCAGTACGCATTGACAGATGTCCGCGATATTCCACGCCAGACCCATTTCGATAATGGCACCGAGGAAAATCAGCACCGCGCCAATCGTCCGAACCGTGTTCATGAACCGCTTGGACGGCTGACGGCGGAGCAGGTACGCGAAACAGTTCTCAATATAGTAGAAGTTGCCCAGCAGGGTCGTGAACGCGAACAGGAGCATAGCCACGGCAATGAATACGGGGCCAATGCCGCCGAAGGTCTTTAATAAGGCTTGCTGTACGAACGGCGCGCCCGCGATATCCTCCGACGGCGTGACGCCTGAACACAGTACCATGAACGCCGTTGCCGTGCACAACAGCAGGGTGTCGATGAACACGGACAGCATTTGCACGAGACCCTGTTTGACGGGGTGGGACACGTCCGCGGCGGCGGCGGCGTTCGGCGCGGAACCGATTCCGGCCTCATTGGAGTACAGGCCGCGCTTGAATCCCAACATCAGACACGAACCCATGAACCCGCCGAAAATCGAACGGAAGTTGAACGCGTCCGCGAAAATCATGCCGAACATGCCCGGAATGTTACGGATATTCAGCATGAGCGCCATCAGCGAGAGCAGGACGTAGAGAATACCCATGCCGGGGACTAAGATTTCCGTGACCTTGGCTATACGCTGTCCGCCGCCGAGAAGGCAGTAAAGCGTAACGACCGCTATGACCAGTCCGAACACCGCCGGAACCACGTCCGGCTTGCTCTGGTAGAACGCGAACCCCGAAAACGCCGATTGCAGATTGTACGACGCCAGCATATTGTAGCCCACGCCGTAGCAGGTGATGAGCGCCAGCGAAAAGACAACCGCCAACGCACGACTGTGTAACGCTTCCTCGATGTAGTAGGCGGGGCCGCCGTAGCTGATACCGTCGGGGGAACGCTTCTTGTAAATCTGGGCAAGGGTCGATTCCACGAACGCCGACGAGCCGCCCAATACCGCCGTGACCCACATCCAGAACACCGCGCCGGGGCCGCCAATGCAAATGGCATTCGATACGCCGATAATATTACCGGTACCCACGCGGGACGCCGTGGAAATCATCAGCGCGCCAAAAGAGGAAATCGTCGCGTCCGCGCTGACGGGTTTCTCGGACACCACCCGGATGGATTCGCCGAAAAGCCGGAACTGCGGGAACTTCAGCCGGACGGTAAAGTACACGCCGCCGCAGAAGAGCAGTAAGGCCAGCGGCCACCCGGTCAGATAGAGCAGAAACTGATACATAGTCACACACCTTTCCTGTCATGCCGGAGACAAACGCCCCCGCTTATCCCGTCTTTCGACAAGACTTTCACAGTATAGCAGTTTGACACGGAAAAGTAAAGCCCGAAATTTTCGGGTTTTGATTACTCGTAATGCGTTTTCCACTCCTCAGACAATCCGGTACTTACCATGCCTTTTCCAAAAAAACGGAGAGATTCCGCCTAAATTCCACCAGATTTGTCACAGTCATGTCCGTTGTCCTTTCTGTTCCGGCGCTTCCGCCACATTGTAGCACGGCGTCGGCGGACTGTCAATGCAAAATTGATGAGTACGGAACATTTCGACCTGTGCGGCTGAAAGTTCCGAAATCTTTTCTTCATGGGGCATATGTGTCAAAATGCCCCGCCGCCGCTGTGCGACACCTCCCCGCCGTGCGGGGGAGCGGGGCGGGGGTTTGTGACATTCAGCGGGCGCGACGCCGCAGACAGTCCAAGAGGCGGCCGGATTCCAGCGCCGCCACGGCGCTGACGCCCTCGAAATCGGCGTAGGGATGATAGACGGCCTCTAATTTGTCATGGGCGGCTTTGGCCTCCCGGAGCGCCGACACGGCCTCCTGCCGGAGTACGGACACCATACGGGTTTCGAGCCGGAACGCGCCTTTGTCGGGGACTGTAGTCAGGGCGTCGACGCGGACACGCCGGAACGGCGTCCCGCCGTACTCCATACCCGGACGCGTACTCACAAAACCCACGCCCAGTCCCGGTATTAAAAGGTGTTCGATTTGTTCGGGGTTTTCCGGCGACATACAGCAGATGGTGTCCCAGTGCCGCGACACCGCCTGACAGCGGAGTTTTTCGAGCATGGGCGCGGCGAACCCGAACGCGTCACAGAGTTCGTACACACGCGGACAAAGAGTGTCCACGCTGTCAAAGCGCCACACGTACCCCTGACAAGTCAGCGAGCCTAAGAAACGGCGCACGGTACGGCCTTTCTGCTTACCGTTACGGCGGAGTTCCCGGAGCGCGATTCCACGGAAACGGCGTTCGACGCGTTCGCGGTCGAATGTCACCGCCGACGCGGCGTCGAGTTCGACAGCCCGCGCCGCCTTCATGGCGCGGTACGCCCGGACATACGCCGCTTTGTACTCCGCCGTGTACGCCTTCACGGCTTCGGCGCACTCTTTCGCCGCGATGAGGTCATAATAGCGTCCCAAGTCGAGATAGCGGTCAACCGCCGCCGGGAAACGCGGTTCGAGTACATGCGGCGCGGTGCCGTCCGCCGCCGCGCAGCGCAGTTCCGGGAATACCACGCCGTCCAGCGAATCCGGGTCGCCGGAACAATGCAGGTATTCGACTGTGGTTCCGGCGTCCTCCATGGTCTGTCCGAGTGTTTTCATGAGTGTGCTTTTCCCGATTCCGGGGCCGCCCTTCAAAATCACAAAGTCGAACGTCTCGTCAAGGTTCACGATTTCGGAAAACAGGTTCCGAAATCCGTCGCCGCTGTTCGCGCCCGCGAAAAAGTGCGTTGCCGCCATAAAAACTACCTCCCGCCGTGAAAACGCCCTTCAAACGGGCGTTTTCTTCTTGAATACACCCCAGACTATGCGCCATTCCCCGCCCGTGACAGCGGAATTTCATAATATCCTGAATTTCCCACAATAGCACATAAACATCCCACAATAATCCGGTTGAAAACGCCCCGAAATCGTGTATAATGACATGTTGCGAAACACAACGCGCTTTCCGCGTTCCGGAAGAGAGGAACGGACAGTCTATGAACCGCGACAACGAAGAGATTACTTATTATCAGGCGAAACACGTTACCTGTCTGAAGTACCGGCAAAAGAACACGTTGGAACTTTACCCGACCTTCTGCGGCGTGGAACAGTGCAAGCCCGGTTTCTGTGTGGGGCCGCGTGTGCGGGAAAATTATCATTTGCACGTCGTCCTGTCGGGACAGGGTACGCTCCGCGTGGGAGAGCGGACGTATCATCTGCACGGCAGACAGGCCTTTTTGCTGAAACCGTCGGAGACCGTGCTGTATCAGGCCGACGCGCAAGACCCGTGGCATTACTGTTGGGTGTCCTTCAACGGCGCGTCCGCCAAGGACTGCATGGACGCCGCCGGATTCCCAGACGGCGTCAACGCCCGTGACTGCTACATGGACACCAACGAGTTTCTCATGCTGACGTGGAAACTGTTGGAGTGCCGGGAGAATACGTTCCGAAACGAACTCCGCCGCCTGAGCCTCACCACGGAGTTTATCGCGCTGATGATTGAGGCCGGAGACCGCGTGACCCCGCCCCGACGCCATGACGATTCCTGTGACATTTACGTTGACCACGCCTTGGACGTGATACGCTGTCAGTACGCGACGGTCAAAATACGCGACATCGCCCGGCATATCGGCATTAACCGCAGTTATCTGACGAACATCTTTAAGAAGCGTACAGGCCTTTCCCCGCAGGAATACCTTTTACGATACCGCCTGAATATCGCGTGCCGACTGCTGTTGACGACGAATTATCCGATACAGGAAGTGGCACGGCAAATCGGCTACGAAAACCCCATGACGTTTTCCAAAATGTTCAAGAGCGCCTACGGCGTCAGCCCGAAAGTTTACCGTTCACAGGGTACGCTTCCGCCCCCGGAACCTGTCGCCGACACGGACAGGAAAGAACCCGCTACCGATACAGACCGCAAACAGTCTACCGACACAGGCAGGGAGGAAACATAAGTTATGAGCATTCTCTACAGTCCCGAAAACCATCTCCTGACGCTCCACACGCGCCACAGCACGTATCAAATGTGCATGGACGAATACGGCTTCCTCCGCCACCTGTACTACGGGGAACGCGTCGACGGTGCCGACTTCCGCTATCTGTTGCGCGACTACGACCGTGGTTTCTCCGGCAACCCTATTGAGTTCCGCAACAACCGCGGCGTGTCGCAGGACACCACCCCGCAGGAGTACACCGGATTCAACGCCGGAGATTACCGCGTCCCGGCGCTTTGCGCGGTTCACGCCGATGGCAGTTACGCCGCCGATTTGCGTTACGCCGGACATGAAATCCGTTCGGGAGCTTATTCTCTCCCCGGCCTCCCCGCCGCGTTTGACCGCTCCCCCGACGATTCCGCGACACTTGTTGTCACGCTCCGCGACACCGCCTCCGCCTTGCAAGTACACCTTTACTATGGCGTGTTCGAGGAACGCGACATTATCACCCGCGCCGCCGAAATCGTCAACGGCGGCGACAGCGTGATTTATCTGGAAAAAGCCGCGTCCGCCTGTGTCGACTTCCTCTCCGGCAACTGGGAACTGCTCCACTTCCACGGACGCCACTGCATGGAACGTCAGCCGCAACGCGTGCCGCTCTCCAACAGTGTGCAAAGCGTCGAATCGCGGCGCGGCATGAGCAGTCACCACCACAACCCGTTTACGATTCTCTGCGCGCCCGAAACCCGCGAGTATTCCGGCGAATGTTACGGCTTCATGCTGTTGTGGTCGGGCAACCACAAGACGGAGTTTGAAAAGGACTACCTTAACAGTGTGCGCGTCGTGACCGGGATTCATGACAGTCAATTCCGCTGGAATCTCGGCGCGGGCGAACACTTCTTCACGCCGCAGGTCATGTTTTCCTACAGCGCGTCCGGCTTCTCGACACTCAGTCACCAGTACCACGACATGATACGGTATCACGTCTGCCGCAGTCAGTTTGTACACAAACGCCGTCCGGTACTCATCAACAATTGGGAAGCGACAATGTTTAGTTTCGACACGGAGCGGCTCTTGAATATCGCAAGACAGGCGGCGGAACTCGGTGTGGAACTGTTCGTGATGGACGACGGCTGGTTTGGACGCCGCGACGGAGAGGACGACGGCCTCGGCGACTGGTTCGTGAACGAAAACAAACTGCCCGGCGGCTTAAATCCGCTGATTCAGGGTCTCAAAGACTTGGGCATGAGTTTCGGACTTTGGATTGAGCCGGAAATGGTCAATGAGGCGTCCGACCTGTACCGGGTACACCCCGAATGGGCGTTGACGGCTCCGAACCGTCTTCCGGTGTACGGGCGGAATCAACTGGTTTTGGACATGTCCCGAAAGGACGTGCGCGACTATCTCTACAACTGTTTCGCCGGACTGCTCCGCAACTACGACATTTCCTATATCAAGTGGGACATGAACCGCTGTCTGACGGATGTCTACTCCCACGAACTCCCCGCCGAACGGCAGGGGGAAATGACATACCGCTATGTGCTGGGCGTCTACGACCTCGCCGAACGCCTGACGCAAAATTTCCCCGACGTACTCTTTGAAGGCTGTGCGGGCGGCGGCGGACGCTTCGACGCCGGAATGCTGTACTATGTGCCTCAAATCTGGTGTTCCGATGACACGGACGCCATTGAGCGGCTCGACATTCAACACGGTACGTCTTTCGGCTATCCGCCGTTTACGATGGGTTCCCATGTGTCGGCCTGTCCGAACCAGCAGACCGGACGCACGACGAGTTTGTACACGCGGGGCGTTGTCGCCATGCCGGGGACATTCGGCTATGAGCTGGATTTGAACCGCCTTTCGTCGTCCGAAAAGGACGAAGTGCGCCTGCAAATGGCCTACTATAAGAAAGTCCAGTCCCTGATTCAAAACGGCGTCTACTACCGCCTGAACGAACTGGAGGAACAGGAACGCTACAGCGCGTGGGAGTTCGCCGCGCCGGACGGCTCGGAAATACTGGTCAATCTGGTTGTCAAGCGCGTACAGGCCAACGCCCCGTTAATTCGACTGCGCCTCAAAGGACTGTCTCCGGCGGCGACATACGCGCTGGAAGATACGGAGTCCCGTTATTTGGGCGCGGCACTCATGACCGGCGGCTATACGTTCCCGATGTTCTGGGGCGATTATCCCGCGTTGCAGTTGCACTTCACCCGCGTGGACTGAATCATGGAAGCGTTAAAGCACTGGTATCAGTCGGAGCGCCGGAAACTGCGTACACTGTCCCGCCGCGCCAAGGTCGAATATATCTGGCAGTATTACAAACTCTGGATTATCGCTGTTGTGTCGCTGTTGTCGCTGACAGTCTACGTCACGGTTCACCGGCTGACGGTTCCCGCCGATAACTGGTTCTATATCACCTTCGCCAACACCTACGCCGACGCCGGGAACGGTTCGGAACTCTGGCGCGGGTTCGTGGACGCCGCCGGGTACGATGTCGACGAAAAGAACGTGTACTTTAATAACAGTTGCTACTTTGACCCGTCCGACACCGGCTATAACGCCTATTACACGTACTTTGTCGCGTACGTGGAGGCCGGGACACTCGACGCGATTACCATGGAACGCGACGACCTCGCCTTACTCGGCACGCGTGGGCGCTTACTGGACTTGTCCGGCACGGAGTTCGGGACACGTTACGCTGACCGTCTTGTGTACGCCGTCCCGGCAAATTCGGACTACGGCACGGAACCGCTTCCAATCGGCATTGACCTGAGCGACACCCGCCTTGTCACGGACTTGCGCATGTACGAAAACAGTTGCGCGCTGGGACTTTCGGCGAACTGTCCGCACCCCGACGCCGTGGCGCGGTTTCTGGAATACGTTCTATCGGACGGCGCGGAGGTGAATATATCGTGAATCTGTTGCGCGGCTTCCTCGACAATGACAGCGCTTTCGGACAGATTATGACGCGTTGCTGGATTATCATTGCCTGTAATGTGCTGTTCGTCCTGCTGACACTCCCCGTCGTGACAACCGGCGCGGCGTGGGTCGCTATGGACTACGTATTTCTGCGGACTTTGCGCGGCGAGTCCGATTTGAATCCGCTCCGCGTGTTCTGGCGCGGACTGCGTATGAACTTCAAACAGGCGTCGCTCTGCTGGATTGTAATTCTACTGCTGTTGTGCTTCCTCGGACTGGAAATCTACTGGTGCGGACAGTTCGGCGGAATCTTCCAGATATTCCGTCTCGGACTGGTCATGCTGGCCTCGGCGGTCGTGATTCTGACATTGTATCTGTTTCCGGTCATGGCGGCGTTTCGCGGGACACTCCCCGCACTGCTCCGGCACAGTCTCTATTTCGCGTTCCACAAGCCGCTGAATTTGATAATCATTGTCTTTTTCCACGTCTTTCCGCTGTTCCTGACATACAGTGACTTGCAGAATTTGCCGCTGTACGCGTTTCTCTGGTGCTTTATCGGCTTCGGGGCGGTGGAAATGTTGACGGCGGCTTTGTTGTCGCGGGAGTTCGCGCCGTATCTGTCCGCCGTGGACGAGTACGGCAACCCCGTCACGGAAACGGAACAAGGCCACGTCGAAAAGTCGGAAGCGGAAATCTTGGAGGATATGCGGAAACTGGATATGTAACAAAAAGGCCGTCCGGCGTTCGGACGGTCTTTTCAGCGTTATTTGTCAAGGAAAACGGCGGGGGAGTAGAGATAGCCCTGATAGTAGTCACAGCCGATATTATGCAGAATTTCGCGCTGTTCCTCTGTTTCCACGAACTCCGCCAGCACGGTCAGATTCAGGGACGCCGCAAGCCCGGTTATGGACGAGATGATTTCCCGGTAGTTTGAATGGGTCGCCAGTCCCCGCACCAAAGAGCCGTCCAGTTTGATGATGTCAAACATACTGTCTTTGAGGTAGTGCAGGGACGTTTGTCCCATGGAGAAGTCGTCGATTGCCAGAAGCAGTCCCATGTCGCGCATGGACAGGAGCGCGGCGCGGGTGTTTTCATTAAAGGAAATGGCGGCCTGTTCCGTGACTTCCAGACAGAGATTTTTCCCGCGAAACGGCGTCTTTGCGTTCTGCTGACGCAGGAACTGTAAAAAGCGCGGCGTCACGACCGTGGTACCCGTGATGTTAAAGGAGATTTTCACGCCGTCGCCGAAGCGTTTCAGTACGGCGGCGCGTTCCGACAGTACGCGCAAAACCATAGTCTCTTCCAGTGTCGCCAGAAAACCGCCCTCTTCCGCGAGTTTCACCACCACGGGCGGGTACAGAATCCCGTGGATGGGGTGCCGCCAGCGGAGCAGGACTTCCACGCCCGTACAGTGTCCGTCGTAGTGGTACTGGGGCTGATAGGCCAGCGTGAGACCGTTTTCCAGTCCGTGGCGTAAGTCGGCGCACAGATTCTTGGCGAAGTCGCCGTAGATATTGTTCAGGTCTGTCAGGCGAATGCCCGTCAAGGACTGTTCGTTTGTCTTGAAATAGTCCACGAACGCGGCATAGTTCCGCCGTACGTTTTCCGCCGACTGCCTGTCCAGAACGCGGACAAAGGGCAGGTAAATCAGCGTCCCCGCCGCGACATTGCACAGTTGCAGGAGCGAGCCGCGCACGGAACCCGTAGCGCGGAAGCCGCCCAGTAAAACAGGCGTTGTCCACGCCACTTCACTGGCAATCATCGGCACCAGTCCGGAGGACACCGCCACATAGGCGATAGAGTAGCATATCAGCGGCACCGCCAGAAACGGTATTAACATCGTGGGATTGAAAATAATAGGCAGGCCAAAGACCATGAGTTCATTAATGTTAAAGAGCATGGGGAAAGCCGCCGCCAGTCCGAGACCGCGCCGCGCCTGATTGCGGGAAAAGAGCAGAATAGCGATAAGCAGACAGATTGTCGCGCCACAGCCGCCCATGAGTACAAAGCAGTCAAAAAACTCCTTAGTCAGCACCGTTTCCGGGACGCCGCCGGAGGCTATCGCGGCCTGATTCGCCGCCAGTCCCGGCGCGAAATAGGTCTGCATGGCACCCTCCAGCGTGTCGCTCCCGTGGATGCCGAAGAACCACAGCAGAGAGGAGAGCAGGACAAAGAACAGGCCTTGAAAGAAACCGGTCTCAATCTGGGCAAACAGCGCGTTGAAGCCCCGCGCAATCAGCGCAAGGAAGGAATCCACGTCGAAAAACCGCATGACAAGTCCGTCGACTACCGCGAAGCAGATTACCGTAATGGCAATGGGGGGCAACGTGGACAGCATGCGCGTAAACTCCCGGTCAACCCCGGAAGAAAAGATGTAGCGCCGGTGACTGCGGAAAAAACGGTGGAGCGCCAGATACAGCGAGGACGCCCCAAGGCCGGTCAAAATCGCCAGAAACATGGATTTTGGCCCCATGTTGTCGGTGCCGAATCCGGGCAGGTACGCCCCCGCCATGATGAAAAACGCCAGCATGGACGCGGCCTCCGCGCCGCCGTTGACCGCTAACGGGTCGGCTTTGAGCTTCATGTAGGCGCGGCTGATAAAGAATGTCATGTACAGGGCGAGCGGCCCGAACGTCGCGCCGTAGACCAAATCAAACAGTTGCAGGACAAAGCCTCCCGCGAAAGTCGTCACGGCGTGCTGGTACGCTTCCAGAGGCAGAGTCTTTCCAATCAGGGCGAATGCGCCGATAATGAGAATGGGAATCATGCTGACCAGACCGCCGCGGACAGAACGAACCACAATCAGTTGTTCCGTCTGTCGGATGATGTCCATGACTGCAAACGGCTTTTTCATAGCAACGCTTCCTTTCCGCCTTTGCCTTTGACGCAATTATAGAGGGTGTCCGACATAAAATCAACAATTTTCTGTTTTCATGCGGAATCAAAATTCCTGTCTGCCCTCCAAGGCACGCGCCAAGGTGGCGTCGTCGGCAAACTCAAGGTGTCCGCCGACGGGGATTCCGTACGCCAGACGCGTCACGCGTACGCCCATAGGCCGCAACAGGCGCGACAGATACAGCGCCGTCGCCTCGCCTTCGGTGTCGGGGTTTGTCGCCATGATGACTTCCCGGACATTGCCCCGCCGCACGCGGTCGAGTAACGGGCGGATTGCGATTTCGTCGGGGCCGATATGGTTCATGGGCGATATCACCCCGTGCAGGACGTGATACCGTCCCTGATACTCGTGTCCGCGCTCAATGGCGGCCACGTCGCGGGGGTCGGCGACAACGCAGATTGTCGACGCGTCGCGCCGTTCCGACGCGCACACCGGACACAGTCCGCCCGCCGTGAAATTCTGACACTCCGGGCAAAGCGTGATACCCTCTTTCGCGTTGACCATCGCGGCGGCGAATACACGCACATCCTCTATGGGCAGTCCGAGAATGTAAAACGCCAGACGCTGCGCGGACTTGCCGCCGATTCCGGGCAGTCGGGCGAATTGCTCTATTAGCGCCTCCAACGGCGCGGGAAAGTATTCCATGCCGCGCCCCTCACTCGTCCGGGAGTTCCACCACGGTGACAGTATGCCGGCAGTCGGGCAGGAGTTTTTCCAGCACGTCCGACATACGCAGTTTCAGGGTGCTTGTACAGATACACGGGTGACAGCTCAGATATTCGGCCTCGTACGTCTCTTTGTCCATCAAAAGCCGTACCTGACATTCCGTATCGTTGGCAAGTCCCAGAAGCGTCGCCGAGCCGGGCGTACAGCGTAACAACTCCCATAATTTGTCTTCCGGCGCGAACGACAGCCGCGCCGAGCCGATTTGTTTGCTCAGGTCTTTCGTGTGGAACGGCTTGTGGGGCGGCATGCAGAGTAAATAAAACTGTGTCTTTTGCCGGTTGCACAGGAACAGATTCTTGCACACGGGCATACCCAGTGCCGCGCCCACGGCGTCGCACTTCTCCATATTGTCGGCGGCGTCGCCGGACACGCGGTCATAGTCCACGCCGAGGCGCTCCAAGAGGTCGAACGCGGCGGCCTCCTGCGGAAGCAGTTCCCCGGCGGGGCGGGTGTTGTGGTACAGGGCTGAAACGTACATGTAAAACGGTCTCCTTTGTCGCGTGATGTTGTCCGCGCTATGATACCCGATTTTCCGGGACGCGTCAACTGTGTTCCGCGCAACTCCGTTTTTTTGGCAAAAATACCGTTTACAATTCGGTTTTCTTGTGCTATCATGTGTCGGTATGCCCGGAAACATCCCATGTTAAGAAAGAAGTATGTCCCATGACACGGAAATCCATGTCCCCGCGCCCCCTGTTCGGCTTCGGACTGTTCGCGCTGTTCGCGCTGTGCCTGCTCCTCGGCGTGTTCTACGGCGACAAAGTGGTGTGGAAGTTCAAACTCGACCCCTACCGCCAGCCCATGCCGATTCTGATGTATCACCACATGCTCCCCGACGGCTCCGACTGCAACGACATGACTGTCACGCCCTCCAAACTGCGTCAGGACTTCGACTATATCCGCAAACAGGGTTACACGCCCGTCCTCCCGCATGAACTCCTCGACCCCGATTCCATGCCCGATAAGCCCATTCTGATTACCTTCGACGACGGCTATGCGAGTAATTACACGCTCCTGTTTCCGATTCTGCAAGAATACGGTTTCAAGGCCGTGATTTGTCCCATTGTGTGCATGCCGGACTTGCTGGCGACCGAGTTCTGTTCGTGGGACATGTACCGCGAAATGACCGCCTCCGGGCTTGTCGAAATCGGCTCCCACACGTACAAACTCCACAATCTGGACGTGAACGGCTCCTATAAGCCCGACGGCCCGAACGGTATCCAGCGGCAGGACGGCGAAACCGACGCCGACTTCCAGACACGCGTTTTAGACGACATCCAGAAAAGCTACGACCGCCTCACGGAAGAATTAGGCGTCGCGCCGACTTGCTTCGCGTACCCGTTCGGTATCCGCGAACCCGACGCCGACACGCTCATTGACGAACTCTTTCCGGTGTCCCTGCTGACATGGTCTGACACCGCCGACTTGTACAACGGCACAAAGCGTATGCCCCGCTGGACTGTCACCATGTGGGAACCCGTCTATAATCTGTTCTGATACATTCCGGGGAACTTGCTATTATCCGTTTCCGCGTTCCGTATTCAGGAGGCTTTCAAGATGAAACTGACCATGAAAAATATTGGCGTCATTCGGGACGCGGAAATCGAACTCGACGGAATCACAGTGCTTGCCGGTTTCAACGGCACCGGGAAAAGTACCGTCAGCAAAGCGTTATACGGCGTTATTGCCCCCTATGTGAATCTGTCCGAAAAGATTCTGGAAGAACGAAAGAAAAGCATTGCGAATCTTATTCTTTTTTCGTTCATAGCGCCCGCGTACGGCGCGGGAATGCCGCACGGGATACTGGAAACAAAGCAATCAAAAAAACTGCTTGACGATTTGGCGACGAAAAGCCGCTCCATTCCTGAACAGTATGAAGAATGGCTCGCTTTATTTCCGTCTTTGCGTGAGGCTGATTCCGCACAGGCAAAGGAAGTCTTTCCTAAGTTTCTGGAAAAACTGCGGAACGCCGTCAACAGACCGGATACGGAGTATGTACAATATCTGGCGTATGAAGTTCTGAAACCTGTTTTCGGCGCGAAAATCAACACGATTGCCTCCCCGCTCCCCGCGGAAATCACGCTGACCGCCGGAAAAACCACGCGCCATATCACAATACAGGAAAATAAAGTCACGGCTTGCGACGGACAGGAAATCCACGCCTCCCGCCCCGTCTACCTTGACACGGGACATATGCTGGACGGGGTAAACGAATATGACGGGCTTGACAAATCGAATAAAGTCCCCCCGTATATCGGCGAATTGTACTGCCTCTTGAAAGCGTCTGATTCCAGACCAACCTTTGAGGAGTATAAAAGCCGCGAACGCATACAGGATATGATTGTTTCCGTCATTCACGGCAAGCTGATTCTTTCCTCGTTTGGGGAATTTATGTTTCAGGACGACAATTTCAACGAGCCGATTTCATTATGGAATGTCGCGGCGGGAAATAAGACATTCGCGTTTTTGCAGCGCCTGATTGAAAACGGCGCGTTACGTGCAAACACCATCTTAATTATCGACGAGCCGGAAAGCAATCAACATCCCGAATGGCAGTTGAAGTTAGCGGAAACGCTGGTACTGTTGCATAAAGAATTAGGCGTTCGACTGTTCCTGACTACCCACAGCACGTACTTTCTGCGGGCGATTGAGGTCTATTCCGACCGGTACGAGTTGTCAAGCCATTGTCATTACTACCAGACGCAACCGGTTGACGGCGCGGAAAATCTGTTCTATGTCCGTAACGTGGACGGGCAAACGAAGCTGATTTATCACGACTTCTATATGCCCTTTGAGGAACTGTAACTATGGACATATCGTTGAGACTGAGTGACTACCTGAAAACGCTTTCGGAAGCCTCCTTTGACGACGCGAAGGCGGAACGGTTGATTGAAAGCGATTTTCGGGCGTATAAGCTGGACACGCTCACGGTTCAGGTATGCAGGGAACTCCGAAACGGGCAAACTCTATCCGGTTGTGACGCCTACTTGAAATCAAACGGAACGCACTGGTTTATTGAGTTCAAAAATCAGTATGCCGACGCAATCACGCAGAAAACAGTACAACAGATTTGGCGAAAGGCATATGACAGTATTTCCACGGTAAGAATGGCGATTGAGCAGACAATTACACTGGATGATTTATGCCAAAATGCCAAGTTTCTGGTAGTTTTCCGGGACGAGGAAGAGGCGGGACTGGACGCAATCCAACAACAAGTGTCTAATCTTTCCGAAGATGAGCCTGTCTACTGGGGATTGCGCAAAATCGAGGGAAAATTGTACCGCGAGGTACATACGATTCCCGCGACGGAATTTCAAGCGACTTGGATTCCGCGCATATGGGGAGAATGATACAATCCCCGTTTTGATTCGTGTTATACCATAAGGAGAGTGACAATATGAAGGAACAACTGGAAGCGATTCTGCAAGCCGCCACGGAGGCCATACGGAACAGTGCCGCCGCGCCGGATTTGGAGGCGTTGCGTGTCAGGTACCTTGGCAAGAAGGGCGAACTGACGGCGATTCTGAAGCAAATGGGCAAACTGACGGCGGAACAGCGTCCGGCAATGGGCAAAATGGCAAACGAAGTCCGGGCGGCGCTGGAGACGGCGTTAGAGGAACAGGCCGCCGCACTCGCCGGGAAGGCGTTAGAGGCGCGTTTGTCGCTGGAGACGGTCGATGTGACGATTCCGGGCAAGCCGATTGAGGCCGGACATCAGCACCCGATGTATATCGCGCTGGACGAGTTCAAGGAAATCTTTATCAACATGGGCTTTGAGGTCATGGACGGCCCCGAAGTCGAGTTGTCGGAGTACAACTTCACGAAGCTGAACACGCCCGACGACCACCCGGCGCGGGAGTGGTCGGACACCTTCTATCTGGACAAGGACTCCAAAACCCTGTTGCGTACGCAGACTTCCCCCATGCAGATACGGGCTATGGAGAAATACGGGGTGCCAATCCGCATGATTTCGCCGGGGCGCGTGTACCGCAAGGACGAAGTGGACGCGACACACTCGCCGATGTTCCACCAGATTGAGGGACTTGTCGTGGACAAGGGCGTGACCATGGCGGACTTGAAAGGCACGTTAAACGCGGTGATTCAGGAAATTTACGGTTCCGGCACTAAGACACGTTTCCGTCCGCACCATTTCCCGTTCACGGAACCGAGTTGCGAAGTGGACGTACAGTGTCACAAGTGCGGCGGGAAAGGCTGTCCGACGTGCAAAGGGGAAGGCTGGATTGAGGTGTTAGGCGCGGGCATGGTACACCCGAAAGTGTTGTCCGGCTGCGGCATTGACCCCGATGTGTACTCCGGGTACGCGTTCGGGTTCGGCCTTGAACGCATGGCAATGGCGCGGTACAAAATCAGCGACCTGCGGCTGATTTTCGAGAACGACATCCGGTTTCTGGAACAGTTCTGAGGAGGTGGACAATTTTGAAACTCTCAAGAAAGTGGCTGCGTGAGTTCGTGGATTTGTCGGACGTGGGAGACCGCGAATTTTCGGACGCTATGACATTGTCCGGCTCCAAGGTCGAGGCCACGGAGATTCTCAATGAATCTCTGAAAAATGTGGTAGTGGGGCGTGTACTGTCGATGGAACGTCACCCCGATTCCGACCATATGTGGGTGTGTCAGACAGATGTCGGGCAGTCGAAACCCGTTCAAATTGTCACGGGTGCGTGGAACGTCCACAAGGGCGACTTTGTGCCGGTGGCGTTGCACAAGGCGTTACTCCCCGGCGGGAAAACGATTGAGCGCGGCGAATTTCGCGGCGTCATGTCCGACGGGATGTACTGTTCCCTGAAAGAGTTAGGCCTGACGGTCGAGCACGATTACCCCGAAGCGGTCATCAACGCGGCGGCGATTTTAGACGACTACCACCCCATAGACCCGGCGAAGCGGTCACTCCCGGAGGAACTGTTCCCCGGTCTGCAAATTTACGGCGCGGTGATTGTGGCGAAGGTGTCGGCGCTGGAAAAGTACGCGTACGGCTGTTGGCGTACTACACTGTACGTTGGCGACGCGGAAATGGAAATGGACGAAAGCCGCCTGCACAATCTGCATGTCGGGGACTTTGTGGCGTGGGACACGGAGCAGCACGAGATTTGTACGTTGTCGGACTTACACGCCCAGCAGAAAGAGTTTCCGCACTGTATCCCGGACGGAATCTGGATTTTGTCGGGCGAACACAACCCCGGCGCGGATATCGCCACGTTGATTGGCGCGGACGACCATGTAGTAGAGTTTGAAATCACGCCGAACCGCCCGGACTGTTTAAGCGTGATAGGGCTTGCCCGTGAGGCGGCGGCGACATTCCACAAGCCGCTGATTCACCACAAGCCCGAAATCAAAGGCGGCGGCGGGAATATCGCCGAACTGCTTGATATCGAGATTGAGGACGGGAATTTGTGTCCGCGCTACACGGCGCGTTTAGTCAAAAACGTGAAAATCCGTCCGTCGCCGGAGTGGATGCGCGAACGCCTGCGCAATTCGGGCGTACGGCCTATCAACAACATCGTGGACATTACCAACTATGTCATGCTGGAATACGGACAGCCCATGCACGCCTTTGACTTCTCTTGTGTGAACGGCGGGAAAATCGTCGTCCGCACGGCGCGGGAGGGCGAAACCATTCAGACGCTTGACGGGACTGTCCGCGCCCTGACGCCGGACATGCTGTGCATTTGCGACGTGGAAAAACCGGTCTGCGTGGCGGGCGTCATGGGCGGCGCGAACAGTGAAATTATTGGTGACACGGCTATGGTACTGTTCGAGTCGGCGAACTTCAACGGGGCGTCGGTACGCCGTACGGCGGTCGCGCTGAACATGCGCACGGAGGCCTCGTCGCGGTACGAAAAAGGTCTTGACCCCATGAACACATTCCGCGCCGTGCAACGGGCTTGCGAACTCGTGGAACAACTCAACGCCGGGGAAGTTGTCGAAGGCCTGCTTGACGCGATTGCCGTTGACCGTCCCCCGGTCACGCTGAAACTTGACCCCTGTAAAATCAACAGTCTGTTGGGGACGGAGATTTCAAGCGACGAAATGCGCGGGATTCTGACTTCCCTTGACTTCAAGCTGGACGGGAACAATGTACAGGTGCCGTCGTGGCGCGGCGACGTGGAACATTATTCGGACTTGGCGGAGGAAGTCGCCCGCTTCCATGGCTACAACGAAATCCCCGACACGCTTTCGTCCGGTCTGAATGTCCGCCGGGGCTTCACGCGGGAACAGAAAGTAGAACGTCAGTTAGGGGCGTTGTGCCGTTCGTGCGGCTACAGCGAAATCATCACCTATTCTTTCATCAGCCCGGCGGCCTATGACAAAATCCGTCTCCCGGACGATTCCCCGCTCAGAAAGTCCCTGAAAATCTTGAACCCGTTAGGCGAAGACCGTTCCATTATGCGTACGACGATTCTGCCGTCCATGCTGGAAATTCTGACCCGCAACTGGAACTATCGCAACAAGTCCGTGAAACTGTACGAGTTAGGCCGGACGTATTTCCCGCGTGGGGACGGTCTCGCCGACGAGCCGAAAACGCTTTGTCTCGGCGCGTACGGGGCGGATATGGACTTTTTCGCGCTCAAAGGCGCGGTCGAGGCTGTGCTGAACGGCTTACGCGTTCCCGAAGTCAGTTACACGGCGCAAGGTGAAAATCCGTCCTATCATCCGGGACGCTGCGCGGACGTGTACGCCGGGAATCAGTATTTAGGCGTGCTGGGACAGATTCACCCCAAAGTCGCGGAGACGTACGGCATTGACGGCGAACTCTACACGGCGGAACTGTCGCTTGACGCGCTTCTGGACTGTGCCGGGGCGGAACCTGTATATCAGCCTTTGCCGCGCTTCCCGTCCGTGCCGCGTGACTTGGCGTTGGTCTGCGACAAGGCGCTGCCCGTCGCCGAACTCCGCGACGTTATCCGGCAATCCGGCTCGGAACTGCTCAAAGCCGTGTCGTTGTTCGACATCTACACCGGCCCCGGCATTCCCGCCGACAAGAAGAGTGTCGCCTTCAATCTGACATTCCGTTCCGACGAGCGGAGTTTGACCGCCGCCGAAGTCGAAGAGGCCGTCAGCGGCATTCTCGACGCCCTGCGCGAAAGCCTCAACGCCGTCCTGCGCTGACAAATCCTGTCCGCGCCGTCTTTCCCGCTTCCGGGGAGGGCGGCGCGGGAGAGTTCGTGTTCCGTCCAAGCGCGTAATCGTAAAAGTTTTGTTACACTCGACAAAAAACGCTTTACATATCGGGAAAAAACGAGTATACTATAAAAGATAGTATCTGCTCCAAGCTGGGCGGAGTGGGAAAGGCGGTGTCGGAATGGACGAGTTTACCAGAAAGTTCAGCATTGTGAAGGAGAAGGACGCGGAAATTCACCGTATCCTCGCCATAGTCTATCAGGCGTTAGAGGAGAAAGGATACAACCCCGTCAACCAGATTGTGGGCTACATTCTCTCCGAGGACCCGACCTACATCACCAACCACAACAACGCCCGGACGCTTATCCGCAAAATCGACCGGGACGAGCTGTTACAAACCCTCTTGCGGTCGTATCTCGAAAACGCGCCGGGAAAGTGACAAATTGCCCAAGCGGAGGCCGATATGATAAAAATCGCAATTTTTAACCAAAAAGGCGGTGTGTCCAAAACTACGACCTGCTATCACTTGGGATGGGCTATGGCGGAAGCCGGGAAACGGGTCTTGATGGTGGACGCGGATTCCCAATGCAATCTCACACGGTACGCGCTGGGGGAAGGGCGCTATCAGAAATATCGTACCCGGTATCCGGAAGATAACATTCACGATGGCCTGTCACCGGCGTTTCAATCGAAAACAACGTTGATACAACCTGTCAACTGTCCTGAAATTCGGGAGAATTTATTTCTCCTGCCCGGACACCTTGATTTCACGGAGGACGAGTTGCCGTTAAGTGCCGCTATGCACTTGTCGAGTTCGTTTGGCTCTATGGAGAATCTGCCGGGTGCACTGGACTGTCTGGTGAGAAAAACGGCGGAAAACTTGGACATTGCGTATGTCCTGTTCGACATGCACCCCAGCCTCAGCGCCGTAAATCAGGACATTTTCATCTGTTGCGACTACTTCATGATTCCCATGAACGCCGACTCGTTTTCCATGATGGCGTTGCAATCCCTGACAAGAACGCTTCCCGCGTGGGAACGATGGGCGAAAAAGGCGCGGGTAGCTTTCCGCGAGACGGTTTATCCGCTTCCACACTCGACCCCAAAATTTTTGGGCTATACGGTGAATTATCTCAAATTCCGCGAGAAAGACGGACGCCCTTTGCAGCGCTTCCGGGAGGCGTTGCAAGGGCTTTCAGAGGGAGTCGAAACGAATCTGGTTCCGGCTCTCGAAAAAGAATCCATGACCCTTCCAAAAGAAGCGTACGCCCACGCCGCCCAAGCTATGAAAGCGGAAACCAGATGGAAAGTCGATTGGTTTCATCCGTACGATTCCTATTGCATGGCGATGGTGCCAGACTTCAAAAAGCTGGCTGAGTTGTCCTTCAAGCAGTCCCGTCCGGTTTTCGAGGTTCGGAACGAAAAAAGCGGAGAATTAGAAAACCCGGAGCGGCAACAGGAGTTTGGGGCGCTTTATCATGCCCTGTCCGGGCGCGTATTGAGGTTGACAGCCGATGAGCCGTGAAAAAGACGCGTTTGACGGGCAAATCGACTCCCTGAGAGTTCTAACGGGTATCTACCGTGAAGTCAATCCGCTTGGAAAATTTGAAAACGCGGAACACGTACTCAGGTCGGAATGGGTGCTGATGGTCAGCGCGTTTGACAGTTATCTGCACCGGATTGTCCACAGAAAATTGACGGCAATGTTTTTCTCCGGGCAGTTTGTCCGGGACAGCCTCAATATGAAAGTAAACGAGTTTCAAAACATTCTTCTTGAAACGGACGCGGAGGAGCAACGGGCATTGTTCGAGACGGCTTTGAGGAAGCGTCTGGCGGAGGATTCTTTCCAGTCCCCGAAAAGCGTGGAATACGTCATGGGACTGATTCAGGTCAGGAACTTTTGGAAGCGCGTTTCCAGTCAGATGGACGCCGTGCCGGATGACGTACGAAAGCGGCTTGCCCTGATTGTACATCGCCGGAACTGCATTGCGCACGAATCCGACATAGACCCGTCCACACAGGACTTGAGACAAATAACTGTTGAGGATGTCGAGAGTTGCCGTGATTTTCTCGCAAAGCTGGTGGAATGCGTCGATTCCCTGATTGAGATAGGCGGAGAATAGCCGCTTCACGAAAAAAGGTGAAAAAAATGTTTGACAAGGGCGCGGATATCCCGTATAATATGCAATGTTGCCCTGACGCGGGGACACTGGATGTCAGGCCGATTCTGTACACGCCGGGGCGGTCACTTTCGTTCCGCTTCACGCTGAACCTGTCCGACATGGACTTTGGCGGACGCCGCCCGGTAACGCGTCCGGTGGAGGTGTCCGGGACTGTGCGGAACCGGGCGGGGGTGCTGTCGCTGGAACTCAGCGCCGAAACCACGCTGGACGCCTGTTGTGACCGTTGCGGGAAACGCTTCCCGCTCCCGAAGCGGACGGCGTTCCGCTGTACGCTGGCGGAATCGCTACAGAACGGGGACGGCGACGGCGACGAGGAACTTGTACTCTTACAGGACGGACAGGCAGACGCGGGCGAACTCGCCCGGACGGCGTTCGTGCTGGACATGGACACGAAAATACTGTGTTCCGAGGACTGTAAAGGCCTTTGTCCGCGTTGCGGGGCGAATTTGAATGAGGGGGCGTGTGGCTGTCAGCCGGAACCCGACCCTCGCTGGGCGGCGTTGTCGGCTCTGCTCGACGCCCCCGATGAACCGTGAGAAAAGAAATCATCATAGAGGAGGAGGAAAAACCATGGCAGTCCCGAAGGGAAAAGTATCCAAAGCCCGCCGCGACAAACGCCGTAGCGCGACTTGGAAACTTGCGTCTCCGATGTTGGTCAAGTGTCCGAAATGCGGCGCGATGCGTCTGCCGCACCGGATGTGTCCGGAATGCGGCTCGTACAACGGACGCGAGGTCAAGACCGCCCAGACCGCGACGAAGTGAACGAATCTGCGGATTACGGAAGGGAAGCGCGTCTTCCCTCTGTTTTTTTCTCCGAACACGCGAGGAAAGGAGAGATTCCTTGAAACCGATGATAGCCATAGTAGGGCGTCCGAATGTGGGGAAGTCCCTGCTCTTTAACCGCCTGATTGGACAGCGGCTGTCGATAGTCGAGGACACGCCCGGCGTCACGCGTGACCGCATTTACGGCGAAAGCGACTGGAACGGACGCGCTTTCACGGTCGTGGACACCGGCGGCATTGAGCCGAATACCGACAACGAAATTTTAGCGTTCATGCGCGAACAGGCACAGATTGCCATTGACAACGCCACCGTGATTGTCTTTTTGACGGATATCCGCACAGGTATGACGGCGTCGGATGAGGATGTAGCGGAGATGTTGCGCAAGTCGGGCAAGCCGGTCGTGCTGGCGGTCAACAAGGTCGACACCACAGGCCCCACCAATCCCGACGTTTACGAGTTCTACAATTTAGGCCTCGGCGAGCCGATACCGGTTTCCGCCGTCCACGGACACGGCACCGGGGACTTACTCGACGCGTGTCTGTCGCACTTCCCGCCGGAGACCGACGCCGACGCCGAACCCGACGCCATACGCGTGGCGGTTATCGGGAAGCCCAACGCCGGGAAATCGTCGCTTGTGAACCGGATTCTGGGCGAGGAACGCGTGATTGTGTCGGACGTAGCCGGGACAACCCGTGACGCAATCGACACGCCGTACACCAGTGAGGACGGCAACCACTATATTTTCATCGACACGGCGGGCATACGCCGGAAGTCGAAAATTGAAGAATCCGTGGAGCGTTACAGCGTTCTGCGCGCCACAATGGCGGTCGAACGCGCCGACGTGTGTCTGATACTCATCGACGCGGCGGAGGGCGTCACCGAACAGGATACCAAGGTAGCCGGACTGGCGCACGACGCCGGAAAAGCAAGCGTCATTGTCGTGAACAAGTGGGACATCGTGGACAAGGACGACAAGACCATGGAACGCATGACAAAGGATATCCGCAACGGGTTGGCGTATATGCCCTACGCGCCGATAGTGTTTTTGTCGGCGAAAACCGGACAGCGTGTGCCGAAACTGTTTCCGGCGATTCGGGAAGTATGGCGGCAGTCGGGGACGCGTGTCACGACTGGCGCGCTCAACAGTGTGTTAGCCGACGCCCAAACGCGTGTCCAGCCGCCCACCGACAAGGGACGCCGCCTCAAAATCTACTACATGACGCAGGTCGGCGTATACCCGCCGCGTTTTGTGGCCTTCTGCAACGATACGAAACTGTTTCATTTCTCCTACCGGCGCTATCTCGAAAACTGTATCCGCAACACGTTCGGACTGGACGGGACGCCGCTTGTTTTGATGGTTCGGCAGAAACGGGACAAGGAGGTATAATCAAATGCCTGTCAGTTTGCTTGATTGGTTGCTGTATTTCGCGGTCTTTCTGCTCCCGACCGCGGTACTGGCGTATTTGTGCGGCTGTTTCAACGGCGCTGTGGTCGTCTCGAAGTACATTCTCCACGACGATGTACGCAACCACGGAAGCGGTAACGCCGGATTGACCAACTTCTATCGTACGTTTGGCGGCGTCCTGACACTCGTTGTGATTCTCTGCGACGTACTCAAAATGATTGTGGCGGTCAAAGCCGTGACGCTCTTAATTGGCAGTTCGGTCGTTGCCGAATACTGGGCGGGACTGTTCTGTCTGCTCGGACACATGTTTCCGTGCATGTTCCGCTTCAAGGGCGGCAAGGGCATTCTGTCCGGCGGGACACTCGCCATTATGATTGACTGGCGGGTAGCGGTTGTCGTATGGGGCGGTTTCCTGTTACTGGTTCTGCTGACGCGTTATGTCTCGCTGGGGTCACTCTGGGCGGGGAGCAGTTTCCCGTTCATCTCGTGGTACTGCTTCCCGATATTCCCGCTGGCTGTGATACTGGCTTTTGTCATCGGCGGGTTAGTGGTCTGGCAGCACCGCGCCAATGTCGTACGCCTGATTCACGGCAATGAGAACAAGTTTTCCTTTCACCGGAAAAGCGGTAACAAGTCGTCTGAACCACCGGAAAATGAACCGTCAGACAGGGGGAACGCGGCGTGAAAGCGGTAGTTGTCGGGAGTGGCGGCTGGGGTACGGCGCTGTCACAAGTCCTCTGTGACAACGGACACGAGACATTTTTATGGTCGCACAATCCCGCGAAGGCGGCGCAAATGGCGCAAAGCCGGGAAAATCCGTTGCTTCCCGGCGTCAAACTCCCCGACGCCTTGCAAGTCACGGGAGACTTGGACTGTCTCGAAGGCGCAGAACTGGTCGTAAGCGCCGCGCCGTCGTTCGCCGTGCGGGAGACCGGTACCAAAATCGCGCCGTATCTGCGGAACTCCACGATTTTAGTCTCTGTGTCGAAGGGTATCGAGCCGCGCACTTGCAAGCGTATGAGTGAATTACTGTGGGAATCGACCGGGGGCGTGTGCGGAATCGCGGTGTTGTCGGGGCCGACACACGCCGAGGAAGTCGGATTACGTCTGCCGACGGGCTGTGTGGCGGCGTCGCTGTCGGGCGACGTGGCACGCGCCGTGCAGGACGCTTTCATGAACGCCTGTTTCCGCGTGTACACCAGTTACGACATGATAGGCGTCGAACTGTCCGCCGCGCTCAAGAACGTTATCGCGCTGACTTGCGGCATGTGCGACGGCTTGGGCTATCAGGACAACACAAAGGCCTTGCTCATGACCCGCGCAATGGCGGAACTGGCGCGGCTGGGCGAACAGTTGGGCGGAAGCCGCCGCACATTCAGCGGCTTGGCGGGCATGGGCGACTTAATTGTAACTTGTACTTCCATGCACTCGCGGAACCGCCGCGCCGGAATCCTCATCGGACAGGGCATGCCCGTCAAGGACGCGTTAGCGGCTATCGGCGCCGTTGTCGAGGGCTACTACGCCGCCGAAAGCGTACACCAGTTAGCGGAGCGCGAAGAAATTGATATGCCCATATGCCGCTGTGCGTGGGAGGTACTCTATCAGGGGCGCGATATCCACGGCGTCACCGGGGAACTTATGGGACGCGCCCGCAAGGATGAACTCTTGGGCGCTACTTGGTTATAAGCGACGCGCCACCCTGTCCCACGAACGGGAACGGGTGGCGCGGTTTTTACGTCTGTCCCGGCTGACTGACGTTGAGCCTTTCTTTACAAAGCGTCCTGTAAAATCTGTGAGAAGTTTGTATTCTGTTCCAGCGCGGCGGCGTTGAGCCGCGCCGGAAGCGTCACTGTGTGTTATAGCCAGCCTAAAATGTCGGAAAATAGCCAAGTTATTTTGTCGAGGGACGCCGACTTCAAACTGTCGGAGAACGGAGGGGAATGATAAGGCTTCCTGATTCCGCTGATACGTTATGAAACGCAAGCCATAACAACAGCAAAATAAAAAAAG
>JAFSRZ010000006.1 GCA_017445875.1 Oscillospiraceae bacterium | reverse complement strand
GTTGACGATGATTCGCGCTATGCCGATATCGCTGGTCTCCGCGAGGGAGAACGCCCGCATATCAATTCCGTTTTCGGCCAGAACGGCGGTCATGGCCTGCAACGCGCCCGGGCGGTTCTCCACAAAAACTGAAATCTGCTGTATCACGGGAAGCGCCTCCTCTCAAATCTTGCGGTTGTCGATGACGCGCACGGCCTTGCCTTCGCTTCTGACAATGGATTTCGGCGCGACAAGCGTCACTTTCGCGGTCAGCCCGAGCATGGAGCGCAGACCGTCCACGAGTTCCTTTTGGCGGCGGCTGATTTCGCCGAGGTTGTCCGTGAACATCTCCGGGGTCATTTCCACGCGCACGTCGAGCGTATCCGTGTTGTTGACGCGGCCGACGATAATCTGATAGTTCGCGGGATAGCCCAAGTTCAAAAGCACGGTCTCAATCTGCGACGGGAACACGTTCACGCCCCGGATAATCAGCATGTCGTCGGTACGTCCGCGAGGCTTCGTCATTTTGACATGTGTCCGTCCGCACGGACATTTTTCCCGCGACAGTACGCAAATGTCACGCGTACGGTAGCGAATCAGCGGGAACGCCTTTTTGGTAATCGCCGTGAACACGAGTTCGCCCTGTGTGCCGTCGGGGAGGACTTCGCCGGTGTCGGGGTCGATGACTTCCGCTATGAAATGGTCCTCGTTGATGTGCATGCCCGACTGTGCCGAACACTCGAACGCCACGCCCGGCCCCGAAAGTTCCGTCAGACCGTAGATGTCATAGGCCTTGATTCCGAGTGTGTCCTGAATGCTCTTGCGCATTTCCTCCGACCACGCTTCCGCGCCGAAAATGCCGGCTTTCAGGGGGATTTGTTCGGGGGTCAAGCCCATTTCCTTCATGCTTTCGCCGAGATAGGCCGCGTAGGACGGCGTACAACACAGAATTGTGGCATTCAGGTCGCGGATAAACATAATTTGGCGTTCGGTGTTGCCCGACGACGTGGGGACAGTCAGACAGCCGACTTTGTGGGAACCGCCGTTGAGACCGGGGCCGCCCGTGAACAGGCCGTAGCCGTAGGACACCTGACAGACATCCTCATTGGTGCCGCCCGCCGCCGTAATCGCACGGGCGCAACAGGTTTCCCAGAGGTCGATATCTTCCTGTGTATAGAACGCCACAACGCGCTTTCCGGTGGTGCCGGATGTGGACTGAATCCGTACGCAGTCTTTGAGGGGAACCCCAAGCAGTCCGTAGGGGTAGGCCTTGCGCAAGTCGTCCTTGCTCAAAAAGGGGAGTTTGTGTAAGTCGTCGGCACCGTGGATATCATCGGGCGACACTCCCGCCGCCTGCATTTTCTCCCGATAATAGGGTACGTTGTCCCAGACATGCCGCACCTGCGCGACAAGACGCTCATCCTGCCAAGCCTTGATTTGTTCCCGCGAGGCGGTTTCGATTTCCGGTTGATAGTAGCGCTCCATTGGTATCACTCCTTTTTCAGCGTACTTTTTCAAGCCCGCTCTTTAATAGTGTAATGTTTTACACCATAAAGGAGAATTTGTCAAGCGTTTTTTCCGAGCGCGAACGCCTTGCGGTTGAGTTCCAGAAACTTCGCCGGAACCATTGCTTCCAGCGACGCTTCCCAAGCCGTTTCGGGCAGGTCGAAATAGTGCGACAGCCGCCCCATCAGGACAATATTGACGGCCTTACTGCTTCCGGCCTCCTCCGCCAGCGCGAGACAGTCCAGCGCGTCGACTTTTGCGCCCGTCGCCCGCATTTTCTCCACGAGGCTTTCCGGGTACGCCGCCGCGCCCGTGATGACCGGCATGGGGTCAATCCGCTGTGTGGACGTGACAATCTGCCCGTCGGGCTTCAGGTACGACAGCCAACGCGCCGCCTCCAAGAGTTCAAAGGACACAATGAAGTCCGCCTCCCCCTTGTCAATGACGGGCGAGTGTACACGGTCGCCGTAGCGGACATAGGTCACGACGCTTCCGCCGCGCTGTGACATGCCGTGGACTTCCGACACTTTCACGTCATAGCCCTGTCCCAGCAACAGATGTCCGAGAAGTTTGCTTGCCAGAAGGCTTCCCTGTCCGCCGACGCCGACTATCATAATGTTTTTCGTCTCCACGGCTCACGCCTCCTTTCCGGTACTCTCGAACGCGCCGAACTTGCACAACTGCGAACACACGCCGCAACCCACGCACAAAGTCGCGTCCACACACGCCTTTCCGCCCTTGATGGAAATCGCCGGACAGCCGATTTTCATGCACGACTTGCAACCGACACATTTTTCCGTGTTGACCTTCAACGGCGCTTTGTGCTTCACGTACTTCAACAGCGCGCACGGACGCCGCGAGATAATCACGGACGGCTCACCGGCGGCTAATTCCTCCTTGACGGCCTGTTCGGTCGCGGCGAGGTCGTAGGGGTCTGTGACACGTACGCGCCGGAATCCCATAGCGCGGCAGAGGCTTTCCAAGTCGATTTTCCCGGCGGGGTCGCCCTTGATATTGTATCCCGTTGTCGGGTTCTGCTGGTGTCCGGTCATGCCCGTGATGGAGTTGTCAAGGATAATTACTGTACTGTTAGACTGGTTATAGGCAATGTTGGCAAGCCCGGTCATGCCGGAGTGCATGAACGTGGAATCCCCGATAACGGCAACGGTTTTGTGTTCGCTGTCCGCGCCCAAGGCCTTATTAAAGCCGTGAATCGCGCTGACCGACGCGCCCATACAGAGTGTCATTTCCATTGCCGACAGCGGCGCGACGGCTCCCAGCGTGTAACAGCCGATGTCGCCGAGTACGGTACATTTCAGCTTGCTGAGCGTGTAAAACAGTCCCCTGTGCGGACAGCCCGCGCACATCACGGGCGGACGCGGCGGAATCGTGTCCTGTAACGCTTGTCCGCTGTGCGCGGACAGGCCTAATTTTTCCGCCACGAGATTTTGTGAATACTCGCCCAGAAGCGGGAATTTCTCCTTGCCGACGCATGCAAGCCCGATTTCCCGGCAGTACGTTTCCAAAAAGCCGTCCAATTCCTCGACAACTACCAGTGAATCGACAGATTCCGCGAAAGCGCGGATTTTCTTTTCGGGCAGAGGCCAGACCATGCCGAGTTTCAGAACCGGGTAACGGTCTCCGCACACTTCCTTTACGTACTGGTAACAGGTGGACGATGTAAGAATACCGACAGCCGTTTCCCGTCCCGGCTCCACGCGGTTGAGGTCGGATGTCTCCGCGAACTCCGACAGCTTCCGCATACGTTCCTCGACAAGCGGGTGACGCCGGATAGCGTTCCCCGGCATCATGACATATTTGCCGATATTCTTCTGATACGGCCTCGCGGGGGCGTCGACGCGCTCCCCGGTCTCGACGACAGACTGTGAATGTGCGATACGCGTACACATTTTCAACAGTACCGGGCAGTCGAACGCCTCCGAGATTTCGTAGGCCTTTATGGCGAACTCGCGCCCTTCGGCGGAGTCGGACGGCTCCAGCATGGGCAGTTTCGCCGAACGGGCGTAATGTCTGGAATCCTGCTCATTTTGCGACGAGTGCATACCGGCGTCGTCGGCGACGGCAATCACCATGCCCGCGTTGACGCCCGTATAGGACACCGTGAAAAGCGGGTCAGCCGCCACATTCAAGCCTACATGTTTCATGCCGCAAAAACTACGCTTCCCCGCCAGACTGGCCCCGAAAGCCGTTTCCATGGCTACTTTTTCGTTCGGGGCCCACTCGCAGTAGATTTCGTCGTATTTCGCGGCCTCTTCGGTGATTTCCGTACTGGGCGTGCCGGGGTAGCTCGACACTACCGCACAGCCCGCCTCGTACAGTCCGCGGGCAACCGCCGCGTTGCCCAACATCAATTGTCTCATGCTTTTTCCCTCACAATTTCCGTTAAGATGTCTCGTGTTCGGGCGTGTGCGGGAAGCGTTCGCGGAAAATCACGTCCCGCATGACGCCGCCCGCGCCGCCGTCCAGCATGGAACGCCGTACACGGCTAATCGTGGCACTGCTCGCGCCGGTGTTCGACAGGATTTCCGAGTACACCCCGCCCCGCGCAAGCTGTACCGCCACTTCAAAACGCTGTTCCATGCTCCGCAGTTCGATTGGCGTACACAAATCCTGAAAGAATCGGGTACACTCGTCAAGGTCTCTGAGTTTCAGGATGGTTTCGTAAAGCGCCATATTCGGTTCTTTCTTCTTGCGACTTCCGCCCATACGCGTCCGCTCCTTTCCGTGTCGCGTTCCGTTGTATTGTAGCACAACGTCACAGGAAGGTAAACTGTTTTTCGTGATTTTTTCGCCGGTGAATCGTTGGCAAAGTATGTTTTTCCCCCTCCGTCGCTACGCGACACCTCCCCCGCCATGCGGGGGAGGCGGAAAGTCCGACATTTCCGGTGAAATTGTTACACTTTTCTTGTCGGCAGTTCCGCGAAGCCCTCCCCGCGTGCGGGGAGGGTGGCGCATCGCGCCGGGTGGGGCGTTTTCGGACACCGTTCCCGTTTATAGTAAACGCCCTTGCGTTTTGCCTGAACCTGTCCGCTATGCTGGGTATCAGGCGGTTTCTGGAGCGTACAAGAGCAAAATTCTGTGACGTTTACTATAACTCAACACCCATGCCGCCGGGTGGGGCTTGCCAGTTACACGATACGCAACCGGCGCGACAGCTCCGCGAAATCTTGCAGTGTCAGTCGTTCGCCCCGGACGGTTTCCGGCAGTCCGCAAGCCCGCACGGCGTCCCGGATGATATCCTTGGACAGTTCCGGCAGGGCGGCGGCGAGACTGTTGACAATCGTTTTCCGCCGCAACAGGAACGCCCCCCGCACGACACGGAAAAAGTACGCCTCGTCCGCCACGTCCACGGCGGGCGTTGTCCGGCGCGTACAGCGCAGGACGGCGGAATCTACTTTCGGGCGCGGCAGGAATTTTTCACGCGGGACGCCGAACAGCAGTTCCGGCACCATGTGGTAGCGCAGGAACAGCGAGAACGCGCCGCCGTCGCCGGAACCCTCCGGCACGGCGAGACGTTCCGCCACTTCCTTTTGTAGCAGTACCGTCACCGACTGGAAACACGGCGTCAGGATAAGTTTTTCGAGCATGGGGGACGTGATGTTATAGGGCAGATTCGCGCAGACAATCGGCGTGAGGCCTTGGAACTTCTCCGCCGCCAGCGCGGAGAGGTCTAACTTGAGCGCGTCGCCCGGCACAATCTCCACGTTGTCGAGGCCGGACATAGTCTCCGACAGCACCGGCAACAAAGCGCGGTCGAGTTCCACGGACACCACTTTCCCGGCGCGTTTGGACAGTTCCGCAGTCAGCGAACCCACACCCGCGCCGATTTCGAGTACGCCGCGGGACTTGTCCGCGCCGGACGCGTCCGCAATCGCCGCCGGGATTTCGGGGTCAATCAGGAAGTTTTGCCCCATCGACTTCGAGAACCGGAAACCGTGGCGTTCCAGAAGCGGACGCAATTCCCGCTCGTTGCACAGATTCATCAGTATTTCCCCAAAGACGCGGTATCGTCGGAGGGACTGCTTCCGTACTGGAAATCATTCCCCGGCAGTAAGGCATTCAGCGCGATTCCCGCGAGTGCCGCAATGGAAAGACTTGTCAGCGTCAGCGACGCCCCGCCAATTTGGAACGTCAGCCCGTCCGTGAAGCCCAGTCCCGACACCAGAATCACCGCCGCAATAATTAGGTTGCGCGAGTTTGTGAAGTCCACGCGGTTTTCCACGATGTTCCGCACGCCGATGGCGGAAATCATGCCGTACAGAATGAAACTGATTCCGCCGACAATCGCCGCCGGGAGGGAGTTCACAAGCGCCGCGAACGCCGGGGAAAATGACAGTACCACGGCGTACACCGCCGCCAGCCGGATTACCCGCGGGTCGTAGACTTTCGAGAGGACAAGGACGCCCGTATTTTCGCCGTAGGTGGTATTGGAGGGACCGCCGAAGAAACCCGCCAACGATGTTGCGATACCGTCGCCGATAAGGGTACGGTGCAGGCCGGGGTCGGTGATGAAGTTTTCCCCGACAGTCGCCGAAATCGCCGACATGTCGCCGATATGCTCCATCATGGACGCGATAGCGATAGGAGCCATGACCAGTATCGCCGAGAGGTCAAATTTCGCCATGCTCCCGGAGAGGTTCGTTAAAAACGGCTGAATCCCGACGGGCTTCGCCGCCAGCACACCCGAAAAGTCCATCAGCGGCACGACCTCCCCGGACGCGCTGACCGCCGTCGCCCCGAACAAATTCGCAATCACCGCCACGGCGTACGCGCCCACGACGCCCAGCAGAATCGGCACAATTTTAATCATGCCCTTTCCCCAGATATTCGCCGCGATGATAATGCCCATTGCCACGAGTGCCAGCCACCAGCAGGTTTTCGCGTTGTTGACGGCGGACGGCGCGAGGTTCAGCCCAATCAGAATAATGATAGGCCCCGTGACCACCGGCGGCAGATAGTGCATGACTGTCATAATGCCCACGGCCTTGACAATCCCCGCCAGCAGGACATAGAGCAGTCCGGCGACGACTAACCCGCCGCAGGCGTATTGGAGTTTCTCGGACGCCGCCATATCCGCGTAAATGCCGGTGTTCATGTTGGCCATCGTGAAGAAGCCGCCCAGAAACGCGAACGACGAGCCTAAAAACGCCGGAACTTTCATTTTCGTGCAGACGTGGAAAAAGAGCGTGCCGACGCCCGCGAAAAATAAGGTGGTTTGAATCGACAGGGGCAGTCCGTAGCCCTGAACCAGAATCGGGACAAGTACCGTCGCCCCGAACATGGCGAAGAGGTGTTGCAAGCCCAGTAACAGCATACGGGGCAGTCCGAGGGTACGGGCGTCGGTGACGGCGGCCTGTCCGATTACGGTCTTTTTTTCGTTCATGGAACGCTCCTTTCCTTGTCCCCGCGCTTGCGGGCATAAAAACACCGGCAATCAAAGCCGGTCAACACAGGAAATCATGAGAAAATGTCCGATTTTGGCACATGTGCGCGTCATCGTCACACCTCCTCCCATGATTTCACTTATTATACAGGAACGCGGCGGATTTGGCAAGCGCCTTTTTGGATGAACTCCGCGAAATTTCCTCCCAAAGATTGTAAAAAATGACTGTTACCATGTTAGCGTAAGGCCGCGACGAAAACGGATTCCGTCACGGCCTCTGTCACGCGTTATTGGCTTTTCTGTTTGGACTTGCTCTTGTAGCGGTTGGAACGGAGTACCGCCGCGACAATCAGTATCAGCAGTACCGCCGCCGCGATTGGAATCAAGTGTCGAACCATAGCCGCCTGTCCCGCGCCGCCCGGTATGACACAGTAAGTCCCGCTGTTACCCTCCATGTCGACAAGCAGATAGTGTCCGTTGGCCTCGGAACTGACCGTACGCCAGCGGCTGTCATAGAATCTCCATACAGTCGCCTGTGTGCCGGTCTGATTCAAAAGCCGAATCGGCACAATGTCGGTTTCCGTCAGGTCGGTGCCGTCAAGCCGGATATCCATCACCATGGCGTCCGCGCCGACAGGCGCTCCCACGTCGCTTTCCGCGACACTCAAAACCGCCTCGCGGGTGAAAGTCCCCTCCGCCAGTACAAGCGGCTGTTCGCCGGACTTCTCCTCGCTGGATAACATGGTAATCCACGATTCATAGACCGGCTCCAAGGTGATATCCGGACACCGCCCGGACGTGTCGAAGGAAGGCCAGTAGCCGTGTAAGCCGCCCTTATCGGGAATCTCCGGCAACGTGATTCCAGACAAATCGTCCTCGTACTGGAACGGGATTTTCTCGACCTCCACGCCGTCAATGACGAACACAACCGCGCATTCCGTGAAGGCCTCCGGCGGCGCGCCCTCAATCAGAAGCGTTTCCCACGACGCCGGTTCCGCGATTCCGATGTAGCTGATACCGTCAATGCCGCCGATACCGAGGCCGGTATCAAGAAACAGATTGCCTTGTATTTTGCCGTCGGCGGTGTCGGCGCTCCCGGCGATAGAGCCTATGGACTGCATGCCGTCAGCTACCGTGGTAAACGTCGGAATGGCGCGACAGTTGCGGAGTACATCGGCCTCCCCGGCGATTCCGCCCACGAAGCGTTCCCCGGACACTGTACAACGACTCCAACTCTCCCGGACAATGCCGCCCGAACGCCCGGCAAGTCCGCCGGCGTAGCCGCCCGCCGTACTCTTGACCGTGCCGTAGTTCTCACAGGCTACCAGCGTACCCAGATTCATGCGTCCGACAATGCCGCCGACGTAATCTTTGCGCGTCGTGACTGTCCCCTGATTCCGGCACGCTTGGACAACCGCTCTTGTTTCCAGAACACTGCCGAAAGTCTGCGGCCCCGTGATATCGTCCTCCGGGTCGATGTCGTACTCAATGCCAATCATGCCCGCGATTCCTCCGGCGTTGCGGTCGGCTTCCAACGCGCCCATGTTGACGCTCTCGGTAATCTTGCCCAGACGCGTCCCGGACACGTCGTGGTCTGACACGTCGGAAACCATGGTGTCCGCGCCCACAGAACCATTGTTGATATTTTCGAGTGTCCGAAGCATGGCCTCCGAAACGGCGTTCAACTGCTGACTGATTCCCTGTAAATTCGCGGAGACGCTGTTTTCCATGCGGTTGACCGCGACTGTCAACGCGTCGGCGGTGTTGGTCAGCGTGCCTAACGCGCTGTAAAGGGAGTTCCCCGTACTGCGCAACTCCTCCGTGTTACTGGTCACGGTGACGCTCACGGGTCCGGTCTCCTGCAAGTCCGACACGGAACGGTACAATTCCGTGCAACCGGCTACCAAGTCGTCCCCGATTCCGGCGAGGGTGTCGGCGGCGTCGGCCATTTGCGACATAGGCGCGAGCAGTTGCCCCGACGGGTCGTCTAAGTTCCGAAGCGCCGACGCCAAATCCGACGCCGCGCCGGAAATCTTCTTCATTGCGCTTAACAGGGAATTTATCGGTTGTCGCAAGCCGCGCAAGCCCTGTTCGAGTTTGTCCCAGTCGAGGGAGGAACTCTGCGCGAGTTCTTGGATATTGTCGCCTATCGTGCGGAGTGCCGACACTTGGTCACGCAGTGACGCGTTGACACGGCCTAACGCCGACTGTACGTCGTTGGTATTGAGCGGGAAGCCGCGATTCAGGGACTTGCCCATATTTTCCAGCGCGTTCCGGCGCATGGTTTCGGCCTCGGCGACCGCGCCCACGGCGTCACAGAGTGTCCAGAGGGCGTTTTTCTGTTCGGTGGTGTCCTGTACCAAAACCGCGCTTTCAAGCGCCTCCATGCCAATTTGCAGATTGGAAAACGCCGTGAAAATTTCACCCGTCGCGCCGTTGAGTGTTTCGGCGTCACTCCGCAGGGCGTCAATGGTTTCTTCCTCTAAAATGCGCGTGTTCTCCAACGCGGTAATAGACGCGCTCAACTGGTCTTGCGCCGTGACAGCGTGTGTCGGCGCGGCGGAAAACGTCGTCAGTGACATGGTAATCCTGTCAAGCGCCCCCGCCACCGACGACGCCATGGAACGAATGTTTGTGACAGTCGTTTCCTTACTCCGCGATGACTGGTCTACAAGACGCTGTGACAAATCCCGCGCCGTATTGGTATTGCGTTGGAGCTGTTGGAACTGCCGCGCAAGTCCGGCACGGTTGGCCTCGTTGCCGGTCAAGGCGCTGTCAATCAGTTCCGCGAGCGTGTTCAACTGGCTGCGGAGTTCGGAAAGCACAGTGGGGTCAGCCAAAAGCGTGATATCGGGTTCGGCCTGTCCGGCGATACCGCCGATGTCTTTCCGTCCGCGGACATTGCCGCGATTCTCCGCCGCCGCCAGATAGCCCGACTGACGCCCGACAATGCCGCCTGTATTATAACCCGTATGCGGTACGCCGACGGTGCCGACATTCGTACAGCTTTGCAGAACGCCGGTCGACGTTCCGGCGATTCCGCCGGTATCGAAGAACGCTTCCGAGACCTGTACGGATTCCCCGGCGGCGGACGTGTTGACGGCGGCCTCGTTCCAGCACTTGAGGAGCAGTCCGCGATTCCACCCGACAATACCGCCCGTACGGCGTCGACCCTGTACCGTGCCGTTGACCGTACACCCGGACACTTCCCCGGTCTCCATGTTCTCGCCGACGATGCCGCCGACGTTGTAGCGCCCGACAACATTGCCCGTGAAGGCGCAGTCGAGGACGCTACCGGCGTTAATGCCGACAATGCCGCCGACCTGTTCGGCGTCGCCGCCGGGGTGGACTGTGCCGGAGACGTTCAGCGAACGGATAATAGCGCCCTCCTGTACGTAGCGGAACACGCCCATATTAGAGCCGGTGTCGGTGAGGTTCAAGCCGGAAATCGTGAAGCCCTCGCCGGAAAATTCCCCGCTGAATGTCGGGATGGGCAGAAAACTTCTCCCGGTCAAGTCCAAGTCGCGGGTCAGCCGGATGAGCTTCCCCTGAGACCATGTGTTGACGGTACAGGCGCGGGCGAACTCCCGCAAGTCCGTGAGGGAGGAAATCAGGAACGCGCCGGTTTCGGGGTCAGTTTCCAGCGCACAGGCGCGGGGCAGGCTGTCCGAAATTGTCCAGAAGGCCAGTACCAGCGACAGCAGAACCGCCGTCACGGAACGGAGTTTCATTTTCCTCATGATTCGGACGCCTCCTTTTCCCCGTTTTCGTCCCCGGAATCGTTTTCCGTGATTTCGCCCCCGGAATTGTCCGGTGACGGTTTGGTGTCGCCGTTAGGCAGTAACAGGAACGCTTGCGGCAAGACCCACAATGTCAGGCACAGTGTCAGCAGTGCGCCCGCGCCCATGCAGGCCGACATCGACGCTACCACGCGGTTCATGGACGCCGCGCCCACCGCGACCGCCGCCAGCGCGATTACAAAGCCGCAGAGCGTCAGCGCGGACGCGTTCTCCTGAAGCGTCGCCACGAGTGCCGCACGGGAACCGGCGTTTTTCTTGCGTTCGAGCCACGTACCCGCCAAGAGCATGGCGAACAGCATACCCAGTCCCATTTGCGCGGCGTTGAGCGCGAAATCAGACAGGAAGTAGAGGCCTTGTCCCGCCAGCAGGAACAGGGAGAATGTCGCCCAGATACCGCCCTGTGTCACCAGTGCCGACACCACCGACACGCCCAGAGAACCCGTCACCGTGAACAGTGCCACGAGCGCGACGGCGAGTGTCAGCGCAAAGAACACAATGCGGTCACGCTGGAACGCTACCGACAAATCAGTGTCCCGCACGGCGTCGCCGACAAACAACGCGCCTTCCGGGTAATAGCGGCCTGTCATGTTGCGGAGCGTGTACAGGAACGCGTACGTTTTCGCGCCGCCCTTCGGAATGGACAAATTCAAAATTAACCGGTGATGTTCGGTGCCGCCCATCTGCTGACGGGCGCTTTCGGTACGCTTGCGGAGCAATTCTAATTGGTTGCCCTCGCCCCAGTCAAGCGTGACATAGCCCTCTTTGGCACAGTCACAGGCGAACGGCAACATTTCCGCCAGCGGAATGGCGGCGTTGTCCAGACCGGCGGCAAGGTGCCGCGACACGTTCTCCTGTTCGATGTAGGCCGAATACAGTTGCCGCGCCTCGTCCATGTCGAGATTCATCAACTCCGCGAACTGCCGCGGCGTGAGGCGTTCGGCGAGCATGTAGCCATTCATGGCCTCCATGTTAGCGAGACCACGCGCCGTCCTGACTTCGTCCATGGCGGACAGTTCCTGTAACAACGCGCTCTCCCGGCTGAAATCGCCCGCCGGAATCAGGATGGATAAAGTATTGTCCTCCCCGAACAGAGTACGGATTTCCGCTTCCGCCCGCTGAGCGCCCCACGGAAACCAAATCGGCAACGCCTCCGTGCTGTAGGCGCGTGGAAAGTAGCCCGCGCAGATATTCGCCGAAATCAGAATTGCCACGAACGCCAGCGGCATTAAAACTTTTGTCTGCACGGCGAAATCCGCCAGCCCGGAGCCGTTTTTTTCGGCTTCCGGGGTACGGTCAAGCGGTTCGCACAGGTCAAGTAACAGTCCCGGCGTGAGTGTACAGAGCGTCAGGAGCGTCAGCGCGGCGGCCTTCGCCAGTACGAAACCGGGGTCCGCGCCGATACGCAGATGTAACAGTCCCATAGCCGCGAACACGCACACCAGCGCCGCGCATACGCCGAGTATCGCCGGGGCGGTCTGCCCCCACGCCGACAGTACCGCCTCACGCGTACTCATGCGCGTACGCGCCTTCATACAGCGTCGGAACAACGGCACCACGCAGGCCACGCAAAGCCCAAACTGTACCAGTCCCGACAGGTACGCCGCCGCCGTCGAGATTTCCCCGGACAGGCACCATGTCCCGCTGTTGAGCAGGAACGCCGCCCCGAACGTCAGCGACACGACACTGACGCCCGTCATGGCGGGGGAGTTCATCAGCAACGCAAGCGCCACCAGTGCCACGGCGCAGACAGCCGCCCCCGCAAGCCATAACTCCCCGCGAATACTGACGCCCGTCCCGCTGACAATCGAGAAGTCGTAGCCTTCCAGCAAAAAGCGCAGTTCCGACACCGCCTCCCGCGTGTCGGTATCCCGAAATGTCACTGTCAGGAGCGCCCGCCCCGTCTGGTAGCCGGAACGCTCGTCGAAGTCCACCGACTGTACGCCCGCCGCCAGTGACAGACGTTCGGCGAGTTCCCGCGCCTGTGGCGCGGCGATATTGTCCACCAAAATCCGACCCGTCGCGGGGTTCGAGAACTCCGCTTCCATGACCGCCAGTCCGCGCCGGGATTCCGCGCTTTCGGGCAGAACCGCGTACGGGTCATCTCTGACCGTCGCCCGTTCGCTGGACACACAGCACAGCACGGCAAGCGCAACGGCAATCAGTCCGACAAGCCGCCGCCTGTCCAGCATGAACGCACACAGACGGGGAACACGTCCCCCTCCCTGAACCGCTTGATTCAAAAACAGTCGCCTCCTTATAGAGATTGACGATTGAAAACCGAAACAACAAAGGATTATACCACGTGTCCCCGCCCGTTTGCAACACAATTTTCGGGCGTGGGCGGGCGGAAAAGTGAAATTGCCTCTTGTAATTCTGAAAAAATGTGGTATGCTATCCAGAAAGGCGGAAATCATCCTGAACATCGAAGAGAGGTAGTGTATATGTCTTTACAGCACTTTCAAGAGGCCACATTCGACAGCGCCGTGAACGCCGCCCCGCTGGCTATGGTCGATTTCTGGGCGGACTGGTGCGGCCCCTGCAAAATGCTCAGCCCCGTCATCGAAAGTCTGGCCAAAGCCTACGACGGGAAAGCCCTTGTCGGGAAAGTCAACGTCGACGACGAGCCGGAACTGGCACAGCGTTTCGGCGTGATGAGTATCCCGACCGTGGTCTTTCTGAAGAACGGCGCGGAGTTTGACCGCAAAATCGGCGTCATGCCCGCCGACGCGTTTGCCGCCGTGCTGGACGCGAATCTGTGACAATGCGCGGATGTGGAAAAGGACTGTCCCGGCGGGGCAGTCCTTTTTCGCGGGAGGTGACAGTATGCGGAAAAACAGTCGCAACACACGCGGGCGGATTATCTCGGCGGCGTGGAAGCTGTTCTATGAGCAGGGCTACGAGGAAACCACCGTCGAGGATATTGTCTTTGAGTCCGGCACTTCCAAGGGTTCCTTCTACCACTATTTCGACGGCAAAGACGCCCTGCTCGGTACACTGGCCTACGTATTCGATGAGAAGTACGAGGAACTCACACGCGTGATGAATCCCGGCTTGGGCGCGGTCGAAAAGCTGATATATCTGAATCACGAACTGTTCGCCATGATTGACAGCGGGATTTCCATGGACCTTGTGGCGCGTCTGCTCTCGACACAGCTTCTGGCGCGTGGGGAAAAAAGTCTGCTTGACCGGAACCGGCTTTATTTCAAGCTCCTGCGGCGGATTATCGCCGACGGGCTGGCGTCGGGCGAACTGCGCCGCGACCGCACCGCCGGGGAAATTCTCCGCGCCTACGCCATGTGGGAACGGGCGTTGTTATACGACTGGTGTCTGTCGGGCGGGGAATACTCGCTTGTGGCCTACACAGACCAGATGACGCCGCTGTTTCTGTCCGAATACCGGGGGACGCCGGAGACAGAATCCTTTTGAACATGCCCTTGCAACTTCCGGCGCTTTGTAGTATACTGGTGTTTACGTTGCAAGATTTTCTTCAGGAGGTGCGGACATGAGCGTTTTTCAATTCACGGTGCGGACATCATCCCACACGCAGATGTTGGACATCACCGGGCAAGTACAGAAAATCGTCGCCGAAAGCGGCGTACAGGACGGGCTTTGTGTGGTGTTCGTCCCGCACACGACCGCCGCCGTGACTGTCAACGAGAACGCCGACCCGGACGTGCAAACCGATTTCATGAAGGAAATTAACAAAATTGTCCCGTGGGAGGACGGCTATTTCCACGCCGAGGGCAATTCCGCCGCGCACTTGAAGGCGTCCATGATGGGCTTTTCGGAAACGCTTATCATTGACGGCGGGAAACTGTTGCTGGGGACATGGCAGGACGTTTACTTTCTGGAATACGACGGCCCCCGTACCCGGAAAGTTTACGTGAAAATCATGGAAGGCTGACGCGCCGCTTTTGTTCTGATTCGAGGTGAACTGTCATGAAAAAACGCCAAATGAGTGTGACAACGCAGGCAGTGATTATCATTTCCGCGTTGCTGTTAATGGCGAATGTCCTGCTGGGTTCCGCGCTTCTCAACCGCTCCAAGGCGACGATGAAAACGCTTATCAATCTCCGCATGCTCGATATCGCCACCACGTCCGCCGACATGATTGACGGCGACGAGTTGGAACGCCTGACCGTGGAGAGTATCGGCAACCCCGCCTTTCAGGCCATTTACGACGCGCTGAAAGTCTTTCAGGACAACATCAATCTCGAATACATTTACACCGTCCGCGACATGGGGGACGGCACGTTTACATTTCTTGTCGACCCCGCCGAGGAGGACCCCGGAGAGTTCGGGGGAATTGTCATGCCCACCGACGCCCTGCGTATCGCCGCGCGAGGCGTCGCCGCCGTGGACTTGGAGCCCTACGTGGACGCGTGGGGGAAGTTCTACAGCGCCTACAGTCCGGTGTTCGATTCCGCCGGGAACGTCGCCGGCATAGTCGCCGTGGACTTCCGCGCCGACTGGTACGAAGAGCAGATTGCAAACTATGCCAACACGGTTCTGCTGTTCAGCATATTTTCCCTGTTCGTCGGCGGAATGGTCATGTTCGTCATTACCTCGAAATTGCGGAAGCGCCTCCACGACCTCAACAGTGAACTGACCGGGCTGACGCGGGATGTCGACGGCCTGATGAAAGAACTTGCCATTGGTTCCGAGAACAAGGACATTTTCCTGTCGGCGGACGCCATACCGGAGACCGGACAGCACACCGACGAAATGCTGGAAATCGGAAAGACCATCCGCGCCATACGGAAACACCTCCGGCAGTACCTCGACAACACCTACGCCCGCGCCAACAGTATGATTAACGCGCTCTCCTCCGACTATCGCGGCATTTACTACGTGAATCTGGACACGGACGAGGGAACCTGTTACCGGACGCACTCCCACCTTGACGACGGTCTCCGGGAGGGCGAACTGTTCGCTTTCAGCACGGTTTTCAAGCGCTACGCCAACCGCTATGTGACGGAGAATTACCGGGAGGCGTTCCTTCGCGTGATTGACCCGGAGACCATCCGGCGCGAACTGGAACAGGAGCCGATTTTGACGCTCCGCTATATCGTCCTGCGCGACGGCTACGAGTCCTACGAGATGCTCCGCATGGCGGCGGCGCGGCAGTCGGACGGACAAATACACGCCGTGGGCGTGGGCTTCGCGGACGTGGACAGGGAGACGCGGAAAGCCCTGTCCGAACAGCAGGCGCTCAGCGATGCTTTAGCCTCCGCAGAGGAGGCCAACAAGGCTAAAACCGCGTTCCTGAGTAGTATGAGCCACGAAATACGCACGCCCATGAACGCTATCATTGGTTTAGGCAGTATCGCCCTCAACGACCGGAATCTGTCTGCGAGTACCAGAATTTACCTTGAGAAAATCGGCGTCTCCGCCCAACACCTCTTGAACCTTATCAATGACATTCTGGACATGTCGCGCATTGAATCCGGGCAGATGATTTTGAAGCGGGAGGAATTTTCATTCCCGGCTCTGCTGGAACAGATAAACGCCATGTTTGACAGTCAGTGCCGCGAAAAGGGGCTGTCCTATCACTGTCACGTTGTCGGGGAGGTCGGAGACTACTATATCGGCGACGATATGAAACTCAAACAGGTCATTATCAACATTCTGGGCAACGCGGTCAAGTTCACGCCGAAAGGCGGTTCCGTCACGCTGACTGTCGAGCGCACCGCGCACTTTGACGGAAAGTCCGCTCTGCGCTTCACCGTCAAAGACACCGGAATCGGCATGGACAAGGCTTTCCTGCCGAAGCTCTTTCAGACGTTCACGCAGGAGGACGCGTCCACGACCAACCAGTACGGGAGTACCGGAATCGGCCTCGCCATTACCAAGAACATCGTGGACATGATGAACGGCACGATTGAAGTCGACAGCGAAAAGGGCGCGGGCTCGACGTTCACCGTGTCTGTCGCCCTGCCCGACGCACACCATGAGGCGTCCGACACGGACTTTCAACTCACCGGGCTGAACGTGCTGGTCATCGACGACGACCCCATAGCTCGCCAACACGCGCAACTCACTTTGGAACAGGTGGGTATTCGTGCGGAAGTGGCGGCGTCGGGCGCGGAGGGCGTCGAAATGGTACGCCTCCGCCACGCCCGCCGCGAGCCTTACGACCTGATTCTCATCGACTGGAAAATGCCCGGCATGGACGGCCCCGAAACCACCAAGGAAATACGCTCTATCGCGGGCGTGGAATCGGCTGTCATCATCCTGACGGCCTACAACTGGAATGACGTTGCGGAAGAGGCCGTCAACATCGGCGTGAACAGTTTCATATCAAAGCCGCTGGCGACGGCGAATATACTGGACGAGTTCCGGCGCGCTGTCAAGCGGCGCGACGCCGAAGCCGCCAAGGCCAAAAAGGCCGACTTGACCGGGCGTCGAATCCTGCTTGCCGAAGATATGCCCATTAACGCCGAAATCATGATGGACATTTTGGACATGCGGGAAATGAGTGTCGACCACGCCGAAAACGGCAGAATTGCCGTGGACATGTTCGCGTCACAACCGGAGGGATACTACGACGCCATTCTCATGGATATGCGCATGCCGGAAATGGACGGTCTCGCGGCGTCGGCGGCTATCCGGGGCATGAACCGCGCCGACGCGAAAACCATTCCCATTATCGCCGTGACCGCCAACGCCTTTAACGAGGATGTACAGCGCAGTCTACAGGCGGGTCTCAACGCGCATTTGAGCAAGCCCGTTGACCCGGAACTGTTGTTTTCCACGCTGGAAAGTCTGCTGTCATGATTGTACTGTGTCACCCCGGAAAGCCCACTGTCATGACCGCACTGTGATTTACGCCGGAAAGCCCACTGTCATGACCGCACTGTGATTTACGCCGGAAACCCTGCTGTCATGATTGTACTATTATTAAGGAGTAAGCGTGATGAGATACGGCTATTCCATTCTGATGTTTTGTTTCGCGGGCGGGATACTGTTGTATGCGGCGCTGGTCGCGCCCGGAAATGTCGATTTGATTCGCCGCCGCCACGCCATGAAAATCGACAATCCCAAAGCCTACGCCAAACAGTTTGCAAAAGTCTTGGCCTTGGTATCGCTGTCGCCGCTGTCCAGCGGCATTGTCGGACTGCTTCTGGATATTGAGCGACACCCGTTCCCGCCCGTCGTGACGCTGATTGCCGTGTTTGTGCTCTGCGTGTGGCGCGGCGTACGTATCATGGACAGCGTGTCATAAAGCCGTTGACGCCCCGCTTTTTAGCCGGGGCGTTTTTGCGGTAAAAATTCACAAAATCTCTATTGTCAGCGGAAACATTTTATGATAAGATACCCGCCGAAAGGGGGGAATACGTATGACGGAAACTGTGCTGACTGTGTCCGGCCTGAAAAAGTATTTCCCAATCACGGTCAGCGGCAGAGGCTTATACCGTGAAAAGCGGGTTCTCAAGGCGGTCGACAACGTGTCGTTCACAATCCAAAAGGGTCAGACGCTCGGATTAGTCGGGGAATCCGGCTGCGGCAAGAGTACGCTTGCCAAAATTATTACAAGGTTGCTCCCGGTCACGGACGGGCGGATTGTCTACGGCGACACGGACGTGACGCGCCTTTCCGCCAAACAACTCCGCCCCCTGCGCCGCCGCGTGCAGATGATTTTTCAGGACCCCTACGCGTCCCTGAACCCCCGTGAGACCGTACGCGAATTATTGTCCGCGCCGCTGGAGAGTATGGAACTCGGCGCGCCGCACGAGCGGATAGTGAAAGTACATAGGGCGCTGGACTTCATCGGGCTGGATACGTCATTTTTAGACAAGTACCCCCACGAAATGTCGGGCGGACAGCGGCAGAGAATCGCAATTGCCCGCGCCATGATATCGGAACCGGATTTAGTGGTCTGTGACGAGCCGGTCAGCGCGTTGGACGTTTCCGTCCGCGGACAGATTCTGAACCTGATGAAGCGTCTGCAACGGGAAAGGGGGCTGTCCTATCTGTTCATCTCGCACGACTTCGGGAATGTCCGCTATCTCTGCGACCGCGTGGCGGTCATGTACTTGGGGCGCATTGTCGAGGAGGGGACGAAACTGGACATCTTCGACCGCGCCGTACACCCTTACACAAAGGCGTTGCTCTCGGCGAATCCGGTTCCCGACATCCGGCAACAGGGAAAACGTGTCATTCTGCGGGGCGATACCGCCGGAGCCGTGTACATTCCGTCGGGCTGTGTGTTCCGTACGCGCTGTCCGCACGCCACAGAGGGATGTTCCAAGGGCGGTCAGCGCCTCTTGACGCCGCTGAAACGCGCCGACGGTGACACACACAGCAGCGCGTGTCCGCGCTACCCCGGACTGTAAAACACTGTAAAACAAGGAGGCGATGTTAAGTTTCTTAAAACGTGGTCAAGTATACGCATTGATAAACAATTGTCACTGAATGAAAGTGAAAGACGCCTAAAATTTGAAAGCCGTGGCGTTAGT
>JAFSRZ010000049.1 GCA_017445875.1 Oscillospiraceae bacterium | reverse complement strand
CGTACTTCGACAAGCGCGGACAGTTCCTGTCCGCCGACCTGCAAAGCGTGTCCGCCAACATTGGCAAGGTGACATTCGCGCTCCCGTTCGCGTACAAGGCTTGTGTGGCGCTGTTCGATTCCGACTGCCGCCCCCTCTGCGCCCCCGTGACCGTGCGCTGACGCGGTTCGCCCTCTCCCGTTCGTGCGGGAGGGGGTATTTTTTCATTTGCCCCTTGACAAGTTGATTTATCCGTGATAAACTCATATCGGTTTACCGATAATCAACCCAACCTGCGAGGGGGACTTTGCATGAGCAAATTCACATTAGGCGCGGTAGAAGCGCGTTTCGCGGACATCGTGTGGGACAACGCCCCGATAACGTCCGGCGAACTGGTGCGTATCTGTGAGCGGGAGCTGGACTGGAAAAAGCCCACGACGTACACGGTACTGCGCAAACTGTGCCAAAAGGGACTGTTCCGCAATGACAACTGTACCGTGACGGCGGTACTGTCCCGCGACGACTTCCACGCCGCGCAAAGCGAACAGTTCGTGAGCGACACCTACAACGGGTCATTACCGGCGTTTGTGGCGGCGTTTCTGTCGCGGAAGCCGCTCTCGGACAACGAAGCCGCCGAAATCCGCCGCATGATTGACGAAGCCCGGAAGGGGGATTCGTAATGGAACGCGTGTTCCTGTACCTGCTGTCACGTTCCACGGGGGCGGCGGTGCTGATTGGTGTCGTGGCACTGTTGCGCGTCCTGTTGCGCGGTGCGCCGAAAGCGTTTCGACTGGTGTTGTGGGCGTTCGTGGCGGTACGGCTGTTGTGTCCGTACGCGCCGGAAAGCCCGTTGAGCCTCATGCCCGGCACGCCCCCGGCTTACGTTCAGGCCGTGGAGGACGCCGCGCCGCGAAATGCCGACATTGTGACGGTTACGGAACCCGGCACGGCGTTTCTCCCGGAGACGGTGCCGTATCCGGTACCCGTGCGCGGAGAGACGCCGACGCCTGTTTCCGTGTCCGCGCCGACGCTGACACAAATTTTGTCGGCGGTCTGGTGTGCCGGACTGTGTGCGCTGTTGGCTTGGAGCCTGTACAGCTATTATAAACTCCGGCGCGTGGTCGCAGTGTCGCTGACACTGCGGGACGGTGTGCGGATTTGTGACGATATCGCCTCGCCGTTTGTACTCGGCCTTGTGCGTCCGTGCGTGTACGTGCCGTCGGGGCTGTCGGGCGCGGAACTGTCGTGCGTACTCGCCCACGAACACGCCCACATCCGGCGCGGAGACCATGTCTGGAAACTCTGCGCGTGGCTGTTGACCTGTCTGTACTGGTTTCACCCGCTGGTGTGGGTGTCGTACGCGCTGTTCTGCCGCGATATGGAACTTGCCTGCGACGAGGCCGCAATCCGCGACATGGACGCCCCGCGCCGTGCGGCGTACTCGGAAACGCTTCTCCATTGCGGTCTGCGCCGGAGGAGATTACAAGTCGTGTGTCCGCTGGCGTTCGGGGAACTGTCGGTGAAAGAGCGCGTCAAGGCGGTGTTGGACTACCGGAAGCCGGCGTTCCGGGTGACATGCGCGGCGGTATGCGTATGTGTGGCGGCGGCGGTTTGTTTCCTGACGCGCCCCGTTGACGCGGACGCCGACACGGAAACAGTCGAACAAAACGCGGATGCGGAAACAGTCGAACGCAACGCCGACGCGCAAGTGTCGGCACTGGACACCGACACGCAAAACGGCGAACTTTACGCCGACGCGCAAGTGTCAGAACCGGACACAGACGCGCAAACAATAAAGCCCGATACCGCCGAAGTGGTGTCGGACGACGGAAAAGAGCCGTTACTGTGGGTGCGCAACGACGCCGACGCGAATTGGCCGAACTTGGAGGAGACACGGGAATCCGTCGAATTTCCGGGCGTGACATTCCGCTGGACGCCCGAACAGGTCAGCGCCACAACCCCGGACGGCGTGGAAACCGTACTCTTTCAGGGAACGCCCGTCTGGAGCGTGTACTTCTCCGACCTGAACGGCGACGGCTACTCCGAACTCTGTTCCATGGTCAGTTTCGGGTCTGGAATCATTGACGAGAGAATCCTTGTCTACGACTACAAGGCCGGACGCCTCAGCGAGTTAAAAGACAGAATGTACTATAACTATACGCTGTCCTTGGAGGACAACGCCCTTGTGGCGCGGCAGTGGAAAGACAACTGGTCAATTCTCCCGTACTCCGCGCCGCTCGTGACTGGCACACTCCGCATGACCGACGCCGGGAAACTGTTACTGGCACCGTCGAACCCGGACGCGATAGCCGCCGCGCCGCGCATGGGGGAGGCGCTGTCCGGCGAACTCGAAACCGCCGTCCGCGCCGCGATTGTCGAACACAACCGCCCCCGGCACGTGTCCGGCGCGTTCGACGCCGAAAGTCACGTGTTACTGAGCGTTTTCCCGGACGCCGTGGAAGCGGGCGGGGAATGGGTGTCGACTGTGACACTCTATCTGATGTCGCTATGGGAGAGTTTCGACTATCACGACGGACGCTTTGAGAGCGTCAGCGGGCGGAGCGGCCCCGTGGCGCTGACATTCCGCACGGAAGCCGGAAAGTACGTCCTGTCCGACTACTGGGAACCCCGCGACGGCGCGGATTACTGGTCAGACGTGCGCGACAAGTTCCCGTCCACGCTGTCAGACCGCGAACTCGACACACAGACGTATATTCTGTGGGAGACACAGGAACTGTACCGGCAAGCCGTGGAGCATTGGAACGTCGACACAACCCCGATACTTGACGCGCTGTTTGACGAAATCATGTCGGAGCCGTCGCCGTCGTCGAACCCCGGCGACTATCTCAACGCCCATCCGCTGGCACTGCGCGAACTGCTCTATTACGACACCTATACCGGCGCGTACATTGACGCGAATATCGGCACCGCGCAAGGCTTACGTCAGGCGCTCATGAAACTGGTGTCGCAACGTCTGCGCGGGAACGCGTTAAGCGTGGCGGAACTGGGGAAACTGTCCCACGCGACGCTGACGCATGTCGGGAACCACGGGGAGCCGACACAGCCGGGGACATACACGTTATCCGACCCGGAGAAGCTGTCGAAACTGGCGGAACTTCTCCGGGACGCGGAACCCACGCCCATGACAAAATGTCCGTTCGACGACCCGCTGACGCTCACCGGCGAGAACGGCGAGACATTACAGCTCATGATGGCGGCGGACAGTTGCGCCGTCTACCGTTGCGCCGGACTGTATTACAGGTACGCCTCCGACAACAGCGCCTTCTATGCGTTGTTCGCGTGACAAAAGCCCCTCCCCGGCACATCGTACCGGGGAGGGGCTTTCGTGCGTGGAAACCGGTTATTTTTCGCTATGAGAACATCCGTAGAAACCGGTTATTTCTTGGAGAAGTAACCCGGTTTGGACGTTCCGCCGTCGATACGGGCGTAAGTGATATCAGTGTGCGCGGGGTCGTACGTTGTACCCTGCTGACCGGCAAGCGCCGCGCAGCCGCTGAACATGCCGGCACTGTTCGAGACCTTGCCCGCGCCCGACGTAAACCAGCCGGTGAGACTGTAACCGTCCCGCGTGGGGGCGGGAACCGGCGGCGTGACAGTGTTTCCTTTGCCGATTGTAACTTGTTTGGTTGTATCCTTGCCGTTGAACGTTCCGCCGTTGGCGTCGAACGTCACGACGACCGTTTCCCCGTTGGGCAGTACGGTAATGGCTCCGTCGCTGACGCCGAATGTCACGCTGTCAACGTTGGCGTTATAGTTATCCTGTCCCTGAATGGTGATGTTGTATTTTCCGGGCGCGGTACCCTGCCTGACCTTGAAGTACAGGGTGACAAGGTTGCCTTCGGTCGTGGTATCTTCGGTAGCGGTGTCGTTGCCCAGACTGATGGTGTACGGGCTTGTGAAAACGCTCTGATGAAGTCCCTTATCCGCGAACAGGGTTCCGACAGTGGGCTTTTCGGTGAGAATCAGCGCGTCCGGGAACACCACGTCGAATTGCAGTGCGGCGGCTCCGGCAAAGCCCGTCTTGTCAATCGTAATGGGAATCACGGTATCCGCCTCGCCCGTCTTGACCGTCCCGGAACCGACGACCAGACTGCTGTCATCGCCTGCCATTAAGGCCGCCGCGCCGGAACTGACGGTAATCCGCCCCGGTGTCACCGGGAATGTCACACTGTCAACGTTGGCGCTGTAGTTATCCTGACTTTCAAGCGTGATGTCGTAATGTCCAGCGGGTGCGCCGGGTTTGACCTTGAAGTACAGGGTAACAAGCACGCCCTCCGCCGTGACATTGGTTGTGGCGGTGTCGTTGCCCAGACTGATGGTGTAGGGACTTGTGAAAACGTCCTGATGAAGTCCCTTATCCTCAAAAAGCGTTCCGACTTCGGGCTTTGCGGCAAGAATCAGTTCGTCCGGGAACACTACGTCAAACTGAAGCGCGGCGGCTCCGACAGCGCCTTTCTTCTCAATGGTAACGGGAATGACTGTATCCGTGTCGCCCGCGCTGACGCTTCCGGTGCCGACGACAAGGCCGCTTCCGTCGGAACGGGCCTCAATACAGCCGTCTGTCACGGGGAATGTCACGGGGTCAACGTTGGCGTTATAGTTGTCCTGCTCCTGAATGGTGATGTTGTACGCTCCGGGTGCCGCGCCGGGTCTGAGCTTGAAATTCAGTGTGACAAGCACGCCCTCCGCCGTGGTATCGGTCGTGGCGGTGTCGTCGCCCAGACTGATGGTATAGGGACTTGTGAAAACTTCCTGATTCAGTTCCTTGTCGGCGAACAGGTCTCCGACTATGGGCTTTTCGTCAAGAATCAGTTCGTCCGGGAACACCACGTCAAATTGAAGCACGGCGGCTCCGGTATTGCCTCTTTTCTCAATGGTAATGGGAATGACGGCGTTTGTGTCGCTCACGTCCACAGTACCGGAACCGATGACAAGACCACTGGCTGAACCCGGTACCCAGTTGGCGTATACGGTCATATCGGCGTTGACAGGCGCGGTGAAATCAAAGGGCGTCATGACACCCTGTCCCGGCGCGAAACTGTCCGACGCGTAGACCTTAGCCAGTTTCTTACAGCCCTTGAACATGTCCGACATTTCCGTGACATTCGCCGTGTTCCAGCCGGTCAAGTTCAGTTCCGTAAGGCTTGTGCAGTTGTTGAACATGGCTTTCATGTTCGTGACGCCGGACGTGTTCAGCGCGCTCAAATCCAGCGTCGTCAGCGCCGTACAGCGGGCGAACATCTTACTCATGTCCGTGGTCTGACTGGTGTCCAGCTTGTCAAGGCCGCTGACTTCCGTGAGTTTCTCAAAGCCGCAGAACCATAAAGCCGTGGAACGGGGCCGCATGGCCTCGGAGAACGTCACCCGCTTGACGTTTTCATGGGCGTCATCCCATGGCGAGGATTGTATAACACTTTCCGTCATCGGAACACTGTAACTTTTGACAAGTGTTTTCCCCGGCGCGGGTATGTTACTGTTTCGGAAGTCCAGCGTACCGTCATCGTAGAGGAGCGCGTGCGGCGCGACTTCTGTCCATTGCGCGTACAGCGTGGTATCGGCATTGGGGGTGAACTGTGCTTTGTCCTTATAGGAGATTCCGGTACCGTCCGCCTTTGTGTTCCAGTTCACAAAGTAGTATCCGTCCCGCGTGAAGGCGTTCAAGGGCAGGGTCACAGGCTTTCCGACAGTCGCTTTCAAGGGTTCCATGCTTCCCGTTCCGCCGTTGGCGTGGAATGTGACAGTTGCCGTCTGCTCGATGAACGGACGCATATCAAGGAAGCCAGCCCCTATGGGCTTGTCCTGCTCTTGCTTCACGCCTTTCATCGTCGCCGCGCCTTTCAGCGCGTTGGAAATATCAAAGGGCGTTTGCGAAGTTCCGCGTTCGCACATTAACAGCGCGGCGGCGGCGGCGACATGCGGAGCCGCCATCGATGTGCCGCTCATTTTTTTGTAGCGGTTATAGTCCTCTCCTTTACTCGGACAGCAACTGTCCACCTTACAGCCGGCAGCCGCAATGTCAACAATTTCTCCGTAATTGGAGTTCGCCCAGCGTTGCAATTTTGTCCCGTTGCGTTCCACGGCCGCCACAGCAATACACTTTTCCATGTGTGTAGGACAGAAGCCCTGCGCGTCATCATCGTCATTACCGGCGGCGACTACCACCGTAATGCCTTTGGAAAGGGCGTATTGAATCGCCTCTTCAATAGTGCGTATATGCTGGGATACCCTGAGACTTAGATTGATGATATGCGCTCCATGGTCCGCGGCATAGTAGATTCCGGCGGTGATTGTTGAGGGAGTCCATAATCCGTTTTTGCCTATGACACGAACGGGCAGAATCTTTACATTCTCCATGCCCTTTGTGCATTCCACGATGATACCGGTTACGTGTGTTCCGTGTCCCTCATGTTCATCCCGATAGTCGCTGGGGTCGCCTAAAAAGCTATACCCTTCCAGCAGGCGATTGTTGAAAGATACATGATTTTTGTCAACGCCCGTGTCCACAACGGCGACAACAATTTGTTGACTTGTGTGTCCGTTTTTCTGGAGTTCTTTGACATAGTCGCCAAAACCGCTCTCCGTTATGCCCCATGAATGCCATTGCGGCGGTTCCGCGCTTTTCACTTCCGCTTCGTCGTCTTCGGTCTTCAGTTTCTCGAACTTCTCGAAAGTGTCATGTTCCACATACCGGACAGACGGATGCTTGACCAACTCGTCTTCGTAGTCATTGGCCTGCATGGAATCACTGAACTGTAACACGTACAGATGATTCGGCATTTCAATGACATCGTTCTCGTTCAGCCCGTAGTCCCGCCAGTTCATGGGTTTGTCACAGGAGACAAGCAAGCGGTTATCCATGACACCGCTAATGATATCCTTATCCGGGTCTGCCTTATCCGGGTCTGGCTGCGTTTTTTGTATCAACGCGGACAGCTTTTCCCCGTACGTAGCATAGTCCACCTTGCCATTGCCGCTCATAAGCTGGACTTCGGGCTCGGCGACGGGCATATTGTGCTCATCCAGCCAATAGAAGCGTACTTCATCCGTCGTGTCGACATTCGACAGCGACACGTGGAAAGTCGTTTCGGCGGGATAGCGCTGGATGTTCTTGACCTGTCTCGATTCCGCGTACAGGACAGCAAACACGCGTTCTGTCGGCTTTGCGCCGGTCAGCGTCACGTCACACGAAAATGTGGCGTTTTCATCCTTGCGGTTCCCAATGCCCATGCTTCTGGTACCGGCGTCCGCGTCCCCGGCGTACGCCGCCGGGGACAGCAGGAGCAGTATCATCAGCACGCACAGCGAAAACGCTGGCAGACGTTTCTTCATCCCACATCCACTCCTTTTCTTACTCATCCGCGATTCCCGCGGGACATGATGTGCTATACCGCAAGGGGTTCGCAGTCGGAGAAGTATACAGAACCGCGAACCCCTTAAAATGGTTACTTATCAGAGGTGTTATTTGCTTTTGAAGTAGCCGGGGGCGGACGTGCCGCCGTCAATGCGGGCGTACGCCTTGTCCGTGTGGTTGCTGTCGTACTTGGTACCCTTGCCGCCTACAAGGGAGGTGCATTCGTCGAACATCTCAAGACTGTCCGAAACCGAACTCACGGTGAACGAACTGGAAGCGTAGATTGTGGTCAATTTCTCGCAACTGTAGAACATATGATACATGCTGGTAACTTTCGCGGTGTTGAAGTTGCTCAAGTCCAGCTCTGTCAGTTTTTCACAGTCGGAGAACATTTCGCTCATACTCGTTACGTAGCCCGTGTAGAGATTGCCGAGATTCTTGATTGTGGTCAGATTCGCGCAATCGCAGAACCATTGTTCGGTCTTTGTGGGGGCGATAACGGCAGTGAAGTTGACAGACTTTATCGACGCCCGGTCATCGTGCCACGGCATATAGACCCCGCGGTCGTTCAGGTCATATCCGTCAGAGTCCGTTGTATAGGTCTTTTGAATGCTCTTGCCGGACTGGGCGTTGAGGTTCGCTTGGAAGGCAAGTTCCCCGTCGGTGTAGAGTACCGCGTAAATCGGATTCGTGACCGTGACCGTGACCTCTTCAAAAACGGCGCTGACATTTACGTTATCTGTCGGCATCGTGAACTCGTATTCCGTCGCGCTGTTCTGTGCGGGCGTAATCACTCCGCCGCTGGCCTTGGTCACTTTCAGTTCGGAGAGTTTGTAATTTGTGTTCGGCGTCACGGTCAGCTTGACTTTTGTCCCCGAAGCCACGTTTGTCAGCGGGGTACCCGTCACGTTCCCGTTTTGAATATTGCTCGAAATCGTGACTTTGTACCGCTGGTCATCAACCTTGGCGGGCGAGAAGTAGCCGGGAGCCGACGCGCTGTCTTTGCGTGCGTAGGTCTTATCGACATAGTAAACGTTGTACTTGGTTCCGTTGCCGCCCACAAGGGACTTGCAGTCTTTGAACATGTCCGTTCCGTCCGTGACCTTGGCGACGGTAAACGTATCGTCAACCTGAATCTTCGTCAAGTATCCAGACCCCTTGAACATGTCTTTCATGTCGGTAACGTTGCCCGTGTTCCAGTTGCGCAAATCCAGCGTCTGGAGGGCGGAACAGTTGTTAAACATCTGTTTCATCGTCGTTACCTTCGCGGTGTTGAACGTGCGCAAATCCAGCGAGGTCACAGCGGAACATCTGGCGAACATTCTGCTCATGTCCGTGACATTGGAGGTGTCCAGCTTGTCCAGCCCCACAAACGCCGTGAGCTTTGTACAGTTGGAGAACCATGTAGCCGTTGAGAGCGGCTTGATTGTGTCAAGGAATGTCACTTTTGTGATGTCGTCGTGATGGTCGTACCACGCCGCGTTCTGGATAATGGCGGGGACAATACAACTGATGGAATACGGCTCGGTTCCGCTTTTGATGGTTCTGCCGGAAGAGAGGGTTTTGCTGTTCTGGAACACCAGTTCGTTGTTCGCGCACATAATGGCGTAGAACACCGCACGGGAGAAGTAGCCGCCGTTATCAATACGGGCGTATTCCTTGCCTGTGCGGGAACTGCTGTAGCCCGGCAGTGAGGTACAGCCTTTGAACATGTCCGTTCCGTCCGCGCCGGACACTTTGAAGTCGTCGGATACGTAAATGTTTTGCAGTTTTTCGCAGTTGTTGAACATCTGCTTCATGCTCGTTACGTTATCCGTTTTGAACGTACTCAAATCCAGTTTGGTCAGACTGGAACATCTGGCGAACATCCGGCTCATGTCCGTGACTTTCGAGGTGTCCAGCTTTTCCAGACCCTCAAACTCGGTGAGCTTTACGCAGTCGGCGAACCATGTGGCGGTGGACTTCGGCTGAATCTCGTCGTGGAATGTGACTTTCAGAATCTGACTGCTGTATCCGTGCCACTTTGTATACGTGATTTCGTCGATTACCTGTTCAAACATGGCGGAACTAACGGACTCCGCGACCTTTTTGCCGGGAATGGGGGTTTCATTCTTCTGGAATACCAGTTCCACGCCGCTTCCATAGACATAGGGAATCGCGTAGTAATCCGTCGACGGCGTGGAGAGTTCCATGTTCACGACGCCCTTGCCGTATCTCGTATCCCAGCCGGACGGCACCTGTACGCTGTTCTTCAATTTCGTCTCGACTTGCGCGGGTGTCAGGGAAGTATCCGCATAGCGCAACATCGCGGCGCAGGCGGCGACGTGCGGAGCCGCCATGGACGTTCCGTCAAAGTTGGCGTAGCCGCTCTTATATATGCTGGTGGGTACACTGCTCTTGATGTTGACGCCCGGCGCGGCGAGGTCCACACTGTCACCGTAATTAGAGAAGTACGCGGGTTTCAGGTTTTTGTCAACCGCCGCGACGCTGATGGCATTGGTCATATGACCGGGGCAGAAGTTCTTCACATTGGCACCGCTGTTGCCAGCCGCAACCACTACAACGCAACCTTTATTGATTGCGTAATTTATCGCGTTGTCCTTGTAATCGCTGTGACTGCCGCCCAAACTCAGGTTAATGACGCTCGCGCCGTTATTCGCCGCGTATTTGATACCCTCGGCGACTACGCTGCTGTAGCCGCAGCCGGAAGCGTCCAGAACTCGAACCGGCATAATCTGAACGCCCGTCAAGTCCGGCGTACAGTCTACAATGGTTCCGGCAACGTGTGTGCCGTGGGAGTTCAAGTCCATGGGTTTGTTGTTGCCGTCGACAAAGTCCCAGCCCGAAACCATGCGGCTTTTCAGGAACGTATGGTTATAGTCCACGCCGGAGTCGACAACCGCCACAACGACCTTGCGGTTTAAGCCGCGCTTGACTAAATCCTTCGCGTACGTGTCGGCCTTGATTTTGGAGACGCCCCACGAGTTCGCCGTGGCGCTGGAAGCGTCCTGCTCCGGGTTCTCATCTTCCGGCGGAACGTACAGGAAGCGGTCAGGCTCAATAAAATCGCCGTCGTCTTCGTTGATATATTCTTCCAGATAGTCTTCGCAGTCTCTCGTGTCCTCTGCGTTGGCGAATTGCAGGATTGTGTTTCCCTCACCGTCAGACAGCCGCTGGAGGACATGATAGCCGTTCAAATCCGGCAACGCCTTTCGGGTGTGAATAATCAAGCGTCCGAACTCGTAATCAAACGTCGTGGTGGACTGGATGATTTGCTCAAGGCTTGACCCGTTATTTTTCGCGTCTATGATGTTCTGTTTAATTGTGTCTGTGATGCGCTGTTTCAGTTCGATGTCCTCGTAACTCTGAATCATCGAAAACAGAGTAGAGGAAAACTCGTCGGGGTTCGATACGAATCCGTCCTTGTAGACCTCGCGCTGGGCAAGCGGCATACTCTGCGCGTCCAGCCACAGCACCTTGACAGTATCGGTCAAGGCCATGCTGTCCAGTTCGACTTTGATTGTCACAGCCGGGGCATACGCTTTGAGCTGTTTCATCTGACCGCTGTCGGCGTAGACGACCACAAAGACCCGGCTGCCCTGCGTGTCCGCGCCGGACAAATTCACGTCAAAGGAACAGCTATCCGTGAAACTCTGATTTGTCGTCTGGATTTCGGGAGTGTCCGCCGCGCCCGCCGTAGTCACCGGAAACAGCGGAAGCAACATGCACAGCACAATCCAGAAGCTCAAGAATCGTTTTTTCATTCCAGTATCCTTTCCTGTGCCTCACCGGAGCCGTCCCTGTCCCAAGGGACAGAGCGCGGACAGGGACGGCTCGCCGGAAACGCTTACCAGTTCATGTCCTGATACGGTGTGTCCTCAAAGCCCTGCGCTTGCAGGTCGGACACCATGTTGTCCAGCCTGTCCCGCCAGAAGTTCTGGAACCACTCGGTGTCGCCGAACAGGCGCACGAGTGTGGGACTGGTGGCATAGTAGGCCTTGATAAACAGGCGTCCGTACCAAGTCTGACCTAACACGTCGTCGCGGAAACGGCGGAGCGTCCAAACCTCCGGGCAGTCGTACGAGCCATACACAGAGGTGGCGATATAACACGGCGTGGGGTCAGTGGGGTCGTCCGTTTTTTCCTCCCAGCCAGCGTAAATGGTGGTGTCCTTCGTAATGGGCGTGGTAAAGTCAAACTTCGTCGAGCCGTTCTTCTCCGTGAACCAGCCGGTAAAGTTGTAATCGGTCTTGGTGGGCTTGGTTGTCGGCTCGGATACCGTGGCGTCCTTGTCGACCTTCACGGCGTCAATGGCGGGCGTGCCGCCGTCGACATCGAATGTCACTGTATACCTAACAACGGGAATGTCCTCCCAGACGGCCTTGACGGTCGTATCGGCGGTAATGTCAACCTGTGCTTCGGGCTGATACTCTGTGCCGTTTACGTTCCAAGCCTTGAACCGCTTCCCGTCGGGGGCGGTAAAGGTACATGCCGGGAGTGTCAGTTTCTTGCCCTGTTCCACCTTCGCGGCGTCCATGGAGCCGGTGCCGCCATTAGCGTCAAATGTCACGGTATACACAACAACGGGAATGTCCTCCCAGACGGCCTTGACGGTCGTATCGGCGGTAATGTCAACCTGCGCTTCGGGCTGATACTCTGTGCCGTTTACGTTCCAAGCCTTGAACCGCTTCCCGTCGGGGGCGGTGAAACCGTTCGCGGGGAGTGTCAGTTTCTGACCCTGTTCCACCTTCGCGGCGTCCATGGAGCCGGAGCCGCCATTGGCGTCAAATGTCACCGTGTACTTCTGCGGCGTGGGTTCGTCGACCAAATCCAGCGGAAAGAGATTTCCTTCTGGGTCAGCTAATTGGGTAACTTCCGTCTTATCTCCATTACCTACAATCACAACGTTGCGACAGATTTTGATTGCCTGTTTCAGTTCGTTTAAGGAAACGTCCTTGACGGCGTTAAACAGAAGATAGCCCATAACGCCTTCTGAACATGGTACTTTTTTCGGAATTGCACTGCTTCGGTCCGTCTTGAGGATTCCAGAACCGTCGCTGGCCCAAGTCACAGACCATGCCGAATAATTGGTAGTATCCGTAGCAAGAGACTCTTCCTGTGTGGGTTCGGCGATTAAACCTGAACCATTTGAACCGATAAACCAAGTTAAATCGGCATACGGCTTCACTACGGTGTTATTATACTGAATATAGATTGCGAACGAAGATACACCATCAGTTACAGACTGGTTGTCTTGATTTTGATGAGTACCTGTGGGATTTCCAGAAAAACGCAATGCCGCAAAAAGCACATCGCCATTCTGGAGACCGGAGTCCACAGGAGTTTCTTCGTCCTTTAAAAACTCCAGAGACAACGTGATAGTCTCATTGCGGTTTGCCGCGGTTACAGGCATGCCAAGCAAACTCATCAGCATGGCAAGAGCCATCACCACGGAAAAACATCTTTTCAGTTTGCCCATGAATAGAAATCCTCCCGTGTCTATGACTATTCACTTTCTACAGGAAATGCAGCAATTTTATGAGCGCATTTCTGAAGAATTAAAGACGCATCATGTGGAGTAACGCCGTTTTTACCGTCCACGTCAGCCGCCGCATACTGCTCGCTCGTATAACTGGTAAACTTATGAGCACAGATTTGCAATACCAAAGACGCGTCATGCGGGGTAACGCCATTCTTGCCGTCCACGTCGCCGGGTTTCGCGCCATCGACATTGAGACCGCCGCCGCCCTCTACATTAAAGGTAGCGACCTGTTTGAGCTGGTTTGTCGCGCCGTAGTCGGACAGATAGACGTAGTAGGTACCGGCGTCCATGTCTTTCGGGTAGGCATTGTTGAACTGCACCTTGCCGTTTTCGTCCGCCTTCTCCATGCCCATGTAGACAAGGTTTTCCACATCCTTAGTGGGGTCGGCGGGGTCTTGCGCTTCGCCCTTGCGGATAACGAGCAGATACTGCTTGTCCTTGACCGCGTTTGTGGGTGTCACTTTGAATATCGCGGGAGATTCGGATTCATCCGGGGAGAACAGTTCAACCGTGACATTCGGGTCGTGGTTCCCCATGGTAATTTTCCCGGTGACGGCGGCCAGCGCAGTCACGCCGACAAGGAGAATCAGCGCACATAGAATGGGTAAGCGAATACCAAACTTTTCCACAAAATATAATCCTCCTTTGCTTGAATTTTTTGCTTTCAAAGAACTTTTTGAAATAAAATTCCCCCTTCCGACTGTCACGCGCTCAGGAAACTTTACGTTGCATATGTTGAACTGTGATATCCGGCCTCCGTCATGGGAACCCCATGTCAGCCGAAAGCCAATCACAAATTCCAACCCTTTCGACTTTAGTCCTTTGATTATAGCATACCGGGATTTTCTTGTCAAAGAAATTTTTTGTTACAATTGTAAGTCTTGCCAAATTAACATGTCCGCGTATATAAATAACGCACAATCCGGGGCGGAAAAATCCACTGTGCGGTGTGGTTTCGAGGCCGTCAGCATAACATTTCGACCTGTGCGGTTGAAAGTTCCAAAGTTTTCCCTGTCATGGGCATATATGTCAAAATGCCCCCTCCGCCGCACGGCGGGGGAGGCACAAAACCCGATATTTCCGGTAAAATCGTTACGGCAGTCCCGCGCCGGGCGGGGTGGAAGCGCGAACAAAGTCACAGCGTGTTCACGCGGGACTGTATCCAGTGGAGGATATCGGCGTAAATCGTGTAACGCGGTTTCTCGTTGAGGATTTCGTGGCGGAGTCCGGGGTAGAGCGCACACGTGACATCTTTGACCCCGGCGCGGCGGAAGAGGCGTTCGACTTTGCGGACGCCTTTTCCCATATCGCCCACGGGGTCGGCGTCGCCGGAGAGTAACAGTACCGGCATATCGGGATTCATGGCGCGGAGTTTGGCGGGGGTGCCGATTTCGAGTAACGCCGAGAGCATTTCGCGGAGCAGTCCGATAGTCGGACTTCCGCCGCACAACGGCGACGCTAAAAACTGGTCAATGTTCTCCTCGTTGGCGGACATCCAGTCGTAGGGCGTTCGGACAGGCTCAAAGGGGCGGTTGTACGACCCGAACGCAAGCCCGACACACAGCGGACTGACAGACTTTTCACCCAAACGCCAGCCCTCTTCAATGCTCAACAGGTAGCCGCACAGGAGCAAGGCCTTGGGAGATTGTCCCGTCCCGGTGAGAATCGTTCCGTCCACGCTTCCGGGGTAGCGGAGCAGGAACGAACGCGCCAGAAACGACCCCATAGAGTGTCCGAGCAGGAAACAGGGCGTCTTGTCCGGCGCGGGTTCGATACTCGCGCCGAAATTTGTTTCCGCCACGCGCCGCACGGCGTACAAGTCGGCTAATAACCAGTTCCAGCTTCCCTTGGAGCCGAACCAGAGGCGCGTACCGCCGGACGGAATGGACAGGCCGTGTCCGAGGTGGTCATGCCCGACGACCGCGAAGCCGTGCGCGGTCAGATATTCCGCCAGCGGCTCATAGCGTAATACGTGTTCTCCCAGTCCGTGGGAGATTTGCAACACGCCTTGGATGGGTATTTCCGGCGTCCACGAGACGGCGTGAAGCTGTGTCCGTCCGTCCGCCGAAGGTATCTCAAATTCGTTCCGCACCATGACGCGAAATCCTCCTTACAGGTAGTAAAAAAGTTGCGGACATTTTCGGAAAAAGTCTGTTGCTTTTTCCGAAAAAGTAAGGTATACTGGAAGGCGTGCGAAAGCGGCCTTGACGAACCGGACAAGCAGGGGCAACGTCTTTCCGGGGCGTAAGCGCCGCGATTCAGAAAGGAGGAGGCGTTAAGTTACTAAAAATACGGTCAAGCATACGCATTTATGGACATTTGTCACCGTAAGGTGGAAGACGCCTAAAATCCGTGGCGTTAGTTCGCGCTGACTTTACAGCGGGCAAAACCTCGGAATGACCCG
>JAFSRZ010000048.1 GCA_017445875.1 Oscillospiraceae bacterium | reverse complement strand
GTCGGTATCACTTTGTTGTAGGGATTTTCTGAAAGGGACTGGAAACGGGGAAACGGTATGAAAAAGAGCATATTCCGGGGTTCAATTTTCGGCGCGATTTTGCCGATTCTCTACAGTTTCTCTCCGCCTCAATCAATGATTCCATATTTTGGAAAATTCCCCTACAAAAAAGTTATGCCGACTGCCCTCCGTCACTCCGCCAGTGGCGCGTCAGCGCCGGGCGGGGCTTTCATGCCAAAGGGACACCCGGTGACAATAACCGGGCGTCCCTTGTTTGCGTCACTTCACGCACAGGCGAAGAATAGCCTCCATGCCGTCGGGGTCGATTTTCACGAAGTTGCCGAACGGGAAACCGTTGGGTTTCTCCCGACGGTGCGCTATCATGTCGGGGATATCCTTTTCGTCGCCGCCGAGTTCGGCGAGTGTCGCGGGCATGCCTAATTCGTGGAAGAATGTCCGCAGACGCCGGATACCCTCTCTTGCGGTACGTTCCGGGTTTGCGTAGTCCATCTCCGCGCCGAATACGTTGACCGCGAACCGTGCGAACCGTGACACGTCGTGTCCCATGACATATTCCATCCAAGCGGGCGTCACGACAGCGAGTCCCGCGCCGTGTGCGCAGTCGTAGAACGCCGATAACTCGTGTTCGATTTGGTGACTTGCCCAGTCTTGGTCACGCCCGACGCCCACGGAATTATTATGCGCCAGTGTGGAAGTCCACATCAAGTCGGAACGTGCGGACATGTCGCCGGGATTGGCAATGGCGCGGAGGGCGGCGTCCAGTACAGTCTTCAGCAACGCCTCACAGAGACGGTCTGTCAGCGCGACATCGGGCGTGTTGCTGAAATAGCGCTCGCAAATGTGACTGAACATGTCGACCGCGCCGCAAGCCGTCTGGAACGCGGGAAGCGTACAAGTGTAACGCGGATTGAGTACCGCGAAGCGCGGGCGGATGAGGTCCGATTTCGGACTGCCCCACTTCATGTTACCGGTTTCCTGCGTGATAACACAACTGTTACTGCCTTCACTTCCGGCGGCGGCAATCGTCAGCACGACGCCCACGGGCATACAGGCGCTTAACGGAGCCTTCCCGGAGAAAATGTCCCAGAAGTCGCCGCCGTAGGGCGCGCCGAATCCGATTGCTTTCGCGGTGTCAATGGAACTCCCGCCGCCGATTGCAAGCAGGAAATCGGCGTTGGTCTTTTTGCAGAGTTCGATTCCCTCGTACACAAGGCCGCTTTTGGGGTTGGGCTGTACGCCGCTGAGTTCCGCCCACGGGATATCCGCCGCCCGGAGCGATTCTGTCACGGCGTCATAGGCGCCGTTCTTCTTGACGGAACCGCCGCCGTAGACTAACAGTACACGGTGTCCGCCGAAACGCCTGACAAGTTCGCCGGTCTGCTTCTCGGCACCCTCGCCGAATGCAAACAGCGTCGGGGAATAGAATGTGAACGCGTTCATATTGTGTCACTGCTACTCGAAATATGGACAAATATACCCATATTGAGAAAATTCCTGCTTCAATCTGTGTGCTTTCGCGCTCGCTACTCACAAGTTCATGCACAGTCCACAGGCGTAAATTCCCGATTAGCCATCGGTACTGGAGATTTTATTCAGGCGATTTTGTATCGCTCCGTATCCCGCAGGTTCAACGCCGCGTTGTAATCCCTGTCCGCCGTATATCCGCACTCACACGAATAAACCCGTTCGCTTAATTTCAGGCCGCGCTTCACACGTCCGCAACAGTGACAGGTTTTCGATGACGGATAAAAGCGGTCGACAATATGCAGTTCCACGCCAAGCGCGGCACATTTCGCGGTTAGTTTCTGCCTAAATTCAGAAAATTTCTGCTCTGATACGGCTTTTGCTAAGTGTCGGTTTTTCATCATGCCCCGGACGTTCAAATCTTCCATAGCGATATAGGCCGGTTTGGTTTTCACCAGTTCCGCTATCGTCTTGTTCAGAAAATCCGTCCGTATGCAATCAAGCCTGTAATAAATCCGCTGTACTGTCAGGCGTTGCTTCTGGATATTTTGCCGGGTAGCCTCTCCTTTCGGATTTCTTTTCTTCAAACTTTCGTATTTCCTCGAAAGTTTCCGCTGTTCGCGGCGCAGACGCTTTTGTAGCCGTTGCGCCTCTTTCGTCTGGTTCACGTTTGCAAAAACGCGCTCATCACTTACCGTCGCAAGCGCTTTTATGCCCAAGTCCACGCCGATTCCGTCCGTTTCCGGCGTCTGTTTCTCCGGGTCTGGAATCTCCGCAAGCACAGACACAAAAAACCGTCCGGCACGTGTGGATACGGTGCCACTCTTGATAGAACCGTCTGTCGGAAGATAGCCGTATTCTTTCAGGCGTACCCACCCAAGCGTGGGAATTTTTATGCGGTGGCGTTCGCAGTCAATGACACAGTTCGCGCCGTTTCTGACGAAATACATGGAAGGGTCGGATTTCCCTTTCTTCTTGAATCGCGGATAACCCGCTTTTCCATCGAAAAACCGCTTGAACGCCCTTTCCGCGTTCATGATTGCCTGTTTCACGGCCTTACTGCTGACTTGCTTTATCCACAGTTTGTCAGAATTTGCCGGAAGATACTCGTTGTTCAGCCATACGGAAAAGGTCATTCCGCTCATAAATGGCTCGCCCTGTTCGTGCCGTTCCCGACTGACACCGATATACAGGTTATAGACGAACCGACAGACACCAATTGTGCGGAGAATGATTCCCTTTTGTTCAGGTGTCGGCATGAGTTCCGTCTTAAAGCCCTTGAACAAGATATTCATCCCCCTGTCCTTTTGAATGTGTATATTTCAACACATTTTCGCTCATTTGTCAACGGATTTGATTACTTATTGTCCGCTCCTTGCACGATTGCGCGACGGGGCGCGTTGTCCCGTCCCAAAAAATACCGGGTATTTTTTACGAAACTGTCTCTTACAGGAAAGCCGAAATTTGCCGATACAGGAAATAGGGGAGACGAGTTTTCCCGCACGGGAACATTTTCCGCGCTGGAAGCGTCAATATCCGCGGGAACGGTCAATCACGCCGGAGGGGGTGTCGCCGTTGCCGTAACGCATGAGGTTCTTGCAGAACAGCCGGACATTCTCGTCTCTCGTGAAGCCTAACGCCATATTCCCGGAGATATGCGGCGTGAGAATCAAATTTTTGGTGTCCCACAGGGGATGGTCGGCGGGTAACGGTTCCGGCGTCACGACATCCAGCGCCGCGCCCGCGATTGCGCCCTTGTTGAGCGCGTCCATGAGCGCGTCCTGTTCGACGGCGTTGCCGCGTCCGACGTTGACAACGTACGCGTTGGACGGAAGAAGCGCGATTCGTTCCCGGTTCAGGATATTGACTGTTTCGGGCGTGCCGGGAAGCGCCATAATCAGGAAAGACGTGTTCGGAAGCACGGTGTCGAGTTGCGACACGGGAAGAACTTCGTCGAAGATATCGACCTTGCGCCCGCTGTGACTGACGCCGACAATACGCCGCGCTTCCATACTCCGCAGACGCGCCGCGATAGTGTGTCCGAGATTGCCCGTGCCTAAAATCGTAAAGTCACCGTCTTTGATAGACCGGATGGGCGGGGAAATCAGCCATTCATGACGGCGCAGGGGTTCCTTGAAAAACGGCATTTGCCGCAGGAGTTCGAGTGTCACCATGATGACATGTTCGGCGATAGTCGCGCCGTAGACGTTGGACGCGCTCAAAATACAATCCGGGTTCTTGAACAGGGACGGGTCAGCACAGTACACGTCGGCCCCGGCGGAGGCGCAGACATACCATTTGAGGGCGGCGGACGTTTCCCGCAAAATGTCGGGGCTGTTGGCGTACAACACTTCGCAGGTTTGCAGACATTCCTTGGCTTCGTCCTTCTGGTCGGGCGTGAAGAAGCAGGGCGTAAACCCGGCTCTATCGGCGGCCTGACGGATTTTGTCGCGGTGTTCCTCGGCTAAGAAGTCCTGTACGACACAAAGAATACGGCTCATAATTGGGTACCTCCTGTTTATTTGGAAACTCTATCTGCTTGCGTACGTGTGGCAGTGTGTCACGGTTCGCTTGCGTACTGTTTGCAAATTTGTTCGGCACAACGCATGCCGTCGGCGGCGGCGGACATGATTCCGCCGGCGTATCCCGCGCCCTCGCCGCACGGATACAGACCATGTAAAGCGGATTCACATTCCGCGTCGCGCAAAATCCGCACGGGTGAGGAACTTCTACTTTCCACGGCAGTTAAAACGGCGTCGGAGTCGTCGTAGCCGCGCAGTTTGCGGCCTAAGATGGGGATTGCCTGTTCGAGCGCGCCGGACACGAACGGCGGTAGGCAGTCATGCAAGTCTGTCCACCTGACACCGGGCTTGTACGACGGCAACACACGTCCGGGGGCGTCGGACGCCCGCCGCGCCAGAAAGTCCCCCACACGCTGGACAGGCGCGGAGAAGTCGCCGCCGCCGAGATTGTACGCGGCTTCCTCCAAGCGTCGCTGAAACGCGATTCCGGCAAGCGGGTCAGCGACGCCCAAACAGTGTCGGGAAAGCGCGTCAGTGCCGCCCAAACAGTGTCGGGAAAGCGTGTCGGTGCCGTGTTGAGAACGTGTGCCGGTTGCGCCGAAGTCGGACGGCGTGACGCTCACGAGAAGTCCGCCGTTGATGTTCTCGCGGTTCCGTGCGTACTCGCTCATGCCGTTGGTGACGACGCGTCCGGGTTCCGACGCCGCCGCGATGACCTCCCCGCCCGGACATACGCAGAACGAAAACACCCCGCGTCCGTCCGGCAGGTGACAGGACAATTTATATGACGCGGCGGGCAGTCCGGGACTTCCGGCGAACTCCCGATACTGCGCGGCGTCACAGTCGGCTTGACGGTGTTCGATACGCACACCGACGGCGAACGGTTTCGGCTCCATGGGGACGCCCGAACGCGACAACGCCGCAAAGGTGTCGCGGGCGGAATGTCCGACAGCAAGGACGGCGTACGCACACGGCAGGATTTCCGCGCCGTGCGGCGTGCGGACTTCCAGCGCGGAGAGCTGATTTCCGTCGCGGCGGAATCCGGTCACGGTGTGTCCGAAACGGATATCCGCGCCCAGTGACAGCAGTTCCGCCCGCAGAGACTGTAACACCCGGAAAAGCATATCTGTCCCGACATGCGGACGGGCGTCAATCAGGATATCGGGCGGCGCGCCGTGCGCTGTAAGTTCCTCTAAAATGAACCGGTGTCGCGGGTCACGGGTGCCGGTGTGCAGTTTCCCGTCGGAAAATGTCCCGGCTCCGCCCTCGCCGAATTGCGCGTTGCTGTCGGGGTTGAGGCTTCCGCCGCGCCGGAACTGTTCCACGTCGTGGCGGCGGCGTTCGACGGGCTGACCGCGTTCGAGCAGAACCGGACGCAGTCCGGCACGCGCTAATACCAGTGCCGCGAACAGTCCCGCAGGCCCCGCGCCGACGACAACCGGCACGTGTTCCGGTTCCGGGAGACGTTCCGGGAGGCGGTACGGCAACTCCGCGACATAACGCTTGACTTTGTTCCGCTTCCGGCGCAAGATTGCGTGTTCGCCGCGGACTTCCACCGCCGCACGGTACAGGAACACAGGGCTTTCCCGTGCGTCGAGACTCCGCCGCAGAACCTCGACCCGCACAATGTCCGATTCCGGCACATGTAACCGCCGCGCCGCCTGTCCGCGCAGTGCCGAAACTGTTTCCCACGGTACCAGCCGCAGTCCGTCCACGTCCAGCATACGTAAATCCGCCTCCTTCCGCCGGAGTATTTTACCACACTTTTCGCGTTTGGAAAAGACAAAATTGTGAATTTTTTCCGGTTTTTTCCGGCTAAAAAATTCTCCCGGAAATGATTGCAATTTCCAGAACTGTTTGATATAATATCACCCGCCCGGAGAAGCGGACAAAACTGGAAATGTATTCCTGTTGTTGTCCGCCGTCGACCGGAACTTCTACGCACTCCCTTTCGATAACGTATGAGAGGAGGAAAATACTTGAAAAAACGATTCCCCGCGCTGATACTGTTGCTTACGCTTCTGTTCCGCGTGACGGCGTACGCCGCCGAGCCGCGTTTGGTGGTACACCTGCCGGAAGGCTCCATTGAGGCCGGGGAGACTTTCACGGTGACAGTCGACTTGACCGGAAATCCCGGTATCCTTAACATACAGTTTACCCTTTCGTTCGACCGGGAACGCATGGAATGTACGGACATGAAAATCGGGGACTTACTCGCCACACAGGCCGGAGCCAGTGCCGTCAATCCCGCCGCGAAATCGGGCGCGATTCTTGCGGCGGCGTCGGCGGAACTCATGGAGGGTGACGGACAAGTCGGTGTGTTCCACTTTCGGGCGAAGGAGAAATTGTCGGATTTCCACTTTTCGATTGACCGAATCACGCTCGGCGACCAGAACCGAAAGAAAATGGATGTCCTTGTGACGGACGCCGTGACACCCGGACAGTCCGACAGCGACACAGCCGCGTCCGATACCGATACAACCGCGTCCGACACCGATACCGGCAACTCCGAAACTCCCGCGCCCAGCCGCGACACCGGCAAGTCTGATACCGGCACCGTCAGCGGCGACACCGGCAAGTCTGATACTGGCACTGTCACCCGCGACACCGGCAAGTCTGACACCGGCACCGTCAGCGGCGACACCGGCAAGTCTGACACCGGCACCGTCAGCGGCGACACCGGCAAGTCTGATACTGGCACTGTCACCCGCGACACCGGCAAGTCTGATACCGAATCTGTCAGCGGCGGCAAGTCGGAAACTCCGAACGGAAACGGACAGTCCCAGACCGCGACAGCTCACAGTGACGACGCGCCCCCGCCCTTTTCCGATATCGCCGGAACATGGGCGGAACGCTACATCCGCACGGCGGCGGAACGCAATCTCTTTCAGGGCTACCCCGACGGCACATTCCGCCCCGATAACCGCCTGACGCGGGCGCAGTTCGTGATGGTGCTTTGGAATCTGGCCGGGCGTCCGATGGTGTCGGATACAACCCCGTTCGCCGACATGGAGGGACAAATTGAGAATTTCCGCAACGCCGTTGCGTGGGCGTACGCCAAGGGCTATGTCAGCGGCACCTCGCCCGATACCTTCTCCCCCGGCGAACCCCTTACCCGACAGGCCGCCGTGAAGATTCTCTTTGCCTACCACGGTTCCGTAAGCGGCACGGAAATCATGATGACCGGTATCTATGACGGCATCTTCTCCGACAGCGGACGCCTTTCCGCGTGGGCAAGGGACGCCATGTACTGGGCAGTGTATCAGAAAATCATTTCCGGCACCAGTCCGACCACACTGGAACCCGGCGGCGCGGTCACAAGAGCTCAACTCGCCGCGATTATGGTTCGCTACGTGGAGCGCTTCCAGCAGTGACTTTTCACAAGGAGGGATTACGTTGAAAAAACGATTGATTCAACTGGCTTTGATTCTCGGCCTCATGACGCTGACTTGTGTCGCGGCGCATGCGGCGGAATCAGGAGCAACCAGCGGACTTCAGAAGTTTTCCATTGAGACCAACTACAGGGATTTCGTGGAACTGGTTCCGCTGGACGCCAACGGCAGGACGGTTGTTGCCGATACGACGGACGATACCATGTATCCCGGTGCCGCCAAAGTCGGCGTGACCTACAAGAACCCCCAAAAGGACAGTGAATATCTGCTCATTGTCCTCGTCGACGGCGACGACACCACCCCCACCGTCGACAATATGGCCTACATCGACCAGAAAACCGCGGGTACTTCCGACCTTGATTTCACCATCTACACCAAGAAGCCGGACGCCACGAAAAACAGTGTCAAGTATTCCGTCTATATGTCCAGCAGTTCGGACGCCAGTACCGGCAACGGCGTCACCGGGTACGTCAAGGTGGGTTCCTTTGAATACTACTCCACCGGGCTGAATGTCAAGCTCGGCGACGTGGACGACGACGGGGACATTATGGTAGCCGACGCCGTTCTGGTATTGCGGGCGGTCGTCGAGGATATCGTGTTCGACGAGCGGCAGACCGCCGCCGGAGATGTGGACAAAGACGGCGATATCATGGTAGCCGACGCGGTTTATATTCTCAGATATGTCGTGGAGGATATCACTTCCTTTGACAACCTGAACGCACAGTAAGGAGGCATAAACTAAATGCAACAAGTGAGACGGCTGTTTTCCGTGTTCCTCGTGGCGGTCATGCTGTTTGGCATGGTGACGCTTCCGGCGGACGCGGCGGACAGCGGCTATGAACTGGCAATTCTGAAAGTGCAGAAAATGGACGGTACCACCTACGACCCCGATTCCTCGGAGGAGGTCAAGGATACAGACCCCGTGAGCGCGGGGGACATTCTGGTGCTGACAATCGGCTTTCGGAATACCAGCGGTTCCGCCGTGGATATCTTGGGATTTGCCGCGAAAGTTCTGTATGATAAGGAGAAAGTCACCCCCTACAAGGGAACCGCCCCGTTCAAAAGCAACCCGTATCAAAATTCGACGGAGTTGTCCGGGGATTATGAATGGGCCATGTTCGGAAACGGCAAGGGAGACGGCTTTGTGTCCACCGCCGGAAGCGGCTCCGCTACGTATACCGTGGCCAACAACGACGAAGTGGTCTTTTCGCGGATGGCGTTTACAGTCGAAGCGGATATCGGCGCGGACGACGTGGTTTTCAGTTTTGACAGCGATAAAACCAGAAGCAATATCACCGTCGACGGCGGCACACTGGATTTAATGCCTTTCAAAACATGGAGACCGTCCGGCGACACGGACGACCCCGGCGACGGGGACGACCCCGGCGAAACTGTCACCACAGACCAGCAACTCTTTGTCAGCAAAGTGCAGGTATGGGACACCGCGGAGGCGTTCGACCCGGAGGGGACGGGAACCACGTCCGCGAAACCGGGCGACGTGGTGGTGCTGACTATCGGCGCGAAGAACAACAAGGAGAGCGGGGATATCGATATCAACGGATTCGCGGCGAAGCTCTTCTATGACAAGGATGTTGTCGCCACGTATACAGGAACCGCCCCGTTCAAAACTAATCCCTATCAGAACTCAACGGAGTTGAGCGTGGATTACGAATGGGCCATGTTCGGAAACGGCAAGGGAGACGGCTTTGTGTCCACCGCCGGAAGCGGCTCTGCCACGTATTCTATCGCGGCGGGGGAAACGCTCGTTCTGTCCCGGATGGCCTTTCAGGTCAACGCGGACACCACAAAGGATGTCGCCGTATTTACGTTTGACACGGACAAGACCAAGACCAATCTGACCGGCGCGTCCGGCAGTACGCTGGACTTGGGGACGCTCCAGCCCTTCAAGCTGATTCTCGGCGAGGCCGTGCCGACGACCATCACGCCGTCAACCAAGGCCTTGACGCTTCCCGACCAAAGTTCCGTGGAGTTCACCGTCAAAGACCAAGCCGGAAACGCTATGGACAACGCCGCCCTGACATGGAATGTCACTCCGGCGACAGGCGCAAGCGTCGACAACGGCAAATTCACCGCAACTGCCGCCGGTACGTACACCGTCACGGCGTCCCTGAACGGCAAGAGCGTCGAAGCGACCGTCACGGTCACGGGCGAGGGCGGCGAACCCGCCACACCGGGAGAAATCGCCGTCACCTTGGAGCCGGAAACTGACGAATTGTCCATTCCGGCGTCCGGTTCCGCGACGAAAACCTTTACGGCGACTGTCACGGAGGACGGCAACCCCGTCAGCAATCCCGACGTGACTTGGAGCATTGCCCCCGATGACGTGGAGGGCGTGACATTAAACAACGGCACGGTTTCCGTAGCGTCCGACGCCGCCATTGACAATGACACGGAATTTACCATCACGGCGACTGTCGGCGACAAGAGCGCCACCGCCAAATTAATGGTCAGACTGCTTAGCGTCACCTTTGACGACGGCAAAACAGAGCAGACCGTAGAGCCGGACGGCGAGGAGGATGTGACCTTCCAAGCGGAGGCCAAAACCCCCGACGGCGAGGACGCCGCCGACGTGACATGGACAGTCGAGAACGAGGACGGCACCACGGCCAAGGATTCCGACGGCGTGACCGTCAGCGAGACAGGCAAAGTCACAGTAGCCAAGGACGCCAAAGCCGGGAAATATTACGTCGTGGCGAAGTCCGGCAGCAATGAGACCAAGGTACTTGTCACGGTGCAGGGTTCCGCGATAACCGCCCTGACACTCACGCCCAATCCGGCGACTGTCACCGTACCCGTCGACGGCAGTCCAGAACCCTTGACATTTGCCGTCAAAGACCAAGACAACAACGATGTGGATGTCACAACCCTGACATGGAGCCTCAGCGAGACGCCGACCGGCGTCACCATGAATAACGGTACGGTCACGGTGAACGGCACCGCCTACACCGGTTCCCATACCGTGACTGTCACGGCGAGCGTCGGCACCGTGACAGGTACCGCCACACTGACTATCACCAAGGAAAGCGGCGGCAGTCTTGTCGCCACGCTTGACAATCAGCCAGCGCAGTCCGTCGAGACGGACGGCAAAACCGATGTCACGTTCCAAGCGGCGGTCAAGACCGCTTCCGGCGAGAATCTCCCCGGCGCGGCATGGTCCGTACAGGACGCGGACGGACAGCCGGTAACTGCTTCCAGCGGCGTCACCGTGGACGCGTCCGGCCTTGTCACGGTCGCCAAAGACGCCGCGCCCGGAGCTTACTTTATCGTGGCGACGGCGGGTACCGATACGGCAAAGGTTCCCCTCACGGTGACAGCCGGTCAGACACAGCCGGGCGACACTCAAATGACTGTCACCGGCAATAAGGCCAGCATTGAGATTCCCGGATTCAAGGACAACGCCGACACAGACACTTTCAAGGCGCGTTTCACCGCCACCGACAAAAATAAAAGAGCCATCAGTTACGAGGACTTGACATGGACGGTTGTGGACAGAAGTACCGGTCAGGAACTCAAAAGCACAAGCGTCGAGTGGGGAAAGGACACCGAAAACGAGGGCAGTATTATTTTGTCGGTGAAAACCGGTGCCAAGGATGAAATCACCGACACGCCCAACGCCTCCGGCATTACCGGAAAAACACTGCTTGTCACCGCTTCCCGCAAGAGTAGCGATGATTCCGCGTCGGCGACTATCGTTGTCCGCCGCGCCGACCCCGAACTGAGTGTTGTCACGCTGAGCCTGAGCGACGCCAACGGCACCACTACCGCCAGCACCGGCGAAGCGCCGCTGTCCGTGATTTCGGACGGAAGCGGGAAAATTGTGGTTTCCGTGGCAAAGAGTCAGTACGATGAAGTGATGTCCAGTACGAGCGCCGAACCCATCACATGGGCGCTCCGTTCGGGCGGAAACGGTCTTGTCCTGTCCGGCAGTGGCGTCACGATTGACCCGAATACCGGTGCCGTCACCATCAACAGCAACGCCAAGCACGGTACGTATATCGTCGAGGCCACGCGCACGGTCATGGAACGCACCCAGATTGCCAGCGCGGAAATGACCATTTCCCAGACTGCCGAGGAAGTGCGTAACCTCACCATCTCCGGCGGCGTGCTGGAAATGGAAATCCCCGGCAAGGGGCAAGACCCCAATGTCCTGTCCGACGCGGACAAGTTCATTGCGCAGGTTATCAACCAGTACAACAGCCTCATTCCCAACGCGGATGTGACGTGGACTATCACGGACAGTAACGGCAACACATGTCCCGGCGTTACCATTGAGGACGGCGTTGTTTCCGTAGCCTATGCCGCCAAGGATGTTGTCGCGGCGAACACGCGCCCCATTTTCAAGGTCAAGGCCAAGGCCGGAGACGTGGAGAAGTCCAAGGACATTTACATTGTCCGCGCCGCCCCGGTGCTCAATGACCTCCTAATCGACGGCTACGACAGCGCCACAAAGCAGATTGACGGCACACAGGACGTTTACGCGCAGTGTACCGCGCTTGACCAGTACGAAACCGAGTTCAAGGGCACCGTGACATGGAACGTCTCGCCGGTCGGCTTCACGGGCAACGGCGGCGTGACCGTCGACGAAACGGGACTTATCACCATCCTGAAGGACGCCAATCCCGGCAACTACAACGTGACCGCCAACACCACCATAGGCCCTAAAAACTTACTGGTTTCCCGTGACACGCCCGTACCCACGACCATTGTCATTTCCGGACAGAATACGGTCTGGATTCCGGCGGACGGGCAGGAACCGTCCACAGTATCCTTACGCGCCACGGTGCTTGACCAGTTCGGCTCCACCATGCCCGCGGCGGCGGTCACGTGGACGATTACCGACAAGGCCGACAATACCGGCGCGGTGGTGCAGGGCATTACCGTTGACAGTAACGGCGTTGTCAGCGTCGCCAACGAGGTCAAGTCGCTGGTCGCCACGTCGAATTACGCCGACTTCAAAAACATGTACGTCCACGCCGCGAGCGGTTCCGCCAGCGCCGAGGCCTTCAAGCTGATTGTCGGGCGCAGTATCCCCGTGCTCAGCAAGGTGCAGTTGGACGGCATGGACTCCCCCGACAGCAACGGACAGCGCTATACCGTCGACTACACCGACGGGCAGATAAAGACCGTCACGGCGTCCGCGCTCGACCAGTACAGCAGTCCCTTCCGCAACGCCTCTTGGGATATCGTCTCCTATACGGACGAAATCGGCATCACCATTGACGCCAACGGCCTGATTACGATTTCCAATGGCGCGGTCAGCGCGGAGTATACCGTTGTCGCCACTTACAGCACGCAGACAGCCTCCGCGCCGTTCCTCATCAAAAAGACCTCGACGACAAGCACCTCCATCAGCAGAATTGTCGTTGACCCGTCCACCGTCACTGTCAGCGGCAACAGCATGGCGATTTCCAAGGCCACCGCCTATGACGGCAACGACGCCCTCATTACCGTCGGCATTATCTGGGGCGTACAGCCCGCTAACGCGGGTGTCAGCATTGACAACAACGGCAACATTACGGTTTCCTCCAACGCCACGGCGAGTCAGTACCTCATCAGCGCCACGCCGGACACGACTATCGGGGCCGTGTCGGGAAACGTGAAGTCCGCCGGGCTGACGGTGAATAACGCCTCCACAGTCGCCGCCGAACTCGACCACGTCGCCCTGACGGAAAGCCGCGTCACAGTCGACGGCACCGAGAGTAAAACATCGTCCGCCCGCGCATTTGACAGCAACAATCAGGATGTGGGCGGCGTGACATGGACGATTACTCCCGCCAATGGCGGCGTGAGTATCGACAATACCGGCACCATTCACATTTTCCAGAGCGCCATCGCGGGGGATTACACCATCAAGGCCACGAAAAACGGTATCACCAAAGAGGCCACGCTGACTGTTGTCAACAATCCCGCTGTCACGCTCTCCGAGGTCATTCTGACGCCGGAAACGGTTGTCGTAGACGGTATGACCTCCGCTTCCGCGACCGCCAGAGCCGTCGATTCCGCCAGCAAGACAGTTTCCGGTGTCACATGGAGCGTATCGCCCGACGACAAGGGCGTGACCATTGACGCAAACGGTAATATCACCGTCGCGGGGAACGCCATGCTCAGAAATTACACCGTCACGGCCTCCAGTGATATCGGCACGAAGTCGGCGACCCTGCGCGTCAGCAATCAGCCGGATACGACGCAATCCCTGACCGGCGTCACCCTCAATCCGGCGACTGTCACACTGGACGGCACCGGCGCGAAAACCGTCATTGCAACCACGCAGGGAACCGTGACCGACGACATTACTTGGACAGTCTCCCCCGGAAATACCGGCGTCACGCTTAACGCCACGACCGGAACGACTGTTCAACTCACCGTCGCCGCCGACGCGACCGCCGACGCGTACGAAGTCACCGCCACGCACGGCGACACCAGCAAGAGCGCTACTTTGACGCTCAGCGCGTCCCCCCTGACGCCCGTCGCGCTTGCCAGAGTGACACTTTCCCCCGCTTCCGTGGAAGTCAACGGCACGGAAAATAAAATTATCGACGCACGGGCATTCAACGGAGAGAATGTCGCCATCACCAGCGGCATTACGTGGAGTGTCTCGCCCCTCGGCAACGGCGTCACCGTCGACGCGATTACCGGTAAAGTCACCGTGGACAAGGCCGCCATGAGCGGAGACTATACCATCAGCGCCACGCAGGTCACGCAGACGCGTTCCAACACGCTGACGGTCACGAACACTGCCCCGAAATTGACCGGTGTCGCGCTTGACCCGGCGTCCGTCACGCTCAACGGCACGGACGCGGCCTCCTCCACCGCGACCGCCGTCGGCTCGAACGATACAACCTTGACAACGGGCGTCACGTGGACGGTCTCGCCCACTAATGGCGGCGTCACGATTGACACAAGCGGCAAAATTACGATTGCCGCGACCGCTGTCAGCGGGGAATATCTCATCAGCGCCCACTATCAGTCGGCGGTCTGCTCCGCGACGCTGACTGTCACCAGTTACGCCGATATCGTCTACGAGGAAACGCCCGTCGACCAGAGCGCCGTTTCCGATACGCCCCTTGCCGCGCTAAGCTACGTCGACACCGGCGTGAAGTCCGCGGAACATCAGTCCAGCATGAAAAGCGCGGCACTCGCCAAGGATAATGTCAAGCAGGCCGTCGCCGAACAGTCCGCCGACACCGCAACGGAAGTTGTCGTCTCCGTGGAAATCAAGTTGCAGAGTTACGACGCCGCGAAACCTTCCATGAAACTGTCCGTGACGCCGGTCTACCAAATCGTCAAGACCACCAACGGCCAACAGGAAACCATTTCGCAAGGCACTCTCGACGAACTGCCCGAAGCTGTCAAAGTGACACTCAACGTCCCCGCCGCGTTTGACGCCACATTCGCCCAGCATACGCACAACAACACAACCTATCTGGAACCGATTAGCTACACCGGCACCGATTCCGAACGCGTGGCGAGCTGGACGCAACAGTATTTCAGCGATGTGGAACTGACTAAGGACGTTGTGACGATTCATTTTGACGCCCAAGGCGGCACCGCAATCAGTGACAAGTATGTAGCCAAGGGCGGCACGCTGTCCTCGTTGCCCGCGACGGCACGCACTGGCTACACCTTCAACGGCTGGTACCTGAACAACGCCCAAGTGACGACCGCAACCGTATTCAACCAAGATTCCACGCTCACGGCTCAGTGGACTGTTATCAACAACAGCAGTAGCGGCGGCGGCGGCGGCGGCGGAAGCTCTTCCGGCGGCAGTTCGTCCAGTAGCAGTACCTACAAAATCACAACGTCCGCGGGAAGCGGCGGCACCCTGACCGCCAGTTCCAAGCGGGCTACCGCCGAGTCCATTATCACCGTGACCCCCACGCCCAAAACCGGTTATGAACTCGACACGCTGACCGTTGTCACCACCTCCGGCAAAAAGGAAGTCGCCCTCACAGAGACCAACGGCACCTATACTTTTGAAATGCCGAAAGCCAATGTCACGGTCAAGGCGACATTCAAAAAAGCCTCCTCAACGTCCACCAGTACCGACAACGGCAATACCACCAGTAACACCAATACCGGCGACATCAACCCCACACCCGACAACAATACAACGCCCGTGAATCCCACGCCGTCCTATACGTCCGTGTCCTTCGTGGACATGCAGCCCGATAATTTCTTCTATACGGCTGTACAGTGGGCGGTCGAACGCGGTATCACCAACGGAACCACGGCTACGACATTCTCCCCGAATCAGGCTTGCACACGCGCCCAAATGGTTATGTTCCTGTGGCGCTCGCAGGGAATGCCCATGCCGTCGACCTACAACAGTCCCTTCACGGACGTTGACCCCAGCGCCAACTACTACACCGCCATGATGTGGGCAGTCGAACGCGGTATCACCAACGGCACCACGCCCACGACCTTTGAACCGTACGCGGCCTGTACACGCGCCCAAATGGTCATGTTCCTGAACCGTGTCGCGGGACGCCCCCGCCCCACGCAGTGGAATTGTCCCTTCACCGACATCAACCCCAACGAAAACTATTATGAGCCGATGTTGTGGGCGCTCGAAAAGGGTATCACCAACGGAACCACGGCTACGACCTTCTCCCCGTATCAGGCTTGCACACGCGCCCAAATGGTCATGTTCCTGTACCGCTATCTCGGCGGGAACTGATACCAGTCGCGGGAACTGATACCAACAAGCGAAATTCTCCCCCGGAAACGGGGGAGAGCTTTTTATTGCAAAAAACGCCCCCTCTCCGTGAGAGAGGGGACGCGCAACGCGCATTGTGTTGGGATTATTTCGCCAGAACTTTCTTGAGGCGGGCGAAGCGCGGCAGGGAATCTTCTTTCGGAAGGTCGGGTTCACCCTGAATCAGCGGCAGGGCGTAGTCGATGAAGCCCTGTTCAATGCCGTTGTGGTCGGCGTTAATCCATTCCAGCGGCACTTTCTTTTCGGTGTTGGCAACGTCGGTCAGGTTCAGGAGCTTGGGCTTGCAGGTGTACACGCCGCCGTCACGCGTACACTCAAAGCCTACCATTTTGTCGGTCATGCCCGCGACAGCGTTCTTGACCGCTTCCGAACCGGACATATACGACTCTTCAATGTCGCGCTTGGACGCCAGATGTGCGCCGCAACGCTGTAACAAACTGAGTTCGATACCGCGTACTTTCGCGCCGGTGCGCTCTTTGACGATGTTCGCCAGCATGGCGGCAAGTCCGCCCAGTTGCGCGTGTCCGAAACCGTCGGTAGCGGACGTTTTCGCCTCGGAGACAAACGAGCCGTCGGCATAGTGTACGCCCTCGGAGACCGCCACCATGCAGTTTTTATTGGCCTTGTAAATGCGGTCAACGTCGGCAAGGAACTTGTCCATATCGAAGTCGACTTCCGGCACGTAAATCAAATCGGGGCCGGCACCCTTGGCAGTCGCCAGCGCGGCGGCGGCGGTCAGCCATCCGGCGTGGCGTCCCATGATTTCCACTACCGCGACAAGTCCCGTGTCGTACACGCGGGCGTCCTTGTAGACTTCCATGCAGGACGTGGCAATATACTTGGCGGCGGAGGCGAAGCCCGGACAGTGGTCAGTGCCGAACAGGTCATTGTCAATCGTCTTGGGGACGCCCATCACGCGGCACTCGTAGCCGACTTTCTGCATATACTTGGAAATCTTGTTGCAGGTGTCCATGGAGTCGTTGCCGCCGTTGTAGAAGAAGTAGCGGACATCGTACTTTTTGAAGATTTCCAGAATGCGCTTGTAGTCGGTGTCGTCGGCGTCGGGGTCGGCGATTTTGTAGCGGCAGGAACCCAGCGCGGAGGAAGGTGTATACTTCAGTAATTCGAGTTCCTTGGGGTCTTCCTCGCCCATGTCGAACAGGCGGTCATTCAGGACGCCCTTGATACCGTGTTCCGCGCCGAATACGCGGGTAATGTTGGGGTCTTTCAGCGCGGTGTCAATGACGCCGTAGGCGCTGGCGTTGATGACGGACGTGGGGCCGCCGGACTGGCCGATGATACAGGCACCTTTCAGTGTACTCATGGGAACGCCTCCTCTTGAATTGATACCCCCCTATCATATCATCCAAAATTTGAAAAGTAAATACTTGCTTTTCATTTTTTTTTGTGGTATAATTGCCAAAGATTGTTGCTCCGGGGTATCCTGTCCCTGTCGGAGACGGTGAAAGGCGGAACGCCCGCAAGTTTCGCCGCGCCGCCGCTGTCAGGCGGATTCCCCGAACAGCAAAAATGTGTACAGGAGATGATTCCTATGCCAAAGTTCACCGCGCCCGTCACCACCAAGGAGATGTTCAAAAAGGCATACGACGGAGGCTACGCCATCGGCGCTTTCAATGTGAATAACATGGAAATCGTGCAGGGCATTACCGAAGCCGCCAAGGACTTGGAAGCCCCCCTGATTCTCCAAGTCTCCAAGGGCGCCCGCGCCTATGCCAACCACACCTATCTGGTCAAGCTCGTGGAAGCCGCCATCATCGAAACCGGTCTGCCCATCGTGCTTCACCTCGACCACGGCGACAGCTTTGAACTCTGCAAGGACTGCATCGACGGCGGCTTTACCTCTGTCATGATTGACAAGAGCGGCCTCCCGTTCGACGAAAACATCAAAATCACAAAGCAGGTCGTAGAGTACGCCCACGACCACGGCGTGGTTGTCGAGGCCGAGTTAGGCACACTCGCCGGCATTGAGGATGAAGTCAACGTCGACGCCGAAGCGGCCTCCTATACCCGCCCCGAAGAAGTCGAGGAGTTCGTACAGCGCACCGGCTGCGACTCTCTGGCAATCGCTATCGGCACCTCTCACGGCGCTTACAAGTTCACCGCCGCGCAGTGCACCCGTAACGAGAAGGGCGAACTCGTGCCGCCTCCGCTCCGTTTCGACGTGCTGGAAGAAGTCTCCAAGCGTCTGCCGGGCTTCCCGATTGTCCTCCACGGCTCGTCCTCCGTGCCTCAGCAGTTCGTCAAGATGGTCAACGAGAACGGCGGCAAAATGCCCGACGCCGTCGGCATTCCCGAAGAACAGCTCCGCAAGGCCGCCAGTATGGCTGTCTGCAAGATTAACATCGACTCCGACCTCCGTCTTGCGATGACTGGCACCCTCCGGAAGTATTTCAACGACCATCCCGACCACTTTGACCCGCGTCAGTATCTGAAACCCGCCCGTCAGGCTATCAAGGAACTTGTCGCCCACAAGCTGACTGATGTTCTGGGCTGTGACCACAAGGCGTTTATCTGAACTTCTCCAACGGCGTTGACGGTGCGCGCCTGACGCCATCCTGAACACGCAAACAAGCCGGAAACGTGGCAACATGTTTCCGGCTTACGCTGTATCGTTTTTTGCTTGATATTTGCGTAAATTTGTGTAGAATAGCAGAGAAAAGGAGGAGACGCCATGACCCCGCATGATAAAGCGGTGAAAGCCCTGAAAGACGGCGGCTATCAGTTGAAGCGGCAAAGGAAACACGAACTTTGGTATAATCCAGAGTTGAACAGGGCGATACCGTTGAAAACTCACGATTTCGACGACGATGACCTTAGATACATCCTCAAAGAAATCAAACACAATCAAACGTTGGGCAGAGCCTGACGGGAAAGGAGACCGTATGAAATACGCCTATACAGCGGTTATCACGCCGAACAAGGACGGCACCAAATATTTTGCCCGTGTTCCCGACCTCCCCGGTTGCGCCACAAGCGGACGGGACTTGTCCGACGCGCTCGACATGATTACCGACGCCGCCAGCGGCTGGCTGACCGTCGCCGAAGATGAGGGTATGCCGATTGCCGCCCCCACCGCGCAAAAAGACATTGTACGCGAACCGAACGCGATTCTGTCCGTGATTACCGTGGACACCATGCGCTACCGCGCCGAAACGGATACAAGAGCCGTCCGAAAAAATGTGTCACTCCCCGCATGGATGGCGAATCAGGCGGAGAAACGAAACATCAATTGTTCACAGGTCTTGCAGGACGCGTTACGCGTTATGCTCGGCGCGTGAATAGAAAAGCGTCCTGTCCTCTCAACGTGGACGGGACGCTTTTTGTCACGCAATCAGCATAGGAGCCAATCTTAAACCCGCGGCATTTTCAAAACCGCCTTCCCGCGCAAAACGTAAAATCAAATGCGCCGTGGACTGCACGACTTCCGAATAGCGGTCAATGTCCGCCTGTGAGAAGCCGTACACGTCCTCCCACACATAGCCGGGGAGCCAGCATATCGCGTGATGGAAACAGTCTTTTGGGTCGGGCTTTTCGATGTAGACTTTCACCTGTCCGTCCGGGTACATTTCGGAATGGACAATTTCCGTGTCGTCGTCCAGCGTCAGAAACGGGTACATCAACGCGAAAGCCCCCTTTATACAAAGCAACAAGCTGGGAATCCCTCATAGGGAAGGTATGAACTCGCTTCAATGTGGTGCATTGGGGCAATCAATTTCCTGCAGAAGGTTTTAATCCCTCATAGGGAAGGTATAGGCGCATTATAGCCACTTTTTGACAACTTGTCAAGGCTTTTGCCGAAAAAATGTGTCGGAAAGACCGACCGACTTTTTCCGGGGCGTCATAGAATGTTTGTTCCATGACGCCCCGGCGTGTCGTTCATCAGTCGGAACGGCTTAACTCGTACAGTTCATGCGGCGCAATATCCTGACCGTGTTCCCATTCGATACCCGTGCCGCCGTCGACAAGATGAACCGTCCGGAAATAGTCCGGGTTCCGAAGCTCCCCGTACCACGAACCGTCAGCATATGGCGACACGTCGAACAGTTTCGCCTCCCCAGTCTCGTACACAAGGCGCAGTGTCAACGGCTCCGCCGTCGACACACTGACAAGTTTCGGTTGCAACATATGCGCCACCTCAACGCAACGGGTCAATCCGGAAAAATTGTTCTCCGTTTGACAACAGTTTCCAGTCCGCTTCCAATTCCTCGCGGGGATTTCCATCCACGCGTCCAGCAGTTTCATTTTGGCTTTCGGAATACTTCCCTCTAAGATTGTGCCGTCCAGAGCAACGACAACTTCTTCCCCGGAATATTCCGCATGAATGTGGGGCAGGTTATGTTTCCCGCCGCTTTCCTTGTACATTCGGACGATGATACCGAAAAACATACACAATACAGGCATAATGTCACCTCGCTTGAACCCGTCAGCGTTCCCAGAGACGCCGGACAGCGTCCATGTTGCGGCTCTCGATGTCGCGGAGATGTGCGACAGTACGTGCCTGTGCTTCGGGGTGTCCGGCACGGGATACCGCCTTGTCCAGCAGTCCGCACAGTACCGGCTCCGTGAGCGTGTCCAAGTCTGTGAACAAGTCCTCGCCCATGTAGCGCAGAAACGCCGACACTTTCGGGTCGTAGACCGCCCCGACAAGCGGTATCCCCTGTCCCGCCGCGAAAATCAGCGCGTGCAAGCGCATGGACACTATGACTTCCATCCGCGACAACGCCCCGATAATGGTACCCGTGTCCCCGGCGTCGTCGAGGAAATAATGCGGGATACCGTCGAGTGTCGCCGCCGCCGGACGGTGTGCGGACGGGTCTTGACGCTTCTCAATGGCGGTGAAAACGGGCGTGAGGCCGTACTTCTCCCACGCGTACCGCGCCGCCGCGCCGAATACGGACGCTTTTTTGGCGTAGCCCTTCCAGTTCCGCAGAGCCAGACACAAATATTTCCCGTGCGGCGGGATTCCGGCGCGTTCCAGCACGGCGTCGACTTCCGCTTCCGGCGCGGGCGTGAGTGTCAAGGCCGGGTCGGCGGACAGGATGATTTCCGGCTTTCTGACGCGTAATGCCTCCAGTTCGCGCAGGGAATCGGACTCGCGTAACGTTATCATGTCGGCGCAACGGTTCAGGACGCGCCGTGTCAAAGCGCGGTCTCCCCGGTACGTCACGGGGCCGATACCGCAGCCGTACATTAACACCCGGCAGCCGTGGCGTTTCGCGGCGTGGAGTGTATAGAGGTAGTACCACAAACTCCGGCGGCTGGTGGCGTCCTGAATCAGGCTTCCGCCGCCGTTGATATATAAGCGCGTCTGACTGAGTACCCGGTGCATGCCGGGCAGGTCGAAGAAGTACAGCGCCTTGACACCGTTCCGGGCGGCGGTTTCGGCGGGGTCACGCGACAGCACGGTAATATCGGCGTCGGGCGCGGCGGTACGCACCTCCCGCAGAATCGCGCTCAAAATGGCCTCGTCCCCGGCGTTGCCCAGTCCGTAGGCTCCACAGATTAAAATTCCGTTCCTAACCTTCTTAGCCGTACAAAACACCCCCCGTCGTCAGGAAAGCCCCAAGAGGCGTTTCAGGTCACGCGTAATCGCCGCGTTGTAGCCGGATAAGTCGTTGTAACGCTTTTCGGCGGGCTTTTGGGCGTTCGACAACGCCTCCACGATGTCGGCGTATCCCTGAATGCCGGGGTTGTAGGGTTCCAGATTTTTCGAGATGTAGAGCGGCAGTCCAAGCGCTTGCGCCTCACGAATGACCATGCCCTGTCCCTCGTAGCGGGATGTGAGCGTGAAAGCGTCCATTTTGTCCATGTAGCAAAACGGGTTTTGCTGGTTGCCCAAGAGCGTCACGAAGTCGCGGAGGCCAAGCGCCGATATCTGCCGTTCGAGCGCGGCACGGTCGGGGCCGTCGCCAATCAGATAGAAGTGGAAGTCGTCGCGGCGCTTGCGGACTTCCGCCAGATAGCCCATGAGCAGGTCATATCCCTTCTGGTGACAGATTCTGCCCACGGAACACACATTCAGTTTGTGCGGATTCGGGCGAAAATCTACGGGCAAATCTTTCTTGCGGAAAATTTCCTCAGTGTCGATATGGTTCGGAATGGGCGTAATGGACTTGTCACGAATGCCCGACGCCCGCCGGAACCCCTCGATAATCCCCGGCGACACCGCCGCGAACTCGTCATAATGGCGCAGTTTGCCCTTGAAGAAGTGCCATAGAACCCGGTATTTCGGCTCGTTGCGGAGTTTGATTTCCATGTCATTGTGAATCCACATAATTTTCTTGCGGGCATGGGATTTCAACGCGCCTACGGCACACTCATTCTGGTAACTGTTAAAGTCAATGGCTACATCGTAGTCCCGCCCGTGCGTAATGTCGCCGGAGAGCGTGTAGAGCAAATCGAAGTACACGAAGCGTTTGACGGCGGCGGCACGGGGATTCAGGCGGATAATGTGCAGATGTTCGTTGGAGGGCATGTCGAAAAAACTGCCCTCGTCGTAGAGATACAAGTCTACCTGACAAGTGTCGTAGTCGATTTCGCGTAGGATGTTGATTAAGGCCTTCTGGATTCCGCCGACGCGCAAATCCGACTGGAAAATAGCGATTTGTTTCATATGTTGGAACTCCCCTTCAATCCGAAACGCAAATCTGTGGGACGGAAAGAAAATACTTGCGAAACGCCGCAAAATATTATATAATAGGGGGCGTCTTTTGTCCATAGGTTCCGTACAGACAAAGGCTCGCCGCGCAACGGCGGCGAACCCATTTGATATTGGAGGCATGAATCATGAAAGAAAAGGCGGCGAAATTCGGCAAGTTCAACGTCGTGGACATTGCCGCGGTCGTGCTGATTGCGGTTGCACTGGTCTTTGTGGTCTGGAAAGTCGCCCTGTCCGACAGGGACGCGGAGGACAGGGACGTGACCATGACCTACCGCGTACTGACCGAGGGCGTGTCCAGTGACCTGTACGAGAGTGTGCAGAAGCACATTCCGTCCCAGCTCATGGCGTCGGGCAAAATGCTTGACGGCGAAATCATATCCGTGGAACAGGGGCCGTATTACGTGCTTGGCTCCGACGGGGAATGGTCTCCCGACCCGCAACATGTGAACCTGTACTTCACTGTCCGGCACCACACGACCGCCGGGGACGTACTGCTCAGCAAGGTCGACGAACAGGAAATCCGTATCGGGCGCAAGGACTACACCCTCAAAACGGAGTATATCGAGTTCCACAATACAATTATTCTCGATATTGACTGGGACTTTTCCGGCGAAAACTGAAAAGCCCACACAATGCGCGGTTGATGTTCCCTTGTCTCCCCCCGGTGACGGGGGGAGATGTCGCCGTAAGGCGACAAAGGGGGGAAATATCCACCCCCACCCGGCGCTGACGCGCCACCCTCCCCCAAAGGGGGAGGGCAAGAGTACCTGTCACTCCGTCTCCGGGCGGAGTGATTGGATTAAGTCGGGGATAGTGCGCTCGAAGTCGACGCCGTACCACGGTTTATCGGGGTTTTCGAGTGTGACGCGAATGGTGTGGGCGGTGTAGTCGGCGGCGATTTTGACGGCCTCCTGAAGCGTTTTCCCGCGCAGGACAGCGCCCACGCAGGCACTCGAAAACAAGTCTCCCGTGCCGTGATACGTGGCGTCTACGCGGTCGTTCTGGTACTCGAAAAATGTCCCGTCGCGGCGGTCGTAGCCCATGACGCCCGTTTTCCCCGGCGACAGCGACACCCCCGTGAGTATCGACACCCCCGCGCCCAGTCCGGACAGCTTGCCCAGCAGGGATACAATATAGTCCCGGTCGTACGTCTCGCGGTACTCCGTGCCGGTCATGAAACAGGCTTCCGTGATGTTCGGTACGATGATGTCGACGCCGTGACAAAGTCCGGCGTTGAGGGCGGCGTAAGCGGTGTCGAAAGCCGGATACAGTTTGCCGTTGTCGCCCATGACGGGGTCAACGAACAGAAGCGTATCATCTGTGCGGAACATGTCGAAAATACGCTTTGCAATGTCGATTTCCTCCGCGCTGCCCAGATAGCCGGTGTAAATGGCGTCAAAGTGTACATGCTCGCTTTTCCAGTGTTGGGCAATGGGCATGAGCTGGTCTGTCAAATCCTTGACGGTGAAATGCTTGAACATGGTGTGGGTGGACAGAACCGCCGTCGGGAGAATGACCGTTTCCACGCCCATGGCCGACAGTACCGGCAGGGCAATTGTAATCGAACATTTGCCGAGACAGGAAATGTCCTGTATGGTCAAAATACGCTTCATGTTGTGTCCCTCCTCTCGATTGCGAATGAGTATACGCTTTCCGCGGACATTTTACAATGGACACTTTGTGACGATTTCGCGGAAATATGTGTCGGGAAATCGTGGAAAAAATCAAAAAAGCGCCGCGCCCGGAACGGGTACGGCGCGTTTGTGTTAATCGGTCTCGACGGGGCCTTTCCAGTCCACGATACCGCCGAACTCATAGGCGTTCCGATAGCCCATGGACGAAAGAAGTTGGGCGGCCTCGACGGCGCGGCGTCCGGCGTAGCAGTAGATGAGCAACACCTGATGTTTGTCGGGTAAAGTGGCCTGTACTGATTCCGCGTTTTCGTGGATATCGTCAATGGGCAGGCAGACCGCGCCGGGAATGTGTCCGCTCTCGTACTCGGTCTGTGTGCGGACATCTAAGATGATACAGTCATGGTCGCTCTCCATGATTTTGGCGGCCTCCTCTTGCGTCAGGGACTTGTACCGCTGTCCGCCGCCGAACATGAAAAAGAGTGCGACAAGCGCCACCAATACGCCAGTTACTATAATTGCTCTTGTCCAGATAGCCTTCATCATACGCCCCTCTCTTTCAAAATATCAGCGGAGAAGTTCTTCTAACGTTGCCAGCATTTGAGGAACGTCCAGCGGTTTCGCAATATGGCTGTTCATTCCGGCGTCCTTGGCGGCCTGAATATCCTCCGAAAAGGCGTTGGCGGTCATGGCGACAATGGGAATGTTGGCAAGGTTGGGGTTTGACAAGTTGCGGATTGCTTTTGTGGCCTCGTAGCCGTTCATGACGGGCATTTGAATATCCATCAAAACGGCCTGATAGTCGCCGGGACGCGACGCCGCGATTTTGTCCACGGCGATTTTTCCGTTTTCGGCGGTGTCCAACTGGAATCCGGCTTCCTCCAAGACAATGGTTGCAATTTCGCGGTTGATTTCGTTGTCCTCCACGAGCAGGAGTTTGACCTTGCTGAAATCAATCTCCGGCGCGGACGCTTCGCCGTTCTGACCGCTGTCCGCTTCCTCTCCGGCGTCCTCGACAATCGGGAACTCAACGTGAATAATAAATTCGGTGCCTTTGCCCTTCTCGGTCTGCACTTCAATCGTACCGCCCATGAGGTCAACGATACTTTTCGTGATAGCCATTCCCAGACCAGTGCCTTGGATGTGGTCGACGGCGGTGGTGCGTTCGCGCTCGTAGGCCTCGAACACCTTCGCGGCAAATTCGGGACTCATGCCCATGCCGGTGTCGCGTATGCGGATTTCATAGTAGGCGATACCGTCTGACGCTCCGGTCTGCGTCAGCGAAACCGTGACGCGTCCGCCCTCCGGCGTGAATTTGTAGGCGTTGCTGATGAGGTTCATCAGAACCCGGTTCAGGCGGTTCATGTCGCACAGTACCCATTGATTATGGATGTTGTCGGTTGTGACGGTGTACGTCAAGCGCTTTGTCTCCATCTGCGTGGCGAACAAATCCCGCACTTCGTCCATGCCCTGTACGATGTTGCTTTTGACGGGTTCGAGTTCCATTTTGCCGCTCTCAATGCGGCTCATCTCCAAAACATCGTTAATCAGTGCAAGCAAGTGGTGACTGGACGCGTCAATCTTTTTAAGGTAGTCGGCGACACGCGGGGGGATGTCGGGTTCCTTCTGTGACAGCGTGGTGTAGCCGATAATGGCATTCATGGGCGTTCGGATATCGTGGCTCATGTTGGAGAGGAATGTACTTTTAGCGCGGTTACTCTGTTCGGCCTGAATCTTCTGTATCTCCATGTTCTTTTCACGCCTCTGCATGAGACTGTACAGGTGGAACATGATGTACAGGGACACGGCAATCAGTGCCATTTGCGCCATGCTGTTTTTAAGCAGGGCGTTGCTGACGTGGTCCATCTGGCTTTGGAGGTAAAAGGCGGTGTCCTTCTGTTCCGTTGGCGAAAGCGATACGCCGTGTTCCCCCAACTCCTGATAGTTGTAGTCGCTGAGATTGTTCAGGACAACGCGTGTCGTATCCTGCGTGGCCTCGCGTACCCAGAGCGTCGAGATGAACAGAATCAGGAACAGAAGCGTAAGCCAGACAATCGTAGACTTTCCGAAGCGCTGTTCCGTGTCGCGCTGGAAGATGTAGCGGAAGAACAGGAACCCCGCCACGCTCCACGCGACCAGAATCAAGTAGGATTCCGTTGTCAGCGCGCTGACTGACCAGAAGTTCGGCACGAGGAAGTACAGGAAGAACAACAACGAAGTGACAATGCCAATCATGCCCGTGACCTGTACGCCGATATTTTCACTGTCCTTGGCGACTTTGTAGGCGACGGCGGATGTGTAGGCATAGGCGATTGTCGCGCCGATGGTGTTTACGTCGACAATCCAGCCAATGGCGGTACGCCCAAAAAAGGGAATCGGCAGGGAAATCGCCATAATGAACAGAATCGCGTTTTCGGGCGCGTTGTTCTTATTGAGTTTGGCGAACCACGGCGGGAGCAGGTTGTCCCGCGCCATGGAGTAAATGAGGCGGCTCGCGGCAACGGAGTTGCCGACAAGTCCCGTAATCACGCCCGCCAGAATCGTGAAAAACAGGATGGTCAAACCGGTATCGCCCATGAGTGCGTGTACGGCGTAAAATGTCGGCAGGCCTTTGAGGCCGTTGAGCTTGCCGATATCGGCAATGTAGGTGTCCCAATGGCTGTAGCCTTCGGGCAGGACGGACACCGCCAGTCCGGCTAAGACCGTATAGGCAATCGCGCCCGTCACGACTGCCGCCAACAGAATGGAGAAAGACTTTTTCGGCGAGAATTGGAACTCCTCCGCCAAGTGCGACACCGACTCGAACCCCACGAACGCCCACGGCGCAAGCGCCACAATGTTAAACACTTCCATCGCCGGATTGCGTCCCGGCGCGAAGGGAGGCCGGAAATGGGCGGTGCTTCCGTGTATAAGGCAGTCGAAATGTTTGACGAGAACCGCGCCGCCGCCTATCAGGATTCCGCCGAGCAGGACACACGCCATGATAGTTTGTATCCGCGCCGCGAACTTGCACCCCCGGATACAGGCGAAGCCGAACACTTCCAGCGCCGCCAGCGACAGCATGACTTCCCCGAAGTACACGTCAAAGCCCGCAATCTGATAGTGAAAGCCTACCTGAAACATGCCCCCGAACAGATTCCGGAACACCAGCGGCAACGCCGTCGCGTTTGCCCACATGATAGCGATATAAACGAGTACCAGAAACCACGCGCTCAGGAAACCGTGGTCATAGCCGAACGTCTTTTTAGTATAGGTGAACGTGCCGCCGGCGTCGGGGTAACGCTTCATCATATAGTGGTAGTTGACACCAATGATAAGCATAATCAGGCCGCCGATAAGCATACCCAGCGCGGTTCCAAGGGGTCCGGCAATGGGCAGAAAGGTCGTGCCGGGCATGACAAACGCGCCCCACCCGACCGCACACCCGAACGACAACGCCCAGACATTCAACGGTGAGAGGCATCGGAGCAGATGCCCCTTCTCATTTTTGGCTGCGGTAGTATGGTTGGAAGCATCCACGCGAAATCACATCCTTTAGTCACTTCACGGAAATTAATCCGGCACAAGCGGGAAGCCTCATGGAAATTCTCGTATTCTGATATTATATCATAAGCAAATCTGGAAAGCAAGTAAAATTTTCGGGGGGGGGGGGATTTTGAACTTTTGAAACGCAAATCCCGCAAGAAATAAAAGAAACAATCTGTAATTGCAATTTTTTACGAATTTTTTATTTTTTGCTGTTTTTCCGGCATAAAAATAAATTCTACCTGTGCGGTTGAAGCATTCTTGTCGCCCCCCTTTGGGGGGAGATGTCGCCGTAAGGCGACAGAGGGTGGGGCAAATACTCCGCCACGCATTTTGTCGCCGTAAGGCGACAGAGGGGGGGCAAATACTCCGCCACGCATTTTGTCGCCGTAAGGCGACAGAGGGGAAAGCGCCCCCTCCCGGCGCTGACGCGCCACCCTCCCCCAGAGGGGGGAGGGCAAGGGAACTCCATCCGCACAGTTAGAAATAAATTTGCGGGGGACATTCCCCCGCACAGTGCGCCGCGCCGCCCGCCCCTGATGACAGGAGAGGACACACAAAGCGCCTTATGAATGATACCCGCCGATTCGGACGCCGGTATAGTAATGGGTGAGGATTTCGCGGTAGTTCGCGCCGTCCCGCGCCATCTGATTCGCGCCGTACTGGCTAAGTCCGACGCCGTGCCCGTAGCCGGTGACATAGAACGATACTTTACCGTTCGCCATTTCCCACGTGAAGCACGCCGAACGCAAGCCCAGCGCCGAACGAATCCGGCTGCCCTGTGTCTTGATTCCGCCGACGTACGCCGTAATGATACTTCCGGCGCTGTCGCGTTCCTCGCCGGAGAGCCAGTCGTAGGGGTCAACGTTGAGATTCGCCTTGGGAAACGCCGATTGGAGTTTGTCCCGATATTCGGCGATTGTGAACGTGACACTGCTGTAATAATTAGGGGTGTTTTCGTTATTTTCGGGGGACGCGACCGGCTGGAGATAGGGCTTGTCGCCGCCCGACCACACGTCGCCGGATGTGCGGGTCAGTCCCGCCGACGACGCGTGGAATACCGCTAAAATCGGTTCGCCGTCGTAGAGCATGGTTTCGCCGTTGGTGTCCTCGACCGCGGAACGGATTTTCTGTTCTTCGTCCTCCGGGAGATAACCCCACTTTTTCTTGGCGGCGGCGGCGCTTAAGTACGCCTGACAGCATGCCGGACTTGTACAGATATCGGCCTTGTCGCCGTGCTTACTGCCGGAATGTAACATGTAACGGGTGTAAGTACGGGCGGCGACGGCCTGCGCTTTGAGCGCTTCCAACTCAAAGTAGCCGGGCATTTCCCCGCGCAGTACGCACACCAGATACTCTTGCATGGACATCACCGAAACTTCCCCGTTTTTCCTGTCAAGGACTTTCAACATACAGTCCTCGTCCAACTGTCCGGTAAACGGTTCGGGTTGCGGTTCCGGTTCGGGTTCCGCGACGGGTTCCGGCGTGGGTTCCGGTTCCGCGACGGGCGCGGCCTCGCGGGAGATTTCCACGCCCGCCCGCAGGACTTCCGCCCCGTTGAGCATTTCGGAGACCGTCACGGCGTTGGTACGGTTGTCGCCCGTGAGCAGAAACGGCATGAGAAAGAGTGCCACGACCAGTCCGGCGGAGGCGGTCATAATCGTATGGAGCGGACGCGGGAGTGTGTCGCGTTCCCGACGCGTACGGCGGCGGCGCGTACGTGTACGGCGTACGGAATCCGTGTCGGCGCGGCGTACGGTGTCGGTATCGGTACGGCGTACGGTATCGGCGTCGACACGGCGTACGGCGTCGGCACGGCGTACGGCGTCGGCACGGCGTACGGCGTCGGGCGCGGCGCGGCGTACGGTATCGGCGCGGCGTACGGTGTCGGTATCGGCGCGGCGTACGGTATCGGTATCGGCGCGGCGTACGGTATCGGGCGTGGACACGTCAGCGGTACGACGTGCGGTATTGGTATCGGTGACAGGGCGCGGCGGGGTGTCCGCCACGGCGCGCCGTCGCGGCGGATTGGCTGGGATGTTCCGTACACGCTGCGACGGAACTTGATTCGGATACTCTTTCACTCGAACCCCTCCTTGACCGGCAGACCGGACGTTTTGCTACAGTGTATGCGTCCGGCGCGTCGAACAAGCCGACCCCGGTACCATGATTCTACCACATTTTCCGCCGCCGCGCAACAGAGGATTTTCAGGAATCCGCGCCGAAATGTGTAAAAAAGCGGCTGTCAAGGGCTTCGCGTTGCCAGAAATGCCCCGTTTGGGCGTGTTTTTCCGGCGCTTTCCATAGAAAGCCCCGCCGTTTTCGTGGACTGTGCCGAATTTTGCCAATCCGGCGGGATAACTATTTCAAAAGCTCTTGACACGTATTATAATACGTGTTACAATGTGCGTACTTTTACAGAGAGGGGCAGAACTATTGAAATCTTACTCCTCAAGAGAGGTTATCCGAAAACTCTATGACGATGGATGGTATGAAGTAGCCGGAGACGGAGACCACCGCAATTTCAAACATCCCACAAAACCCGGTAAAGTGACCGTGCCACACCCCCGGAAAGATATCCCGCGACGAACACTCAACAGTATCGCCAAACAGGCGGGTATAACATTTGATTAATTTCGAGGAAACAACCATGAAGCAATTAAATTTGAAAAAATCATACTGTTTTCCGGCGTTTTTCTATTTCGACGCGGACGGAATTTCGATTGAGTTTCCCGATTTGCCGGGCTGTCTGTCCTGCGCCGATACCGAAGAGGAGGCTTTCCGCAACGCCAAAGAGGCGCTCGGACTGCACCTCTACAGTATGGAACTCGACGGGGATTCCATTCCCGCGCCCACACCCGTGCGCGACCTGCGCCCGGAGGAAGGCGGCGTCGTGAGCTTGATAGAAGTTTTCATGCCCACAGTACGCGACAGAATCAACCAAAAGGCCGTCAAAAAAACTGTGACAATCCCGGCGTGGCTGAACCGGGAAGCGGAAGCGGCAGGCGCGAATTTCTCGCTGATTCTGCAAAACGGCCTGAAAACCTATCTCGGAAAAGGCGTCTGAAACGGGCGGGGGAGTTTGGAAGCAAGCTCTCCCGTTGAAAATTTTTCCGGGGCGGCGGATTTTCTTTGCAATCCGGGCGGGAATGTGGTATGCTATACGGGCATGACCGCACACGAACCGCCGGGGGCGGATAACTAAGGAGTTTTTTTACATGGGACTTTTCAAAAAGCTGTTCGGGGACTACAGCACCCGCGAGTTGCGGAGTATCAACCCCATTGTGGACAAAATTGAGGCAATGGCCGACGAGTACAAGGCCATGCCCGACAGCGCCCTACAGGCCAAAACCGCCGAGTTCAAGCGGCGTCTGGCAGAGGGCGAGACCCTTGACGACATTCTCCCGGAAGCGTTCGCCACCGTCCGGGAGGCCGCCGACCGCGTGCTGGGACTGCGTCCCTACCGTGTACAGCTTATCGGCGGCGTGGTGCTTCATCAGGGACGTATCGCCGAGATGAAAACCGGCGAGGGCAAAACGCTTGTCGCTACGCTTCCCTCGTACCTCAACGCGCTGACCGGGAACGGCGTCCACATTGTCACGGTCAACGACTATCTCGCCACGCGTGACAGTGAGTGGATGGGCAAAGTACACCGCTTCTTGGGACTGCGTGTCGGCCTGATTGTCCACGGCCTGACCACCGCCCAGCGGCAGGACGCCTACAACGCCGATATTACCTACGGCACGAATAACGAAATGGGCTTTGACTATCTCCGGGACAATATGTGCATTTACGAGACGGAGTTAGTACAGCGCGGTCACGCGTTCGCAATCGTGGACGAAGTTGACTCGATTTTGATTGACGAAGCCCGTACGCCGTTGATTATCTCCGGGCAGGGCGAGAACTCCACGCAATTGTACGATATGGCGGAAATGTTCGTTGCCGGACTGCGGAAACGTGTCGTCGTGCAGGTCGACAATAAAGAGGAAGAAGAGGAATTAGGCATTGACGCCGATTATGTTGTCGACGAGAAGGCCAAGACCGCCACACTTACCGCCGACGGCATTGCCAAGGCCGAAGCGTTTTTCCATTTGGAGAACTTAGCCGACCCGTCGAACTCGACGATATCCCACCATATCAATCAGGCGTTGCGCGCCCACGGCACCATGAAACGTGATGTTGATTACGTGGTCAAGGACGGGGAAATTATCATCGTGGACGAGTTCACGGGGCGATTGATGTTCGGGCGGCGCTACTCTAACGGACTTCATCAGGCGATTGAGGCCAAGGAACATGTCAAAGTCCAGAAGGAAAACAAGACACTCGCTACCATTACGTTCCAGAACTATTTCCGGCTCTACAAGAAGCTCTCCGGCATGACTGGTACCGCTATGACGGAGCAGGAGGAATTTGGCACTATCTACAATCTGGACATTATCGAGATTCCGACGAACCGCCCCAACGCCCGGAAAGACCATCACGACGTTGTGTACAAGACCGAGGCGGGCAAATTCCGCGCCGTCATTGACCAGATTCGGGAGTGTCACGACAAAGGACAGCCCGTACTTGTGGGTACGGTGTCGATTGAGAAGAACGAACTCCTGTCGAAACTGCTTGCCAAAGAGGGAATCAAGCATAATCTCCTGAACGCCAAGAACCACGAGAAGGAAGCCGAAATCGTGGCGCAGGCGGGCAAGTACGGCGCGGTCACGGTGTCCACGAACATGGCAGGACGTGGTACGGATATCATGTTAGGCGGCAACGCCGAATATCTGGCGCGGGCGGACTTGGTACGCGCCGGGTACGATGAGGAAATCATTGTCGACGCCACCGGCTACGCCGAGACCGACAACGAAAAAATTCTGGAAGCCCGGAAACTGTTCGCCGAGCGTATGGCGTACCATAAGAGTATCATCGCCACGGAGGCCGACAAAGTGCGGGAGGCCGGCGGACTGTTCATTGTCGGCACGGAGCGCCACGAATCCCGCCGCATTGACAACCAGTTACGCGGACGCGCCGGGCGTCAGGGCGACCCCGGCGAGACACGTTTCTACATTTCGCTGGAGGACGATTTAATGAGACTGTTCGGCGGCGACCGTATCACGGGGCTGATGGACAGACTTGACCTCGACGAAGATACCCCCATTGAAAACCGTATGCTGACAAAGGCTATCGAAAACGCGCAGACGACTGTGGAATCCCGGAACTTCCAGTCCCGGAAATCGGTGCTCGAATACGACGACGTGATGAACAAGCAACGCGAAATCATCTATGACCAGCGTCGGCAGGTACTCGACGGGCGCGACTTGAAAGATACCGTCCTCAACATGATGAGAACGTCCATTGAAAATCACCTGTCACTTGCGTTCGGCGGGAAGCCCGTACTCGACGAGGACGACATCAAAGAGGCCTTGAAGGGTCTGGAAGGCATGTACTTCTTGCCGGGCGCGGTACAGGTGTCGGAGAACATGGACGAGGCCGCGCTGACTGACGCCTGTGAGGCCGCCGCACTCGAAACGTATCAGCGTAAAGAGGCCGAAATCACGCCGCCCATGATGCGCGAAATTGAACGCGTTATCATGTTGCGCGTCGTCGACGAATACTGGATGGACCATATTGACGCTATGGACGACCTGAAACAGGGTATCCGTTTGCAGGCCTACGGCAACAATGACCCCGTGGACGCCTACAAGCGCGAGTCGTTGCAGATGTTCGAGGAGATGATATCGGCGATTCAAGATGAAACTGTCCGGCGCTTGTACTCTGTGCAGGTGCGGAAAAATCAGGAAGTCCGCCGGGAACGCGTGGCAAAGGCGACTTCCGAGAATGTCGGCGGCGACGGTTCCGCGCCCAAGAAACAGCCCAAGAAGGTTGTCAAAATCGGGCGCAATGACCCGTGTCCGTGCGGGAGCGGCAAAAAGTGGAAAAAGTGTACCTGTCCGGAGTATCACCCCGACTTGAAATCGTCCGTGTGACGGTTCGCCCCTAATCAAAACGCCCCCTCCGTCGCTACGCGACACCTCCCCCGCCGTGCGGGGGAGGCGGAAAGCCGCAACATTTTCTGTGAAATTGTCGCGGTTTCCCTGTCGGCAGTCCCGCGAAGCCCTCCCCGCGTGCGGGGAGGGTGGCGCGTCGCGCCGGGTGGGGCGGTTTCGGAGAAAGGAAGATATGCCGTGTCGTTTATCACCCACATCACCACCCACTGTGACAGCGAAATTATCTGGTACACGTCCTCCCTGTTCGCGGACGTGCCGCACGGATTTTCCACGCGACTGGGCGGCGTGTCCGGTGCGCCGTGGGACACTCTCAACCTCGGCACCGGGCGCGGGGACGTTCACGCGCATGTTGTGGAAAATTACCGCCGTTTCTGTTCGGTCATCGGCGCGAACCCGGAGCGCGTCGTACTCGCCAAGCAGGTTCACGAAACCACTGTCCGCGTTGTCACCGCCGCCGACGCCGGAAAGGGGCTTTACGTCTCCCGCGACTACACCGCCGACGCACTCATTACCGTGGAATCCGGCTTGCCGCTTGTGGTGTTCTCCGCTGACTGCGGAATCCTGTTGTTACGCGACCCCGTGACGGGCGCTGTCGGCGCGGTACATGCCGGGTGGCGCGGGTGCGCGGCGGGTATCGTGGCAAAGGCCGTCGTGGAACTGTGTAAGCTGTCGGGCGCGGAGGCGTCGCGGCTGTACGCGGCAATCGGGCCGTGTATCGGGCCGCGCTGTTTCGAGACGGACAGCGACGTACCCGACGCCATGCGTAAGGCTCTCGGACGCGACGCCGAACACAATTTTGTGTACAACTACACCCGGAACAAGTGGCAGGTCGACCTTGCAGGATTAAACCGGCAATGGCTCTTACGCGCCGGGATTCCCGCCGCACAGATTGACACCTTGCGTCTTTGCACATCCTGTCACCCGGAGCTATTCTGGTCTCACCGGAAAATGGGCGACGAACGCGGCGCACAAGTCGCCATGATTATGAAAGCCTCATAACACAAAACGCCCTCTCCCACATGATACGGGAGGGGGCGAAACTTTCCACAATCCCGCGCATAATGTGGACATTTTTTCACAAACTGTCCCAGAATGTTAAATGCGGGGGGAATCAACATGAAAAAAGCGCTTGCCGTATTTGTAATCACGCTGACGCTCTGCGGCGTGGCGCACGCCGCCCAACTCGATATCAACGCGCCGTCGGTCGTACTCATGGAGAAGGAAACCGGCACCGTACTTTTCGCACGCGACGAGCATACCCGGCGCGAACCCGCCAGCGTCACCAAAATTATGACAATCCTGCTGACCATGGAGGCCATTGACAGCGGCACACTGTCCTATGACAGCGTTGTCACCACGTCGGCGCATGCCAGTTCGATGGGGGGGAGTCAAATCTGGCTGCGCGAACACGAACAAATGACCGTCGAGGAAATGTTGAAAGCGGTATGTGTCGTGTCGGCGAATGACTGCGCGGTAGCGTTAGGCGAACACTTGGCGGGCAGTGAAGAAGCGTTCGTCGAACGTATGAACCGCCGCGCAAAGGAACTTGGCATGAATGATACCGTGTTCCAGAACGCCACCGGGCTTCCGGCAGTCGGACACGTTACGTCCGCCTACGATATCGCGCTGATGAGCCGGGAACTGATTCTCAATCACCCCGACATCCGGCGCTTTACGACAATCTGGATGGACAGTCTGCGCGGCGGGACTTCCGTACTCGTCAACACAAATAAACTTCTGCGCACGTTCGACGGTGCCACGGGCTTGAAAACAGGTTCGACGGGCGCGGCGCGGTACTGTCTCTCGGCAACGGCGGAGCGCGACGGCATGGAACTTATCGCGGTTATCTTGAAGGGCGAAACGTCCGCCAAACGCTTTCAGGACGCCAAAACGCTGTTGAGTTACGGCTTCTCGAATTACGCGTTACGTTCCGTCGAACCCGACACGCCGTTACCGGGTATCCCCGTGGAGATGGGTACCGTTGAGAGCGTGGAAGTCGAGCCGGACGGGAGCAGTTTACTGTTGCTGGACAAAAACAAGGCGGCGTCACTGCGGCAGGAAGTCGAACTGGAAGAGAGCCTCAAAGCCCCCGTCGAAAAGGGTACGCGTGTCGGCACACTGACGGCCTACGCCGGGGACGAACTCTTAGCCGAAATCCCGTTGCTGACAGCGTACGATGTGCCGCGTGTCACCTACGGACAGATGTTTTTCCGCGTCCTGCGTATGGCGTTTCTGGACGAGTGACGCCGCGTCCCCCTCTCCTGTTATCGTGCGGACTTCGACGCCCTCTCCCGTATCGACGGGGGAGGGCGTTACCGGATTATTTCATCAGCTCACAGACAAGGTCTGTGTATTCGGAGGGGTCATCGAGAGGCAGTCCGGCGATTAACAGCGCTTGCGCGTAGAGCAGGGAAGCGTACTTTTTGGCCTTGTCGGGGTCGCCGGAGACCGCCGCTTCCAGCGCTGTGAAAGCGGGGTGTTCCACGTTGAGTTCCAGCACGCGTCCGGCCTGAATGCCGATATCCGGCTGTACCGCTTTGAAATACTTCTCCATTTCAAAACTCATGCCCTCCGCCGCCAGACAGACAGGGTGTGACTTCAAGCGTGTCGACGCCCGAACCTCTTTCACCTTGTCGCCGAGTGTGTCCTTGATAAAGTCGAACGCGGCTTTATGGGCTTCGGCGGATTCTTTGGCCTTGTCGGCGTCGCCCTCCTCTAACTCTTGGTCGAGTACCGAACGGAACTCTTTTTCCCGGTAGGCGTGAAGCGTCTGCGCACAAAATTCGTCGACTTCCTCCGTGAAGTACAGAATTTCGGTGCCTTTGTCTTTGAGCAGTTCCGTTTGGGGCAGACGGTCGACTTTTTCCGGGGTCTCCCCGGCGGCGTAGTAGATATATTTCTGTTCGCCGGGCATACGGTCGGCGTACTCCGCAAGCGTCACGGGCTTTTTCTCCGTCGACGAGTAGAACATTAACAGGTCTTGCAACATGTCCTTATGCGCGCCGTAGTCGCTGACAAGGCCGTACTTAATTTGCCGCCCGAACTGTTTCCAGAATGTCCCGTACTTCTCGCGGTCGTCCTCGCGGAGTTTCAGGAGGTCACTTTTGACCTTCTTTTCGAGATTGCCGCCGATGACCTTTAACTGTCTGTCGTGCTGTAAGAGTTCGCGGGAGATGTTCAAGGACAAGTCCGGCGAATCGACAACGCCGCGCACAAAGCGGAAATATTCCGGGAGCAAGTCCGCGCACTTGTCCATAATGAGTACGCCGCTGGAATAGAGTTGCAATCCCGCCTGATAGTCCTTGGTATAGAAGTCGTAGGGCGCGGCGGACGGCACGAACAACAGTGCCTTATACGTGACAGCGCCTTCCACGGACACCGTAATCACGCGCAAGGGGTCGCCGTAGTCGCGGAACTTGTCGCGGTAGAATTTATTGTACTCGTCGTCGGTGACTTCGTTTTTGTTCCGTTGCCAGAGCGGTACCATGGAATTGAGGGTATCTTCCTCCTGATACGTTTCGTACTCCGGGTTATCGTCGGGGGAACCCTCTTTCTTGCGGGTCTTGCTGACTTCCATACGAATCGGGAAGCGGATATAGTCGGAGTATTTCCGCACCAGAGACTGTACTTTCCAGTTTTGCAGGAACTCCCCGTACTGTTCCTCGTCGGTATCGGGCTTGATATGCAAAATGATATCGGTACCGGCGGCGTCACGGGTTGTCGCGTCGATGGTATAGCCGTCGGAGCCGTCGGACTCCCAGCGCCACGCGGTGTCGTCGCCGTACTTGCGCGTGATGACCGTGATATGGTCGGAGACCATGAACGCCGAGTAGAAGCCCACGCCGAATTGTCCGATAACATCCGTGTCCTTGGCGTCGTCGCCGAGTTCCTGCTTGAACTTGAACGAGCCGGACGAGGCAATCATGCCTAAATTGTCCTCCAAGTCGTCGCGGTTCATGCCGATTCCGTTGTCAGAGACGGTCAAGAGGCGTTTATCGGCGTCGATGGTGAGGCGGATTTGAAAGTCCTTTCTGTCCATGCCGATACCGCTGTCCGTGAGGGCGCGGTAACAGAGTTTGTCGCAAGCGTCGCTGGCGTTGGAAATCAGCTCGCGGAGGAAAATTTCCTTGTGGGTGTAGATGGAATGAATCATCAGGTCGAGCAGGCGTTTGGATTCGGCCTTAAATTCTTTCTTTTCCATGACGGGAAAACACACTTCCTTTTCTTATGATTGCGGGACAAGTGTCCCGTGGTAAACGGCAACAGATTGTAGAATTATGTCGAATTTGTAAATTTATCTGGAAACAGTTGTCAGCGGGGGGAAAATCGGATACAATAGGAAAAAATACCCGGCGCGGAGCCGGAAAGAGGGGATTGTGATGGAAAAAATTCAAGACGCCCTGCAAAAACTCCGTATCGCCATGGGACGCTTCATGCTGGGGCGCAACGGCATGGACCAGTTGAATTACGCGCTGTTATGGGGCTACCTGTTGGTGTGCGTAATCCGCGCCGTTGTGGTGTGGGTGACGCGCAGTCTGATAGCCGGGCGTGTGTTCGACGTTCTGCTTGACATTGTGATAGTGGCGATTGCGTTTCGTGTACTGTCGCGGAATCTGTCACGGCGTCAGGCGGAGAACATGCGCTTTCTGGAATGGTGGCGGCGGACGCGGCGTATCACGGACGGCGCGATTAAGCGTCACCGCGACAAGGAACACAAATACTACACCTGTAAACAGTGCGGGACACTCTGCCGTGTGCCGGCCGGCAAGGGGAACATTATCATTACATGTCCGAAATGCGGCGCGAAAATTCAGGCGAAAACATAACGTGTCGACGCGGCGGCCTCTGACAATCAGAGGCCGTCGCGGCCTGACTATGGTCCGGCGCGGTTCATTTCCCTTGTGATGTAGCGTTCGCCGTAAAGGGCGTCGTAGAGGACACAGGAACGCAAATATAACAAGTGTTCCTCCTCCTCTGAGAGTTGCGCCCGCGCCTGTGTGAAGAACGGTTCCCCTTTGCCGTTGACAAAGTACACTTCCCGGCTGACAAGCTGGACTTTCGCCGAAAGACAGGCCAGTTTCCACCAGCGCGTGAGGGGCTGTCCGGTCAGTTCCAGAACCATGGGGCCGAAGGACAGTACCCCGGCATGTTTACGGGTTCCGGCCTGTCCCTGAAGCAACGCGGCGTCGTTCGCCCAAATCAGGTAGTCACTGGAATAAATGTCGCCGATTTGCTCTTCCGTCCAAAGACTGGTGTCGCCGCCGGGGACAAGGCCAAGTTGCGTGTAGACCGTGCGCCCGTTAGGCATTGGCAACGTTGGCCTGTGGTCGCCGAAAAAGGCGACTATCGTCGGCACAGGATATTCCCGCAACGCGTCGGTGAGTTCTTTCAAGGCGGCGTCGGCGCGTACGATTCCCTCCACGCCTACTTTTAAGATTTCGAGTTCGGAACGCTTCAATTTCGGCGCGGTGACTTTCACCTGACACACGCCGTTGAACTTGTCGGGGTTGAACGGCTGGTGGTTCTCCATCGTGATTCCGTACAGAAACGCTTTTTGCCCGGACTCGTTGATTTTCTCCATTTCGTGGCGCATGGCTTGGAAAAAGTACGAGTCTTTCATGTAGTAACCGCCGTACAGATTGCCGTTCCACTCAATGCCGAGGGCGCGGATATCCTCCGAGTAGAGGCTTTTTGAGTAGCCCATCAGCGGATATGTCACGGTGCGGTTGTAGAGACTGTTATCGTAGGCGTGAAGCATTTCCGCCGTATAGGTGCCTAAATTCGTATACTGTTCGGCGAGGGCGTCGAAAAGTTCGTAGGTCTCATCGGGCATGAAACAAATATTGGTTCCGGCGTCGAGGTCGAGTTCCCCGATACCCGACTGCATGGACATTTCGATATAGCCCGTGCCGTAGCCCAGATAATGGGAGTAGAAGCGCCCACTGATACTCTCGGCCTGTAGGGCGTGGAAATTTTCCACGGGGTCGCGGTCGTAGGTGACGCCCGGTAAACGGTTCACGTCGAAGAAACTTTCCGACAGAATGACCAGTACATTGGGCATGGGTTTTTCGGGCGGGACTTCCTCTCCCTCCGCGGGTTCCGGCGTCGCGGTCAGCGCGTCGACTTCCTGCAGGACTTCCCGCATTTGTTCGAGGCTGTAGCCGTCGGGCGGACTGATTTTCTGTAGGAGTAGTTCCCGCCACAGGCTGACGGTCAGGCCGTAAAGCCTGTGATTTGTGGCGGGGGGCAGGCGTTCGGCAACGTCGACATGAAACAGCGCCCCCACGGAAATTGTCATACCCGCCGAGAACAGGCAGAATGTCAGCGCGGCGGACAGCAGTACCGGCATAAGCCTGTCCGCGCCACGGGTACGCGTCCACTCGCTGAGGAAAAAGAGCGTCAAGACGCAGAATGTCAGAAACCAGACCGAATGCCAGAACACGCCCGGCGGACTTAATTCCCCGGCGACACCCGCCACATCTCCGGCCTGTCCGACAAGGCCGAAGTCGGACAGCACAAGCGGCGTCCCGTCAATGCGCAACTTGAAGTGATTCACGAGCGCGGCGGCAAGACCGAGTATCGACACCAGCAGTCCCGACACCCATAATTTTCCAATGACCGCGCCTAAAAGTCCGACGACCGCGCCGTAGAGTACCCCCGACAGAAAGAAACTTCCCATCCGTTCGGCCGCCCACGCGCACATGTCCATGAAATTCCCCACGCGCACGGCCTCGACCGCGCCCGTGACAGCAAGTCCCATGAACAGCGACGACAGACAGAACGCCCTCCACTGACTCCAAGCCGAGACACGCAACCGTCCGCGATAGCGGCGGCGTTTGCGCAGGAACGGCGGCAACGGCGGCAGGTGTCCCCGCACCCACAGAAACGCCGTCACAACAATCCGCACAAGGAACAGAAAAACGCGTGTCAATGTTCCGAAAAGCAAGTCTTTCGCCTTGACAGCTCCGGCGCGTACGGCGTTCAGACAGAACGCGGAAACCTGTTGCGACAGCGGGACAGACGGCGGCGGGGCGGGCGGCTTCGCGTTCGGATTGGGCAGCCACGGCAAATCCTGCGCGGCTTCGGACACGGAATCTTTGCGCCGTGCAAGACTTCGTTCGCCCTCTTTGAGTTCCTGACGCCAGCGCAACAGACTGATAGGTGTCGGCACCGCTACACGCGGCGGCGGTACGGTTGGCGGCGGTTCCGGCTCCGGTTCCACTAACTGTAACGGTATCGACTTTTTGCCTTTTTGCCGCTGTCCCTTGCGCTTGTGGGACGGCTCCTCCAACTGGAAAAGATTCGTTGTCAGCGGCACGGGCGGAAGCGCTTTCCCCGTCCGGGGCTTCGGCTTCTCCGACTGATAGATTTTGATATTCCCCGCCGACGCGTCCGGGAACGGAATATCCGCGTGCTGACGCTTGACAAGCGGCGTCGACGCCGTCCACAAGTCCGAAAGGGACGGCGGCGGCGCGAGTACCGACGGCGCGGGACGTTCTTCTTTCTCTCTCATGTCCTTTAGCTTGTACTCCGTTTTCGACTGCCGCTCCTGCCGCCCGACTTTCCGCACGGGTTCGGAATCGTTCCCGGAAACGGAATCGCTTTTCCCGTGCGGGTCGTAAGGCCGCCCGTAAGGGTCGTGATACTGCCCGTGAGGTGCGGCGGACTTCTTTGTCGAGCGCTTCTTATGGGGTTTGTTCACTTTAGAAATGCGGTGTCCCCCCCTTCTGTCACACGGTCAGATACCGGTCAATAGGCCAGTTTTTCCGACAAATACGCCCGCAGTTCCGAAACCGCCACGCGTTCCTGTTCCATAGTGTCGCGGTCGCGTACCGTCACGCGGTTGTCCTCGTCGGTCTGGAAATCCACCGTCACACAGTACGGCGTGCCGATTTCGTCCTCCCGGCGGTAACGCTTGCCGATAGACCCGGTGTCGTCAAAGTCGGTCATCCAGTCTCTGGAAAGGCTTTGCTGAATGTCCTTGGCCTTGTCGCTGAGCTTCTTCGACAGCGGAAGCACCGCCACCTTAAACGGCGCAATCGCCGGGTGAAATCTCATGACCGTGCGGACATCGTTCTTGGCGGCGTCTACTGTTTCCTCGTCGTACGCCTCCACTAACAAGGCCAGCGTCATGCGGTCAGCGCCTAACGACGGCTCTATGACATACGGAATGTAATGTTCGTTCTTCTCTTGGTCGTAGTAGGTCAAGTCCTGCCCGGAGTGCTTCTGATGTTGCGATAAATCGTAGTCTGTGCGGTCGGCGACGCCCCAGAGTTCGCCCCAGCCGAACGGGAACCGGTATTCAAAGTCAGTCGTCGCCTTGGAGTAGAACGCGAGTTCCTCCGGGGTGTGGTCGCGCAGACGTAAATTTTCCTCCCGGATGTTGAGGCCTATCAGCCAGTCATGGCAGTACGTGCGCCAGTATTGGAACCACTCCAAATCGGTATCGGGCTTGCAGAAAAATTCAAGCTCCATCTGCTCAAATTCCCGGATTCGGAAAATGAAGTTGCCCGGCGTGATTTCGTTTCGGAACGATTTCCCCACCTGACAGACGCCGAACGGCAGTTTCCGGCGCGTCGTGCGCTGAATCGCCGGAAAATTGACGAAAATACCCTGCGCGGTCTCCGGGCGTAAGTAAACTTCGCTCGCGGTGTCCTCCGTGACGCCCTGATGTGTCTTGAACATCAGATTGAAGCGGCGAATATCCGTGAAGTCGCTTTTGCCGCAACCCGGACACGGTACGGCGTGTTCCCGGATGAACGCTACAAGCTCCTCCTGTGTCATGGCCTCTACCACAACATCTATGCCGTTTTCCTTGACAAACTCCTCGACAAGTTTGTCAGCGCGGTGACGCATTTTACAGGCGCGGCAGTCAATCAGGGGGTCGTTGAACGTGGACACGTGTCCCGACGCCACCCATACTTCCGGGTTCATCAAAATCGCGGCGTCAAGGCCGACATTGTACGGGTTCTCCTGTACGAACTTCTTCCACCAAGCGCGTTTGACATTGTTCTTGAGTTCGACGCCCAGCGGGCCGTAGTCCCAACTGTTGGCGAGGCCGCCGTAAATCTCACTGCCCGGAAACACAAATCCGCGTCCCTTGCATAGCGCCACTATGCGCTCCATGGTTTTCTGCTGATTGTCCATATGTTTTTCAAGCCTCCTGATTCAACGAAAAGCGCCCCGGCCTTTCGGCTCAGGGCAGACAGGAACAGCTCATCCGTTTCACACATTGGTTTCCGTACGGAAACTCTGTCCGGTTTCTTTGACGCCGAAAAGCCGCGTTTCACGGCTTTACACCGTCGCATACTATACCATGACGGCGGGGGCTTGTCAAGGCGGAAAACCGTGTCAATTTGGTTACGATACGTATCACAGAAATTCGTTTTGCCCCCTCCGCCGCTCCGCGACACCTCCCCCGCCGTGCGGGGGAGGCACAAAGCCCGACATTTCCAGTAAAATTGTCGCGTTTTCCTCGTCGGCAGTCCCGCGAAGCCCTTCCCGCGTGCGGGGAGGGTGGCGCGTCAGCGCCGGGTGGGGGCGTGTGTATTATTTCCCCAGTTCTTTCGTACGCTGGAAGGACGCCCGCACGGCTTCCATGACCGCGTAGCGGACGGTGTGCTTTTCGAGTTCGGACACGCCCGCAATCGTACTGCCAGCCGGGGAACATACCGCCGCCCGTAATTCGGCGGGATTCTCTCCGGTTTTCAATGCCAGTTGCGCGGTGCCGGATACCGTTTGCAGTACGAATTGTTCCGCCTGCGCACGGGGAAGGCCGCACTGTACCGCGCCGTCAATCATGGCCTCGACGAACAGGCACACGAACGCGGGGCCACAGCCTGTCACGGCGCTTGCCGCGTTCATGCGGGATTCGTCGACCTTGACCACGGTTCCGGCGGGGCTGAGAAGTTCCACAAGGGCGGTTTCGGTTTCGGGCTTTACTTCGCCGTTGGTGCAGTACAGAATGACGGCTTCCCCGACAGCCGCCGCCGTATTCGGCATAATCCGAATGACCGCGCAGCCGTCGCGCATGCCCGTGAACAGTTCCGCGATAGTCTCCGTGGACAGTCCCGCCGCCATGGAAACCAGTGTGAAGGAATCGCTCCGGGCGTCGAGCGCCTCTTGAATTTCCTGTGCGGTGGGCTTCATGCTCTGGGGCTTGACGCCGAGGAAAATCAGGTCACATTTCCGGGCGATTTCCTGTGCGCTCCCCGGAATCACGCCGTATTCTTTCCAGAGATGTTCTGTCTTTTCGGGGTGGTGGTCGGCGGCGGTGATTTCCCACGCCCCGATACTTGTCGCGGCGGCGGCGGCTAAAATCCCGCCCATGTTCCCGCAACCGATAAAGCCTGCCAGTTTCATACTGTCGTCCTCCGTTCGTGGATTCTCTATGGAGTGTGTCAACGTGTCTGCCCGTTTCCGCGCACGACGTATTTATAGGAAGTCAGTTCCTCCAAGCCCATGGGGCCGCGTGCGTGGAGTTTCTGCGTGGAAATGCCCATTTCACAGCCGAGGCCAAATTCCCCGCCGTCCGTGAAGCGCGTGGAGGCGTTGACGTACACGGCGGCGGAATCGACGGCGCGTGTGAAGCGTTCCGCCGCGTCGGCGTCGTCCGTGATAATGGCCTCACTGTGTCCGGTGGAATGCGCCGCGATATGGCGTATGGCGTCGCCGACACTGTCCACGACCGCGACCGCGAGAATGTAGTCTAAAAATTCGGTGTCGAAATCGTGTTCCCCGGCGGGTGTGCCGGGAATAATTCCGCTTGCGCGGGAATCAAGACGCAGTTCCACGGGGACAAGGCCGCGTTTCACGCGGTTGTCCGTCAGACGTTCGCGGAGTTTCGGGAGAAAGTCCGGGGCGATGTCGCGGTGTACTAACAGGACTTCCGCCGCGTTGCACACGGACGGGCGGCTTGTCTTGGCGTTCTCGACGATATCCAGCGCCATTTCCTGATTGGCGGCGGCGTCGACGTAAATGTGACAGATTCCGGTGCCGGTCTGAATGCACGGTACTTTTGCGTGTTCCATACATGCGCGAATGAGTCCCGCGCCGCCGCGGGGAATCAGCAAATCAATGAGGCCTTCGGCCTCCATGAGTTCCTTTGCGCTGTCGCGGGAGATGTCGTCGACGAAACCGACTAATTCCGGGGGCAGTCCGGCGTCGGACAGTCCCAGCCGGATTGCCCGTACAATCGCCGCGTTGGAGCGGAACGCCTCCTTTCCGCCGCGCAAGACAACCGCGCTTCCGGCTTTCAGAGCCAGCGCGGCGGCGTCGGATGTGACATTGGGGCGGCTTTCGTAGATAATCGCAATCACGCCCAGCGGCACCGCGACTTTCTCGACAATCAGCCCGTTTGGACGCTCAACGCGTTGCCGCACACGTCCCACGGGGTCGGGCAGCGCTACCGCGTCCCGGATACCCGCCGACATGCCCGCGATACGTTCCGGCGTCAGTAGAAGTCTGTCCGCCATGACCGCGCCTAATGTCGCCTTGGCCTGTTCCATGTCCTCGCGGTTGGCGGCTAAAATGTCGCCCTGTTCGGACAACAGCCGCGCCGCGACCGCTTCCAAAGCCTTGTCCTTGACCTCCGGCGACGCCGCCGCTAAAACCGGTGCCGCCGCCTTTGCCGCCTTGATAATGTCCCGTGTTCCACTCATTGTGTACGCCTCCCTGTAAATCTGGTGCCGACGGGCTTTCCGTCCGCCGCCTCATAGAGAATTTCCGGGCGCGAGCCGTTGACAATCAACATGTCAATACCGGCCTCCATGCAGAGTTTCGCGGCGGCAAGTTTCGTGACCATGCCGCCCGAACTCAGCGCGGAACCCTGTCCGCCCGCTGACGAGAGTATTTCCGGCGTGAGTTCGCGGACTTCCGGCACCCGTACGGCGTCGGGATGTGTCCGGGGGTCGGCGGTGTAGAGGCCGTCGATGTCCGTCAGGATAATCAGCAAGTCCGCCCCGACACTGACCGCCGACAACGCGCCCAAGGTATCATTGTCGCCGAAGGCGATTTCCTCCGTGGACACGGTATCGTTTTCGTTGATAACCGGGAGCGCGTCCAGTTCCAGTAACCGGACAATGGTATTAGTAAAGTTGCCGTGCCGCTTTTCGTCGCGCAAGTCCTCCGCCGTGACAAGAATCTGTGCGGCGGTGTGGTTGTACTCCGCAAACAGTTTGTCGTAGACGTACATTAATTCGCACTGTCCCACGGCGGCGGCGGCCTGTTTCGAGGGCATATCTTTGGGGCGTTCCGAGAAGCCTAATTTCCCCGTCCCCATGCCGATTGCCCCGGAGGATACCAGTACCATTTCGTGACCCGCGTTTTTGAGGTCGCTCAACACTCTGCATAGTGTCTCCACGCGCCGGATATTCAAGCGCCCCGTGGGATATGTCAGCGTGGACGTACCCACTTTGACTACAATTCGCATGTGAAATTACCCGCCGTTTCTGTCAGATACGGCACATTATAGCAGTTTCCGGGGGGCGTTGCAACCGCAAGCGGAAAAGTTCCCGTAAAGCGTACACCGCACGGGGCGCAGTCACCCCGCCGCGCCGTACACCGTACGGGTACTGTCACCCCGCCGCGCCGTGTACCGTACGGGTACTGTCACCCCGCCGCGCCGTACACCGCACGGGTACTGTCACCCCGCCGCGCCGTGCGCATACACTGGACTGAACGGGCATTCCCGGCGATAACGGGAATGTGTGCCGGTTCAGTTTCTTTCAGGAGGGATGACTTCATGTCAGAACGAGTATTGCCCGGCCCCATCGAGGACTTGTGCGGCGTACGGGAAGCCGTGTGTATCCATACCCGCAAAATTTACGATTCCTGCCGGGATAAGGACTGCATTGAGGATTTGCGATTTTATCCGCAATGCCGTTGCGCGGACGTAATCAACCGCGCCATGTCGGTCAAGGGCGGAAGCGCGAAACTGTTGCACGTTTATGTCGACGTGGAACCGGTCAGCTTCCATAGAGGCTTTTACACAGTGGATATGCGCTTCTTCTACCATGTCACGTTACAGGCGTACTTGAGCAGTCCGATTCCGGTGACGGTGGAGGGCTTGTGCGTGTTCGACAAGCGTACTATCCTGTACGGCAGTGAGGGCAACGCACGGATTTTCTCGTCACAGGTTCGTATCGGGGAACCCGATATTCAACTGATGCAGAAAAACAATCTGCCCATCGCGGTCGTGGAAGCGGTAGACCCGATTGTACTGGACGCAAGAATTGTTGACCGTTGCGACCGCCGCGACTGCGAACTGTGCGAAATCCCCGACTTCATCAACGGCTGTTTCGGCGACGGCCTGTCCAGTTGCGACGACGGGCGTCAGGTGTATATCACGCTCGGACAGTTCTCGATTGTGCGTCTGGAACGGGATACCCAGTTGCTGATTCCGATGATTGACTATTGCATGCCGCGTAAAGAATGTTCTGGCACGGGCGGATTAAGTCCGGCGGAGGACCCGTGCAGTATTTTCCGGAACATCGACTTCCCGGAAGGCGAGTTCTTCCCGCCGAATGCCGTACGCGGCGCGTGTGCGGATACGTGGGGCGGCACCTGCGGAAGCGGCAACAGTTTCGGCACCTGCGGAAGCGGCAACAGTTTCGGCACCTGCGGAAGCGGCAACAGTTTCGGCACCTGCGGAAGCGGCAACAGTGCCGCGAACAGTTGCGGCAACAGTTGCGGAAGCGGCAACAGTGCCTCGAACAATTGCGGCAACAGTGGAAGCGGCAACGGCGGAAACCGTGGTTGCCGGTGTGACTGACGGTATCGGGGCGGTTGACCGCCCCGGTGTACGCTGTGAAATTCCGGTCTGCGCGGCGTAAAGGTTTAATTTCCCCCGCCGCCGTGCGGGGGAGGTGTCACGGAGTGACGGAATGGGAAAAACGAATCTTGCCAAGAAACCGTGTACACGGGAACGCCTTGCAATCCGCCGCCCGGTGTGCTATACTTGCACGGTATCACTTGCACTGTACACGATACCTGTACGACACTATTTGCACTTTACGGGGAATCAGACATGAGAAAAGGCTTGCTTTACATTCACGGGAAGGGCGGCGCGGCGGCGGAGGCCGAACATTACAGGCCGCTGTTCCCGGACTGCGACGTGACCGGCTTGGAGTACGGGTCGCGGACGCCTTGGGAGGCGCGGGACGAGTTCCGGCGTTTCGCGGAACATGACCATAGTATCGTTGTGGCGAACAGTATCGGGGCGTTCTTCGCCATGCACGCGCTCGGCGATACGCCGATTGAGAGGGCGTACTTCATATCGCCCGTTGTGGACATGGAACGGCTCATTACCGACATGTTACAGTGGGCGGGCGTCACGGAACGCGATTTGATGGAACAGGGTACCATAGAAACGAGTTTCGGCGAGACGCTGTCATGGGAGTATCTGACATGGGTTCGGCGGCACCCGGTTTCGTGGCATGTGCCGACTTCGATTCTGTGCGGCGCGAACGATAACTTGCAGTCGCCGGACACAATACGCGCCTTCGCGGCGCGTACCGGGGCGGATGTGACTGTCATGGAGGGCGGGGAACACTGGTTCCACACGGCGGAGCAAATGGCGTTTCTGGATAACTGGATTCAGCGGAAGCGGCGTCTGGAAGCGGATTAATTTTACAGGCTGTCCCGTGCGCGGGCGGCCTGTTCCGCTTTGTGCGATATCACGCGAAATCTGACATATCTTGTAAGAGAAAACAGGATTGTTTTTCCGCGCCTGACAGATTATAATAGGACTGTCTCTGTACCTGACACATCTTCCGCAAGAAACGAGGTGTATCAATGAATCCATTTGACATACTGTCCCTGTTGGGCGGACTGGCTATGTTTCTGTACGGCATGCGCCTGATGGGCGATTCCCTGAAAGGGAGTTCCTCCGGCACGCTCAAAGTCGCCATGGAACAGGTGACAAACAATCCTGTCAAGGCTTTTGTGCTGGGCGTACTGGTTACGGCGCTGATTCAGTCCTCCACGGCAACCATTGTCATTACCGCCGGCCTTGTCGGCGCGGGTATCCTGACTTTACATCAGTCACTGGGCATTATCATCGGCGCGAACGTCGGCACGACTGTCACCGGGCAAATTATCCGTCTGCTCGACCTCAACGCCTCCGGCGGGGCGTCGTGGCTGCGACTGCTTCAGCCGTCGACACTCGCCCCCGTCGCGTTAATTATTGGCATGGTCGTTCTGATGAGCGGACGCGTCAGGAACGCGCAATCCGTCGGCGGAATCGCAATCGGGTTCGGCATTCTGTTTTCGGGACTGCTCAACATGACCGGTTCCGTACACACGCTGTCGGAATCGGGTATCATTGAGGGCATGTTTTCGCGGCTGGGTTCCAATCCGTTTCTGGGCTACGTGACCGGCGCGGGCGTGGCGTTCGTGCTACAGAGTTCCTCGGCGACCGTGGGCATTTTACAGGCGTTTTCGGCGTCGGGACTGCTGACATTTAAGGCCATTTACGCGGTGATTGTCGGAATCTATCTCGGCGACTGCGTGACAACGGCGATTGTCTGCTCTATCGGCGCGGAGACTGACGCCCGGCGCGTGGGCATTGTCAATATTATGTTCAACTTCGGCAAGACGGTCGTGGTACTCGTGGGCGTGACGGTCGTCCACCGTCTCGGACTGCTGGACGGCCTCTGGAATCAAACGGTTAATTCCGGTATCATCGCCAACACGAACACGGTCTTTAATCTGACTTCCGCCGTGTGCCTGTTCCCCATGATTAGGGTTTTTGAAAGCCTGAGCCGCCGGATTATCCCGGACGCCCCCGGCAAAAAGGAAAAGTATCAGGAGCAGTTGGACGCGCTGAACCCGGTATTCTTCGACACGCCGGCGCTTGCCCTGCGGAGTTGCTACAATCTCATGATGACCATGTTTACAATCGCCCGGCGCAATATCGAACACGCCTTCCGCCTGCTCGACGACTACGACGAGACCGTACACAAGGACATTCTCACGGAGGAGGACGCCATTGACCGCATGACAGACCGCCTCAGTCACTACACTATGGAACTGTTGCCGCATTTGCAGAACGAATACCATGTGCGGATTCTCGACCAGTATTACAAGGTTATCACGGAGTTTGAGCAACTCGGAGACCACGCCGTCAGCATTGCCAACAACGCCGCGGACTTGTCGAAACATCACGCGGAGTACACCCCGGAGGCCAGACGGGAACTCCAGATTCTGGAAAAGTCTATCGGACATATTTTAGACCTCACAGAAGAGGCTTTCCGCAAGCGGAGTATCAAGGCCGCGTATGAGATTGAGCCCAATGTACAAGTAGCCGGAGAAGTCATTAACACACTCAAAAAGCGTCACTTGGAGCGTATGCGCACCGGGGTATGTCAGATGTACGCAAACGCCAGCTTCACGGGGCTGATGATTGACATGAAGCGTATCGCCGCGACCTGTTCCAATGTCGGCGTGGCGACGGTGGTTCGGGTGCGTCCGACACTCGCCGACCATGAGCATTTGTATTACGAAAACATGCGTTCCGGCGGGGACAAGGACTACAACGCGCTCTTCGACGCCGCGCATGACCTCTATTTCCGGGAACTGTCCAAAATTCCCGCCGTCGCCGAAAAGCGCCACCCGTAAGCGTGCGATAGATTTATAGAAAGGTCACTGCTATGTACTCGATACGAACCAAAATTACGTTGCTGACGGTATGCGCGATTGTCGCCGCCATGAGTATTTCGACCATTTTCGGCGTTTTCGCCATCAAGAATTTCGGCGACAGCAGTTCCAAACAAATGCTGCTTCTGCTCTGCGAGACCGGGGAAAAGAATCTGGATTCCTACTTCGGGAGTGTGCAGCAGTCCGTGGAAATGGTCGCCGCCTTCGTGGAGGCCGACTTGACCGGCTTGGAGGCTGACCAGCTCGAAAGCCACATGAGCCGCGCCAGCGCGATTTTCGGGAAAACCGCAAGCCGTACCATCGGCGTCCTGACTTACTATTACCGCGTTGACCCCGCCATTTCCGACACCGTGAAAGGCTTCTGGTACATCAAGTCGGACGAGGGCGGTTTTCAGGAACACGAGGTGACGGACATCACACTCTATGACACCGGGGACACGTCCGCGCTTGTCTGGTTCACGGTTCCGAAGGCGACCGGAAAGGCCATCTGGCTTCCGCCCTATGTCACGGATAATCTCAATGTGCGGGTTATTTCCTACAATGTCCCGATTTACTGGAACGGCGTATTTGTGGGCGTGGTGGGCATCGAAATCGACTATTCCACCATGTCCGAACAGGTCGACAATATCCGCCTCTACGAAAATGGTTACGCCTTTATCAACGACGCCGACGGCAACATTATCTATCACCCGCGCATAGACGTTGTGAAGCTGACCGGCGAAAACAGGCCCAAAACCCCTTACGGACTGCTCAGTGAGGAAATTTACATCCAGTACACCTATGACGGCGTGAAAAAACAGGCCGTCTGGCTTCCGCTCAGCAACGGCATGAGACTGAATGTGACCGTTCCCGTGTCCGAAATCAACAACGAATGGCAGAACATGATTTATGACAATTTTTCGGCGTCGGTGTTTCTGCTGGTGGTCTTTATCATCATGACGACGCAGTTTACAGACCAGATTACCGCGCCCCTTGGCAAACTCACCGAGGCCGCCAAGGAGGTCAACGCCGGTAACTATGATTTCGAGTTGGATTACAACAGAAACGACGAGGTCGGAATCCTGACACAAACTTTCCGGCAGTTAATCCGCTATCTCAAAACCTACATCAGCGACCTGAACGACATGGCCTACGCCGACGCGCTGACATCCGTTCACAACAAGGGCGCGTTCGACATCTATACCCGCGACTTGCAGGCGCGTATCAACAATCCCGATGAGAAGTTGTGCTTTGCCGTGGGCGTGTTCGACTGCGACAACCTCAAAGCCATTAACGACCAGTACGGACACGACAAGGGCGATATCTACCTGAAAACCGCCACGAATTTGATTTGCCGCGTATTCAAACACAGTCCGGTATTCCGGACGGGCGGCGACGAGTTCACGGTGGTCATACAGAATGAGGATTACGAGAACCGGGCGGAACTTATGAGCCGGTTTGAGAAACAGTGCGCGGAAGTCTGCGCGGCGGCGGGCGCGCCGTGGGAGGAGGTACATGTGTCCTTGGGAATCGACGCCTTTGACCCGGAAAATGACTGCCTTGTAAGCGATGTCGTGCGCCGCGCCGATAAACTCATGTACGAGAACAAGCGCGGCCGCAAAATGGCGCGGCGGACAGAAGGCTTGCATTCCCGTTCTTGACAATTTACAGTTCATTGCGAACGTCAGCGCAAAGTAAGGAGACATCACATGAAAGAAAAGCTGTCGAAACTGCTGTCCGCGCCGAAAATGCGGCGGCGCATTGTCATGACGGTCAGCGGCGTACTGCTCAACGGCGTCCTTGTGGGACTGTTCAAGGTGTCGCGGATGGGCGTTGACCCGTTCCAAGTCCTGTGTGCCGGACTGGATTCCGTGATTCCGCTGTCCTTCGGCACACTCTACACCATTCTGAACGCCGTACTGTTACTGGGCATGTTCGTTGCAGACCGGCACTATATCGGCCTCGGCACCGTGGTCAACATGCTGTTTCTGGGCTACGTGGCGCAGTACGCGCAAGCCTTTTTTGAATTTCTGTTCCCTGACCCGTCGACGGCGGCGCGGCTTGTCATGCTCTTGATTGCGATACCGTTTCTGTGTCTGGCGGGTTCGCTGTACATTACGTCCGACTTGGGCGTGTCGACGTACGATGTCTGGGCGCTGACACTCGATAAGCGTACCCGTTTTCCGTTCCGCTTCCTGCGGATTGCCACCGACTTGTTGTGTGTGGGACTGGGTTTCGCGCTGTTGGGGTTCCGTCCGGCGGGGATGATTGGTGTTGGCACGATTATCACGGCGTTTTTCACGGGGCCGCTGATTGACTTCTTTAACCGGAAAGTGTCGCGGCCTCTGCTCGAACGCTGAAATATGACGCCCTCCCGTTTCGGGAGGGCGTTCGTTATTCGGCCTTGGGCGTGGTCTCCGCTTCGGGCATGGAAAATAAAATCATGCCGCCCTTTTGCTGTTTACCGGTGTCCCACAGCTTTTGAAAGTCGAGCCAGCGCGCCGCGCCGTACGTGACGGCCTGTACAAGAAACCTGTTGGGGGTTTCGTCGTAGCCCATGAGCAGGAACCAGTGCCACTCGTAGTTGTCGAACTCCGAGGACTGGTGCCGCAGTAACAGAAACGGTATCGGGTACTGTGTCTGTATCTGCTGACGGACGGCGGCGGCGGCTTTGAGATAATCGGCGTCGCCGCGGAGGGCGTCGATACACAGTTCCGACGCGTGGATATTTTTGAGGTAGCGCCCGAAACCGTCCTGATAGATTTCGAGGCGGTCAATGCCCATAATGCGCGGGTGCAGGAACGGCTTGACGCGTTCGGACAGAAGCAGGTAATTTTGTCGCGTGATTTGCGCGGGGTCGAATGGGACCGGCAACAGGTCACGCCTCCCGAAGCGGAGCGCGAAGTACACGCACGCGTCGCAGGCCGTGACGGCGGCACAGCCGCCCAGACGCATAAACCAGCTTGGAAACCAGTCCTGACGCCAGCCGTACGCGCCGTCAATGGTAAAATGTTCGAGTTCCAGCCGCATGTAAATTCCTTTCTGTGCTTTATATATCTTCCTCTGGGGGAAACAAATCTTCAATGGTCAGAGGCTTTTCCACAATTTGCGGAATGCCGTCGACATGCGGGATATCCTCCACATGAGGCAGATTGCGGATTTTGTGTACGTCGCCGGAATCCTCCGTGTAGACTTCCTCCAAAGCGTGTACGTACAACGCTTCTGTAAGCGTCCCGGCGGGTTCGGGTTCCGGCACAGTTTCCGGTTCCTCGACGACTTCCGGCACAGGTTCCGGCGTCTCGACAGCTTCCGGCACAGTTTCCGGCGTCTCGACAACTTCCGGCACAGTTTCCGGCGTCTCGACAACTTCCGGCACGGGTTCCGCTTCTTCGACGACTTCCGGCACAGGTTCCGGCGTCTCGACGACTTCCGGCACAGGTTCCGGCGTCTCGACAACTTCCGGCACAAGTTCCGGCGTCTCGACAGCTTCCGGCACGGGTTCCGCTTCTTCGACGATTTCCGGCACAGTTTCCGGCGTCTCGACAACTTCCGGCACAGGTTCCGGCGTCTCGACGACTTCCGGCACGGGTTCCGCTTCTTCGACGATTTCCGGCACAGGTACCGCTTCTTCGACGATTTCCGGCACAAGTTCCGGCGTCTCGACAGCTTCCGCGACGGGTTCCGGCGGCGTACTTGTCGCCCCCCCTTGGGGGGAGATGTCGCCGTCAGGCGACAGAGGGGGGATATCGTCCGGTTCCGCTACTTCTTCCGTCGCGTCCGACACGGGTTCCGCTTCCCCGATACTTTCCGGCAGTTCGATAACTTCCGGCGCGGTTTCCGGCGTCTCGACACTTTCCGCCGTGTCGGGCGTCTCGACACTTTCCACCGTGTCGGGCGTCTCGACAGCGGTTTCCACCGTGTCGGGGATTTGCGGAACGTTCGGCGGCACAGGCCAGCCGTGTAACTGTTCCTGAATGCGCTGTATCTCCGCCTCCTGAAACTCGCCTTGGTTCAGCCAGTCCTCGCGGAACGCCTCGTACACGGCGCGGCGCGTGAAAGTTTTCGTCGGCTCGAAAATGCCGTCCGGGAGTTCTGTCACCGGGGCGTCGGGTTCGGCCTCACGCGGGAGAATGCGTTCCCGCTTACACCACGCCAAAGCGCCGTAATAAGGGTGTACACGTTGCTTGTCGCGGCGCATACGCGCCCAGCGCAAGTCGATAGCCTCGTCCTTGGGAGCCAGTAACATGGCAAGTTCGCCCATAGTCATGTGATTTTCGAGCCGGACGCGGTTATCGGAGTAGGCGACGCCGCGCCGTTTCGCCAGACGCGCCATTTTGTCGAACAGCGGATTTTCCCGCCCGATGTCAAGGAACGGGCATTCCTCCATCAGTTCGGCGACTGTCACAACGCGGTATCCGTACTGGTGCAGGATTTCCAATTGCAGAGGCAGTCCCCACGCGACAGGGGTTCGCCGCGACATGTTGTAGCCGTCTTTCTGGAAGATGATTTGTCCACAGAAAAAGTCAGGGTCTTGTAACAGCGCGTCCCGGATGGGATTTGTCATGGCTAAAATTTCGGCCTCCAAGGCGTCCTTGCCGCGCTTGCCCGACGGAAGCCAGCCGCCGCCGTCGAACGACGCCGCTAAATACTGGTATCCCATGCGGTCGTACACGTCGTAACTCGTAAAGCCGCCGCTGAGACCGTCGACATAGTGCGGCGGGCGTCCCATGGTGATGTCATACTGATAATATTCCTTCATCCAGATATCGAGGCGGCGTAAATCTCCGACGGCGCTGTGAATGGAGCCGTAATGCACGCGTTTTCCGTAGACAAAGGGCTTTTTGCCGAACAGAATATGACGGTATCCATGATTGGTGATTTGGTGTCCCTCGTCGAGTATGCGCCGGATGAGGCGGTCATTGTGGACAACGCCGCCGCGGTTGTCCTGATGAATGTCGGGGTAGTGGTCGAAGCGGATACCGCCCCACGCGGCGGAACCCTCCCGGCCGGGCTTGTCGGGATAGTTCATGGAAGTGTCGCCGATAACGTCAAAGGTGCCTTTTGCGTCGAACTCGGCGAGGGCGTCAAGGATTAAATCTGTCAGTGCGCGTCCGTGGAACTGGTCGGGCGCGGCGGGTAAATCCATGGGGCCGTCGTCAAAGGTCATGGCGCAGATACGTTCCGGCGTCCTGACGCGCTCAATGCGCCGCGTGTAACTGATATGCGGGACTTCCTCCGGGAGAATGTGCGCGGACTTCAGGAACTGTTTCCCCGCCTTCCCCGCCTTGACAATCAGGGACATCTTGTTCACTCCTCTATGTAGTACCCGGCGTCAAGGCCGGAAGATATCTTCTAACACACATTTTACGGCAAACGCCGCCCATTTGCAATAGGCAAGCGACCCCGCCTTACACTTTCTCCGGCGCGTGTACTGACTGACGGCAGTCCAGACGGCTTTACTGCGGCGTCCCTCCGTGCGGACATTCCCCGACAACAACGCCGCCTTGACAGAATCGGGCGTGAGCGTGTCGACATTCAGAATGGTGACGCCGTTGCCGATTTCGCGGGGCGTGTGGGCGTCGCTGCCCGCGAAGCCGCGCAAATTATGCGTGTCGGCGAACTCCGCCGCCATTGCGTTTGCCCGACGGTTTTTCCGTTCGGCGCGACTGTTCCAGACCTCGACGCCGTCCACGTACTTTGACGCGGTTTCGGCGCGTACGGGGCTTGTGGTATGCTCGAACGGGTGCGCAAGCACGGCAATTCCGCCCTGTGCGTGAATCTCGGCGACTGCTTCCGGGAGTGTCCGCGCCGCGACGGGTTCTGTCACAAACCATCCTAACAGGTGTCCGGCGTCCGTGGACACCTCCACGCCCGGAATGAGGAACAGTCCCGGACATGCGGCGGCGTCGGGTAAAACGCGGTCATGGTCACAGACCGCGACACCGTGCAGTCCCGCCGCCCTTGCGCGTTGCGCGATTTCCGACAGCGACATAGCGCCGTCCGGCGAGTATTCGGAATGGATGTGCATGTCAAGGCGGATTTGCATAGCGTCTCCTTTGTTCATTCCCGTGGCGTCAGAATCGTGTTCCGAAGGTAGCGGAACATCGGCAAGGGGTCACGCCAACTGGCTATAGCCTCCTGCGCAAAGAAACAGTCGGGAACCGCCGCGAAAAATTCCCGGAATCGCCCGTGCCGTAACAGACTTATCATGGCGGCGGTGTCGTTGAGTACGAACCGCATACGGACGCCGTTCCGGTAATCGTGGGGGGCATAGGGTGCGGGGGTGCCGTAGGCCGCCTGTACATAGCGTAACGCCAGCGGACTGCGTACGCAGGCCGTCAGCGGGAAACTTCCCCAGATTCGCGGATTGACTTCCAGCACACGTCCGCCCTTAAACTCGACCATGGCAAGTCCCTGAAAGCCAAACGATTTGAGTAAACGGTGTGCCTGTTCTACAAGCGCGTCGTCGTAGATACTCTCACAGCACGACGAAGGCCCCCCGGATATCGGGTACTCCCGTATGCGCCGGTGACACAGCGCCCCCAATAACGCGCCGTCGCGCCCCATTAACACACTTGCGCCCACGGCGTCGCCGTGTATGTACTCCTGCACGAGTGGCGCGGCGTCGTACTCGCTCATAGTCGAAACGGCGGACTGCCATTCTTTTTCATTGCGGGCAATCCGGTAGCGTTCGGCGGCCTTGAGGCCGAACTTCTCCCCGCAGTGGGGTTTCACGACGACGGGGTAACTGTCCGGGACGCCCTGATACTCGAACGGCACCGGGATTCCGAGTTCGATACAGCGGCGGTGTACGGCCTCCTTATCGTTGAGGGCGTCGAGCGAACCCGGCGAGGCTGTCAGGAAGCGGCAGAGTGTCCGGAAGCGTTCCCTCTGCCACGAGACTACATTGAGTGTCGCGGCACCCGTACAGAACAGTACCGGCGTGTCGTAGCGTTCCAGCAGTCCCAACAGATATTCGGCGTAGTTCATATCGGACGCGGAGCCGGGGAGCCAGTGATGTTCGGCGACGTAGCGCGACACAAACGCCGGCGGCGTCCACGGACAGTCGGCGCGTGTCTGCGCCGCCACGACCCGGTATCCGGCGCGCCCCAACACCCGGATTGCCGCCAGTGAAGCCCGATATTTCGCGTCCGTGATAATGACCGTCCGCATACTCCCGCACCGCCTTTCCCGCTCTCTGCGGACAGTATAACAAATCCCGCGCCGGATTACAAGATGTAGCGTGAAAAATCGGTTGTGCGCGTGGAAAAGTCCGCCGCCGTCGCCGACAGCGGACTTTATGGAACCTCACAGGGAGAAAAACACCGTCAGAAGCCACGCCACCCCCACGAAGCCGCCTCCGATAAACGCCGTTATCCACGGCAGACAGCGATTGAAAAGACTGTCCCGCGTCCGTTCCCCGGCACAGTTCCGGGCGACGCGCCGCGCTTCCTGTACAAGCGCCCGCGCCGTGACGCCCTCCCGGAAGGCGTCGTTCCGTACGATGAAGATTGCCTTCTCGAAAAGTTTCTGGTCGGGGGAATCAATCACGACAATTTGTCTGGAAATGCCTTTTACCATGCTCTGTCCTCCAATCCGCGAAAACGCCTCTGTCATGATTCCACGTCGACGGAAAATTATACCTGTCCGGGCGGGGGAAGTATTGCGATTGTGTCTTGAAATTTCACAAAAGCGCGTCCGTTTTGCGTGGCGGATTCTGTGAAAAACGCTTGACCGTGGAAATATGTGGTTGTATAATAGGGTATCATTTACACAGGAGGGACTCCGCATGTTTGAATTTCTCATCAAAAAGCTGAAAGCCCACCCCCGGCGTATCGTGTTCACGGAAGGCACCGACCCCCGCATTTTAGAAGCGACGGCGCGTCTGCTGTCGGGAACATTCCTGACGCCGGTGCTTGTCGGCAACCCCGATGAAATCTACGCCGCCGCCGAGGAAGCCGGATTCAACATCCGGGGCTGTGACATCCGCGACCCCCAGAATTACGACCATATGGAAGAAATGGTCAAGATGATGTACGACCTCCGCAAGGGCAAGATGAGTGAGGAAGAATGCCGCCAGCATTTGTCCCACGCGAATTATTTCGGCACCATGCTTGTCAAAATGGGCTGTGCGGACGCCCTCCTTGGCGGCGCGACTTACTCCACCGCTGACACCGTACGCCCCGCCCTGCAACTCGTCAAGACGAAACCCGGCAACCGTCTGGTGTCGTCGTGCTTCATTCTGGTGCGTAACGCCGTTTCGGGTGAGCGCGACGTGTTGGCAATGGCGGACTGCGCGATTCAGATTAAGCCGTCCGAAGAAGACCTTGCCGACATCGCAATTCAGACCGCGCACACCGCGAAAATATTCGGCATTGACCCGCGTGTAGCGTTCCTGAGCTATTCGACACTCGGTTCCGGTTCCGGCGAGGACGTGGACAAAATGCGCCACGCCTGCGAGCTTGCCAAGTCCAAAGCGCCCGACATCCCCATGGACGGCGAATTACAGTTCGACGCGGCAGTGTCCCCGCGTGTGGCGAAAACAAAGTGCAAGGGTTCCCCCGTTGCCGGACACGCCAACACGTTTATTTTCCCGGACATCAACGCCGGTAACATCGGCTACAAGATTGCCCAGCGTTTGGGCGGCTTCGACGCCTACGGCCCGATTCTGCAAGGCCTCAACGCCCCGATTAACGACCTTAGCCGCGGCTGTAACGGTCAAGAGGTCTATTCCATGGCGCTGATTACCGCCGGACTTGCTGAGGACTAATTCCCCGACAATAACACGCGCCCTCCCGGACAATCGGGAGGGCGTTTCGCGTGGCGGCTTATTTTTTGGCGGCCTCTTCGGCTTTCATCTCGTCGATAATTTTCTGGACTTCGGCTTTTTCTTCGGGGGTTTTGGCCTGCTTCATCATGTGTTCGGCGAAAATGTCCATAGGCATGTCGTTCGTTTTGACGTACTCGGCGACTGCCTGTGTAATCTCGGTGCGGAACGCCTGCGGGAAAGACGCGTCCGCCGCCAGCGCCGTCAGATACGCAACGCCCGCCGCCTCGACTTTGTCCGTCATTGCGTTCTGCTTGTCGGTTTCGGTCTCCTTGCTCTTGGCGTAGTCAAGGTTCACGAACTCCTGATACAGGGCGGCCTCATTGGCGTTGACAAGGCTCTTGTACTTGTCCTGCGAACGCTTGATAAGCGCTTCGAGTTTCTCCCACGCCTTATACGCCGCGATTCCGCCCTTGACCAAATCCGCCGCTAATTTCAGACCGTCAAACAGTCCCATAACAATCCGTCCTTTCACAGTAAATCAGGGACGGCGCGAGCCGTCCCCGCATATTAGACTTTCTCGGTATACTTGAGGCTAATCCAGTTTCCGTTCTCCAGCTTGCCCCAGCCGTCGACTTCCTCCACGATTTTGACCTTGTCGCCGTTGTTGAGTTTGGCGACTACGTCGCGGTCTTTGCCGGGACCCTTGCGGACGTTCAGATGGGAGTTGACCTTGACTTTGACGGTGTAACTGACCTGTGCCATGATGTAAAGCCTCCTCAAGCGCTGACGTTACGGGGACACAAAATCCCCTAAATTTTATTATAGCGCGTGAAACGGGTTTGTCAAGACCGGATTTCTACGTAAAGCAACACCTCCTCGGGGGCAATGCGTTTCAGGAAGTCGCGGTCGGAAGATTCACTGGTCACAAGGTCTACCGACACGCGCAAAGCGTCCTCGACGGCAAGCCGGAAGCCGCATAATTGATATAACGAGCGTAACGCGCCCTTTTCGATTTTCAAGTCCACGTCACTGTCGGGGCGTGCGGTGCCTCTGGCGTAGGAGCCGAACAGCGACACACTCTGGACGCCGTATGTCCGCGCCAACGGGGAAATGGTGTCTTTGAGTTCCTCAATGGTGTACATCACGCGAAATCCCCCCTTTGCGTGTTCTGATTATAGCGATTTGCGTTTTGTTCGTCAAGAAGCGGGACGCGGTTTTTGCGTCAATCGCTTGTGTGGAAGTACCGCCACAGCGTTTCGGCGGCGGAGCGCGGCACGACTTCCGACAACGTGTCAATATCGGCGTCGCGGATTGCTTTCAGACTTCCGAAGTGTTTGCGCAAGGCCTCACGGCGTTTCGCGCCAATGCCCGGAACCTTGTCCAGTTCCGATTGCAACGTGCTTTTCCGGTGACTTTGACGGTGGAATGTGATTGCGAAACGGTGTGTCTCCTCCTGAATCTGTCCGACAAGCGCGAACACGGACGGCGCGGCGGCAATGCCGATTTCGTCCCCGGACGGCGTGACAAGCGCCCGTGTACGGTGCCGGTCGTCCTTGACCATGCCGAATACGGGGATTTGTAACCCGAACGTGTCGAGAACTTGTAAGGCGGTTTGTGCGTGGGTCTGACCGCCGTCGATGAAAAACACGTCCGGCAGGGGCAAAAACTTTTCGTCGCCGTCTGCGGCGCGTTGCAGTCGACGCCGCAGGACTTCCCGCATGGAGGCGTAATCGTCGGGGGCGTCGGACAACTCTTTGATGTGGAAGCGGCGGTAGGCGGATTTGAGCGGCTTTGTGCCGTGGTAGACGACCATCGACGCCACAATGTCACTTTTGCCGGTGTTGGAGATGTCGTAGCTTTCGAGACGTTCGGGGGGTGCGGGGAGACGTAACATTTTTGTCAACAGTTCGAGCGTGTGCGCGACGCGTTCGGCGTCCGTGGTGACGCGCCGCGCTTCCTCGTAGGCGTTACGCCGTGCCATGTCGCGCAGGTCGGCCTTTTCGCCGCGTTGCGGGACATGTACCCGGACTTTGTACCCGGCGCGACGCGTCAGCGCGTCGGCGAAGCCGTCCAAGTCTCCGGTGTCCAGCGGCAACAGGATTTCACGGGGCAGTACGGCGCGGGGTAAATAGTATTGCGCCAGCAGTGCCGACAGCGTTTCGGCCTCGCTTTCCTCCAACGGTGTCCGAAAAAACGATGTTTCGCGGCCTGTTAAATTTCCGTTCTCCATGTGGAGTATCGCGCAACAACTCTTGGCCTCGCCGGTACACAGTCCCCATACGTCGGTATCGGCGCACAGTCCGGCTATGACGCTTTGTTTGTTCGACAACGCCTCAATGGCGCGGATACGGTCACGGAGTTGCGCGGCCTGTTCAAAGCGTAGTGATTCCGCGGCGGCGGTCATGTCGGCGGAGAGTTCTTTCAACAAATCTTTTGATTTGCCGTTGAGGAGCCGGGCGGCCTGTTCGATACGTCGACGGTATTCGTCGGCGGACATGTCCGGGCGGCAGAAACCGTCACAGCGTCCCATGTCGAAGTTGAGGCACGGACGCCCCGCGCCGATATCACGCGGAAATTGTCGGCGGCAGTTGGGCAGACGCAACGCGGCGAGTACGGCGTCAAGCGCGGCGCGTGTCTCACTGCGACCGCCGAAGGGGCCGAAATAACGTGCGCCGTCACCGGCGTACTTGGAGACTATCGTAAAGCGCGGATATTCGCCGCCGCCGAGGCGTACGAACGGGTAGCCCTTGTCGTCTTTCAGGAGAATATTGTAGCGTGGCATATGGCGTTTTATCAGGGAATTTTCTAAAATTAACGCCTCAAATTCACTGCTGACAATAATGGTGTCGAAATGGTCAATCATGGAGACCATGCGGCGTGTTTTTTCGGAATGTCCGGCGCTGTCCTGAAAATACTGGCTGACACGGTTTTTGAGTTTCCGCGCCTTGCCAACATAGATGACAGTCCCGGTACTGTCCATCATGAGGTATACGCCGGGAAGCAACGGCAATTCGTTTGCCTTGTCCCGTAATTCGTCTTTGGTCATAACTCCGCCTCCCGGACTGTGTTTGCCTCTATCATAGCGCGGTTTCGGACATTTGACAAGGTGTGTACAGAAATTCGTTTTGCCCCCTCCGTCGCTACGCGACACCTCCCCCGCCGTGCGGGGGAGGCACAAAGCGCGACATTTCCGGTGAAATTGTCACGTTTTCTCTGTCGGCAGTCCCGCGAAGCCCTCCCCTCTGGGGGAGGGTGGGGCGTAGCGCCGGGTGGGGGCGTTACAAAATTCCGCTTGTGTTTTTTGTCCCGGCGCGTTACAATAGTTGCCGGAAAGGGGTGGACGTTATGCAAAGCAATCTGGCCTACGAGTTCGAGGAGGAGCGGCGGGAGGAAATCATCAACGGCAAAGTGGTCATGATGGCGTCGCCGACGCTGAATCACAACTTTGTCGCGGGGAACATCTACGCGCTTTTCTTCAACTATCTGGACAACAGACCCTGTACGCCGTTCTCCGACAACACGAAAGTGATTTTGTCGGAGACCGAACACTACATTCCGGACATGATGGTAGTCTGTGACCCGAACAAATTCGGCAAGAACTGTATCCACGGCGCGCCGGATTTGGTGGTAGAGGTGCTGTCACCCAAAACGGCGCGGAATGACAGAGGTTTCAAGAAAGACGCCTACGAAAAGCACGGCGTCCGGGAATACTGGATTGTCAGTCCGGGCGAACGCACGATAGAGCAGTATGTGTTACGGGACGGGCGTTTTGTGTTGCACAACGTCTACGCGCAGTTTCCGCAATTCATGCTGGACGACATGAAGGAGGAGGAACGCGCCGCCGTCGTGACGGAGTTCCAAAGCGTCCTGTTCGATGATTTGACTATCCGTCTGGATGACGTATTCAAGCGCGTGACATAACATGCAATTCTCGAAACTGACGGTGTACTTTGAAGAGCCGTTCTGGGTGGGGATATTCGAGCGGGTATCGGAGGGGAGACTGTCGGCGTGCAAGGTGACATTCGGCGCGGAACCAAAAGATTATGAAGTCTGGGAGTTTGTCCTGAGACACTATGACGGGCTGACATTCAGTCCGGGCGTGGCGGCGGATATCAAGCCCATGTCGGACAATCCGAAGCGCAGACAGCGCGAGGCGCGACGCCAAGCGCGGACACCGATTGTCAGCACGAAGTCACAGGAGGCCTTGCGACTGCAACGGGAGGCGTCGAAAACGGAGCGGAAGCGCGTCACAAAGGAGCAGAAAGAGGCCGAAGCGCAACGGCAGTTTGACTTAAAGCGTCAGAAGCGGAAAGAGAAGCACAAAGGCCGCTGACGCCCAAGCGCAAAAGCACAAAGGCCGCTGACGCCCGCAAGGATAAGAAAGCGCAAAACAAGGAAAGGAAGCGGAAACGCGTGTACTACGGAACCATTAAAAACTGTGACATTGCAAACGGGGAGGGCGTACGGGTAAGCCTGTTTGTGTCGGGGTGTACAAACCACTGCAAGCACTGTTTCCAGCCGGAGACATGGGATTTCGAGTACGGACAGCCGTTCACGGCGGAGACCGAAGCGGAACTTTTACGGATGTTGTCGCCGTCGTACATCGCGGGATTGTCGCTGCTCGGCGGGGAACCGTTTGAGCCCGAAAACCAAAAAGTGTTACTCCCGTTTCTGCGGCGCGTGCGGGCGGCGTACCCCGGAAAGAATATCTGGTGCTACTCCGGTTTCACGCTCGACGAACTGCGCACCGACGGCAGTTACCCGCGCCGCGAGACAACCGACGATATGTTGTCGCTGTTAGACGTACTGGTGGACGGGCGGTTTATGGAGGAGTACAAGGACATTTCCCTACGGTTTCGCGGAAGCCGGAACCAACGTCTGATTGACCTGAACGCAACCCGCGCAAGCGGACAAATTGTGTGTCTGCCCGACCGGCGGACAATCCAGCCATGAGGAGAATTTGACATGAATCACATCCGAAACGCGGCGGCGCGGGATATTCCGGCGGTGTTGCGCCTGCTCGAACAGGTGAACATGGTTCATCACAACGGACGCCCCGACATTTTCAAAGGCCCCGCCACAAAGTACACCGCCGAACAACTGCGCGACATATTCCAAAATCCGGCGACGCCTGTCTTTGTCTGTGTCGACGAGGCCGACACAGTACAGGGTTACATTATGTGTATGTACAAACAGGCCGTCCATGACAACATTCTGACCGACGTGAAAACGCTCTACATCGACGATTTGTGTGTAGACGAAACGCTTCGCGGGGGCGGTGTCGGGAAAGCGCTGTACGAACACGCGGTGACATTCGCGGCGGAATCGGGGTGCTACAACGTGACTTTGAATGTGTGGTCACTGAATCCGTCGGCGTTGCGCTTCTACGAAAAGCGCGGCATGGTGCCGCGTAAAATCGAAATGGAGTACATTTTACCGCGATAAAACGGAACCGGTCAAATGACCGGTTCCCGTTTTGTCAGCCAACGTATTTCATGCCAAATTCCTGCTTCTGGATATCGGCGTTTTCGTGGAGACCCTCCGACCATTCCGTGTAGGCGTCGGATTTGAGCTTGTCGTATACCTGCACCTGCCAGCGGACAAGTTCGTTGTCGCCGACATAGTACATAATATGGTAGCCCGTGGAAGTCTCGACAATATCGGTGTCGCCGGGCTTGCGCGCCGCGTCGAAGCACCACGCGTCGAACTCCGACAGCATTTGCCCCTCGTACACGCGCTCATACAGGCCGCCTTCATCCTCACTGCCGGGGTCGTCGGTGTTGTCCTTGACCAGCGCGGCAAAGGATTCTTCCGTAGCGTCGCCGTCTTTCCACTGCTGATAAAGTTCATCGGCTTTCGCTTTCGCCGCCGCCCAAAGCGTGTCGTGTTCCTCCTGATAGCCCTCGTCGCCGTCGGACAGTTCGCCGTCGTCCGGCTTAATCAGAATGTGGCGCACGTCAACTGTCTTGGTCTCGTCGCGGAAACGCTTCTCGAACTTGACCACGTAGAATATTTCGGCGTTCTCGATAACGGTCACATCCCCGGCCTTGCGTTCGGGGTCAAAGAGCCAGTCGGCGAACTCCTCGCTTGTGTAGGAACAGGTTTCGTAACTGTCCTTGCTTCCGGAGAAGGCCGACGCCTTCTCCATGCCGTCACTCAACGCCGACAGCGTGCCGCCGTCGCGTACACCCGCCGCTAACGCGTCCGCGGCGTTTTTCGCGGCATTGTGTGCCGCCTCGGTCTCGGCGTCGGTCGCCGGAATGTCGTTGCCTTCCTCGTCCTGTTTGGTCTCCGGGTTGCCGTCCACGGACACCGCCTCATAGGCTACAAAGTCGAACGACTGTTTGTCGTCATTGTAGGCCGTCTCGATTTCCTCCGGCGTGTACGTCAAGGAATCCTGATACGCGGCGGCATAGGCGTCGTACTTCATCATGCGGAGCAGTTCCGTCTTGTAGACGCCCTCCGAAACCATGTTGCCGAATGTCGCTTGCAGATAGCGCCGGACACTCGTCCCCGCCGAACGCGCCGATTTCGACAGCGTTTCCAAGGCCTCGTTGTACTGTTCCTGTACGCTCTCCGGGAAAATGAATCCCTCCGCCGACGCCTGTTTCAAGCCGTTCTGTACACTGGCAATCTGTTCGAGACCTTGCGAAAGGAAGTAGTCCTTCCACGTCATGCCCTCGTTTTCCGACAGGTCAATGTCAAGGAACGAGGCCGCCGTGTCGTTGACCTCCTGCGTGTCCAGCGGCAACGAACTCGAAAGCCCGAAGTAGCTCGCCGCGTACGACCACTGGTTCATGAACATCAGATACGCGTTCCGGTAGTAGAAATTCACCTGCGCGACACTGTACTTTTGTCCGTCCACGGTGGCGGCCGCCGCCGACCGCGTGATAATGTTCGAGTTCCAGATGACGGATACCACGACCACCAGCGCGAACGCCGCCGCAATCAGGCCGTAGACAAAATTACTGCGGCGTTCCTCTTTACGCTGTTGCGCCTCGCGGGCGGTTTTCGGCGCGACCTGTCCGGACGCGGTTCTGTCCCTGCGGTTCTGCTTCTCTCGTGATGCGCTCATATGACTTGTTTCGTCCTCCTCAAATGTGTATTAACGTGACATGTCGTCTTGACGTTTTGCGCGTCCCTGTATTATAGCGAATCCCGCGCCGCCGCGCAAGTCTTTTTTTCAGGTTTTGGGACTGTCCCCCGAAAGTTCCAGCGCCCGCCCGATAATCTGATTCGATACCAGATACCCCCCCGGCGTCAGCGACACCCGTTCCCCGTCGCGTACGGCGTACCCCGCCCCGATACACTGTGCCAGAAACGCGGCGTCGAAGTCGCGCCCGAACATGTCCCGGTACTCGCGCAAGTCCACGCCGTACGCCGTGCGCAAGCGCAACATCAGCCATTCCCGCGCACGTTCCCGCGCCCCGATACGCGCCGATTCCGCGTACGTCCAGCGTTTTTCGACGAACGCCGCCAAATCCCGCGCCCACGCGAAGCGTACGCCGCCGAAATCCGAATGCGCCCCCGGCCCAAAGCCTGAATATTCCTGTAACGTCCAGTATTTGAGATTGTGGCGCGATTCCCGCCCCGGCGCGGCAAAGTTCGATATCTCGTACTGCTGATATCCGTACGCCGGAAGCGTGTCCGCCGCCCACAAATACATGTCCGCCTGCGCGTCGTCGTCGGGCAACTGTAACGCGTCGCGGCGGCGGTACAGCGGCGTCCCCGGCTCCAGTTTCAGGCCGTAGCACGACAAATGCTCCGGCGACAGTCCCACGGCATATTCCACGCTGTCCCGCCACGACGCCGCCGACTGTCCCGGAAGGCCGTATATCAAATCCAGCGACACATTCTCAAATCCGGCGCGGCGCAACGTAGAAACGGCGTCGGCGACCTGTTCCACGGTGTGAATACGCCCGATGTCGCGCAAAATCACATTGTCCGCCGACTGCATGCCCAGCGACACCCGATTATATCCGGCCTCGCGCAACACGGCGAACCAGTCCCCGACGGAATCCGGGTTTGCTTCCAGCGTGATTTCGGCGTCCGGCGCGACGCGGTACCCGTGCCGCACGGCGTCCAGTATGCGCGACAGCCGCCCCGCCCCGATACTCGACGGCGTGCCGCCGCCGACGTACACCGTATCCACGACATAGCCCGCCGCGTGTCCGGCGAACGCGTCCAACTGCGCACAGAGCGCGTCCGTGTACGGCGACATAAGCGCGTCCGCGCCGGGGACGGAGTAGAAGTCGCAATAGGCGCACTTCGACGCGCAAAACGGGACGTGGATGTAAAGCCCCAGATTTTGCATGCTAACAAACTCCCGTTATTTCGTACAGGTTGCGGCCTGCCGGGAGAAAGTATAGCAGTTTGCACAGAAATCTGTCAAGATTTTGTAGGCATGAATAACGGCACAATCCAAAAAAATTTGACAAAAAGCCCGAAAAGGCTTATACTTCTTTTGTCGTTTTTTACACACAGGCGGGAGGAGACCGTACATGAGAATAGGCGTCAGTGAGTTGATAGTCGTGCTTGTGGTGGCGCTGTTGGTATTGGGGCCGGACAAACTCCCCCGGTACGCCCGGAAATTAGGCGCGGCGCTGGCGGAATTTCGCAAGGCGTCGGACGAGGCCACGCGGGAGATACGGGAAAATGTCGTGGAGCCGTTGGAGGAAGCCCGGCGGCCTTTACGGGAGGCGATGGAGCCGGTAGAGGAACTCGACCGCGCCGTCAAGGGCAATCTGGACGAGGTGCGGACATCCTTGGGGCAAATCGGGAAGAATCCGCCGAAGTCGAAACCGGACGCCGCGCCGGAACCCGTCGCGGGTACGACGCCGGAAGCAAGCCTTGAAGGAGGTACAACATGAGAATTGGCATGAATGAACTGTTGGTGATACTGCTGATAGTGGTCATTGTGTTTGGCCCGACGCAGATTCCGAAGCTCACGCGCATGATGGGCAAGAGCGTGAAGCAGTTCAAAGAGGGATTGGATGAGGCCGACCGTGAAGAAACCAAAGACGCCGCCGAAACCCAAAGCCAGTAACGACGCCGGGGAAATGGGCGTCACGGAACATCTCCGCGAACTCCGAAACCGGTTGCTGATTTGTCTTGCCGCGCTGATAGTCTGCGTGTGCGCGGGACTGTGTTTCGCGGACAGTATGGTACGCGTACTGCTTGGTATCGGGGAACAGTACGGCTATGTGTTCGTGTACCTGTCGCCGCAGGAAATGTTACTGCAATATGTGTCGGTGTCGTTTGTGTGCGCGGTGTGCGTGACGCTTCCCCTGATACTGTACGAGGTCTGGGCGTTTCTGCGTCCGGGTCTCAAACGCAACGAACGCGTGTTCTATGTACTGACCATGTTTTCGGGGCTTGTGTGCGCCGTACTCGGTATTCTGTTCGCGGCGAAGGCGTTGATTCCGTTCATGTTGCGCTTTCTGATTACGCTCAGCCAGAACAGCGGCGCGAAATCGTCTGTCAGTGTGCAGAACTACATTTCATTTCTGCTGACAATTTTCGTCATTTTCGCGGTCATTTTTGAACTGCCCGTGGTGACGGTTCTGCTGACACAGTTAGGCTTACTGAAAATTGAGTGGCTTAAACGTGTCCGCAAAGTCATGATAGTTGTTATTTTCTTTATCGCGGCAGTGATTACGCCGCCGGACATTGTGTCACAAGTCATGGTGGCGGTGCCGTTGCTGGGACTGTACGAGCTTAGTATACTGGTCTGTACACTCGCGGCACGTATACGCAAGCCCCGCGAATCATCCTAACGGAGACAGTCGGGACTTGTTGCCCGATGAAGTTTCAACCCATTTGGAGCGGATATTTAGAAGGAGGAATTTGGATGGCAGATAAAGAAATCACCCGGCGGACATTCGTAAAAGGTCTGGCGGCAGGCGTAGCGAGTATCGCGGCGCTGGGCGTACTGGAAAAGGTGGGAAGCGCCCCGGCGGCGGAACAGGCGTCGGGGATGGTCTCCGGCATGGAGAACTTGTCGGAGGGCATGCAGGCCGAACTTGCACAGGCCACAAGCGGCTTGACGTTCAAGCCCGGCACGTACAGCGCTTCCGCCCGTGGTATCGACAGTGACGTGAAAGTGACCATGACTTTCGACGAAACCAAGATAACCAATGTCGAGATTGACGTGTCCGGGGAGACACCCGATATCGGCGGCAAAATCGGCGACCAGATGGCGCAGGCGATTTTGGCGAAGCAGTCGGCGGACGTGGACGTAGTGGCGACGGCTACTGTCACGTCGAACGCAATCCGCACGGCGGCGGCGGACTGTATCTCGCAGGCCAGCGGACAGGCCGTGGAAATCAGCAAGTCCGACGATTCGGCGGCGTCCGACTGGTTGGGAGAGGCTCCCGAAATCGCCGACGCCGACATTACGGAAACCGTGGACACGGGTATCCTGATTGTCGGACTTGGTACCGCCGGATGGCCGGCACTCATGACCGCCGCCGAAGCGGACGCGGATGTGCTTGTCATCGAGAAGAACGCTGAGCCGACGAGTGTCCGGGGCGACATGGGCGCTATCGACACCAAGTGGCAGAAGCAGACCGCAAAGAAATTCCCGGCGACCGCCATTGACAAAATGGAGGCCATTGAGGACATTGTACGCTATGGTACCGGGTACGTCAACTTTGACCTTGTGCGTTTCTGGGCGGACAACAGCGCCGAGGCCATTGAATGGATTGGCGGCATTTTAGAGGATTCCGGCAAATATACTATCTGGCATGAGGGCGCGGTCGGCGACACCAGATATCCCGAACGGGACAAGGCCTACGCCACCGGTCACAGTCCCGAAAAGAAAGCCAAGTACAAGGACGACGCCACAGTCACGACAAACGCCGTCTTTACGGACTACCTGAAAAGCCTGAAATACGACCCGGAAAAAGTTATCCGTTGCGATACGGCCTTGATTCGTCTGGTACAGAACGAGAAAGGCAAAGTTGTCGGGGCTATCGCGCAGGACCAGAACGACCAGCACTATATCAAAATCAACACGAAAAAGGGTGTCATCATGTGCGCGGGCGGCTATCTGATGAATACGCCCATGATGAACGCGCTCCAGCCCATGACGCAGAAAATGAAAGTACAGTGCCGTATCGGCTCGCGCTGTGACGGTTCGGGCATTAAGGCCATGCTCTGGGCGGGCGCGGAGATGGACCCCATACACACATCCATGATGTTCAACCGCTGTTGTGTCAAGCCCGACGAGACCGCGGGCGCGGACACGTCCGGGGAATGGTTCTGGTTCGGGGAACAACCGTTCCTGAAAGTCAACCTGAAAGGCGAACGCTTTTGTAACGAATCGGGTCCGTATGAGTTCATGCTTCACGCGATGATGATGCAGCCGAATCATACCTACTGTGACATTTTCGACGCGAATAACAAAGAGTATACCAAGCAATTCCAAGAAGTGGGTTGCTGTCGGCTGTGGGACTTCGACAACGGCGCGCCCCCGAACCGCTATTACGACGACTGCTGGAAGTCCAACGAGGAACTCATTGAGAAGGGTTACATTCAGAAGGCCGACACCTTGCAGGAACTCGCCGAGAAACTCCACATTCCCGCCGAGCCGTTTATTAACACTGTCCAGCGCTACAACGTCCTTTGCATGCAGGGCAAGGATGAGGACTACGGCAAGGCCAAGCACCGTCTGACGCCGGTGAATCAGGCGCCTTATTACGGCGTACGTACTGCCGCGTGGCACCTGACCACACTGGACGGCGTACGAATCAACACCGACATGCAGGTACTGCGGGAGGACGGCACAGTTATTGAAGGCCTGTACGCGGCGGGTGACTGTTCGGGCGGCTTCTTCGCCAACAACTACCCCAATCTCTTTACGGGTCTGGCGTGCGGCCGGAGTATGACTTTCGGACGCCACGCGGCGCTTGTTCTCTCCGCGATATAACCGGACGGACAAAAATCGACCTGTGCGGTTGACGCGCTCTTGTCGCCCCCCTTTGGGGGGCGATGTCGCCGTAAGGCGACAGAGGGGGGACGAAAACGCCCCAACCCGGCGCTGACGCGCCACCCTCCCCCAGAGGGGGAGGGCAAGGAAATTCCACCCGCACAGTTAGACGAAAATTGAGGTGTGTATATGACGAAACGTACATTTCGCGGCGGCGTACACCCCGACGACGGCAAAGCGTATTCCAGAGACGCGGCCTTGACGGTGTACGAGCCCAAGGGGGAATTAGTGTTCCCCGTCTCGCAACACATCGGGAAACCCGCTAAAGTGACTGTGAAAGTCGGCGACAAGGTTCTTGTCGGGCAGGTTCTCGCCGAACAGGACGGCTATGTGTCGTCTAACATTTGTAGTTCCTGTTCCGGGACGGTCAAGGCCATTGAGAAGCGCCGTACCGTGATGGGGAATCTCGTGGAAAGCGTCGTTGTCGACAACGACGGCAAATTCCGCGCCGTCAAGGGCATGGGCGACAAGGCCGACTTCCGCAAGATGAACCGTGACACCATTATGCAGAGAATCCGGGACGCCGGTATTGTGGGCATGGGCGGCGCGTCGTTCCCGACGCCGGTCAAGCTCGAACCCAAAAACCCGGACGGTATCGAATATGTCATTGTGAACGGCGCGGAGTGTGAGCCGTATATCACTTGCGACGACCAGTTAATGAGAACCCACGCCGGGGAAATCGTCACGGGACTGGAAATCATGCTGTCCCTGTTCCCGAAGGCGCAGGGCGTGATTGTCATTGAGGAGAACAAGCCCGAAGCCATTGCCGCCATGACAGAGGCGGTCACGATGTCGCAAAACATCCGCGTCCAGCCCGCGCCGACGAAGTACCCGCAGGGCGGCGAAAAGTCGATAATCAAAGTTGTCGCGGGCAAAGATACGAAAATGAGCCAGCTTCCCGCCGAAGCCGGGTGCATTGTGGACAATGTTTCCACGGTGTACGCCATTTATGAGGCGGTCTGTCTCGCTACGCCGCTGATTCGACGCGCTGTCACAGTCACGGGACCGGCGGTCAGGAATCCGGGTAACTTCATTGTCCGGGTGGGTACGTCGTTCCGGGAACTGTTCGAGGCGGCGGGAGGCCTCGCCGACGGCGCGGAAATCCGGAAAGCCATTGCGGGCGGCGCTATGATGGGTATCGCTATCGCCGACTTGGACGTACCGGTACAGAAGGCCAGCAACGCGCTGACGCTTCTCACTGTCGACGGCGTGGAGGAGGCCGAAAGGAAGCTGACACCGTGTATCCGTTGCGGACGCTGTAACGAAGTCTGCCCGATGGGGCTTACGCCGCAGATGATGGGCGTCGCGGCGGAACGCAAGGATTACTGGAAGTACGAAAACCGCCTGTACGGGCTGGAGTGTATTTCGTGCGGGTCTTGTACGTACGTCTGCCCGGCGAAACGTCCGCTCATGCAGTTATTCAAAGACGCCAAGGGGGCTATTCTTGAGGCCCGCCGTGCGGCGCAACAGGGAGGTGGCGCGAAATGACCCCGTCTGTTTCCTATAATGTCTCGTCCAGTCCGCATGTACGCAGTCCGCTGAGTACCGGACATGTCATGTACGACGTGATTCTTGCGCTCCTGCCCGCGACGCTGTTCGGAGTGTGGCACTTCGGCGTACACGCGTTGTTGGTGGTGCTGATGAGCGTGGCGTCCGCCGTGGTGACGGAATTTGTCTTTGACTACGTGACCGGGCGCGAAAACACGCTTTACGACGGAAGCGCCGTTTTAACCGGACTTCTGCTGGCGCTGTGCATTCCGGCGTCGGTGCCGCTGTATATCCCCTATATTGGTTCCGTGTTCGCGGTTCTGGTCGTGAAGTGCCTGTTCGGCGGACTGGGCAAGAACTTTATGAATCCCGCTTTGGGCGGACGCTGTTTCCTGCTCCTGTCGTTCGGAAGCGCTATGACTAACTACGCCGTGGACGGCGTTTCCGGCGCGACGCCGCTGGCGCAACTGGGTTCCGGCTCCGCCGTCAACGTGGTACAGGTATTCACCGGACACGCCGGAGGCGTTATCGGCTGTTCGGCGTTCGCGCTCCTGCTGGGCGGACTGTATTTGTGGGTCATTGACGCGATTCCGTGGCGCATTCCGGTTTCGATTCTTGTCAGCTTCGCCGTGTTTATGGGACTGTTCGGCGGCGACGGGTTCAATTTGCCCCTGCTGTGCGTACACCTCGCAAGCGGCGGCGTCTTTATGGCGGCGTTCTTCATGGCGACTGACCCCGTGACATCCCCTGTCACCGCCCCCGGACAACTCATTTATGGCTGTTGCGTGGGCGTATTGAGCGGCTTTTTCCGGGTGTTCGGGAGTTCCGCCGACTCCGTAAGCTATGCCGTGATTCTGTCGAACCTCGCCACGCCGCTGATTGACGAACTCATCATCCCGAAACCCTATGCGTACCGTGACAGCGCCAACGACGCGCCGTTTACGTTCGACAAAAAAGTATGGGTTCCGGCTGTGTGCGCGGTCGTGTGCGTACTGGGCGTGTCGGTTGGACTGTTGCGCGGTGTCGCGGGCGTGACGGCGGGCATTGTCGAGAAGCGGCAACTCTCCGAAAGCCTCACGGCCTACCGCGCCCTGTTGCCCGACGCCGTGGACTTCAGCATTCCCGACGCGACCCAAAAGGCCATTGAAGGCCTTAACGGCGCGGCGTGGGGTTCCGGGTTCGGAGAAGTCATCATTCAGGAGGCGGTATCGGGTACGGACGCCGTGGGCGCGGCGGCCGGACATGTCGTGACCGTGCGGACAATGGACGGGCGCGACGCCCCCATAACGCTTTCGGTGGGCTTCCTGCCCGACGGGACGCTGAACGGCATTCTCTATTCGGAACTCAACGAGACGCCGGGCATTGGCATGAAAGTGGAGGAGGAATCGTTTACCGGACAGTTCGTGGGCATTCCGGCGGCGGCGCTGACGCTTGGGAGCGACATTGACGCCGCGTCCGGCGCTACGATTTCCTCGACGGCGGTTGTCAACGCGGTCAACGCCGCCATTGACTTCCACATCGCTTACGGCGACCAGATGAATTGACGGAGGGGGAATTAGTATGAACGCATGGAACAAGTCATCGGGTATTCCTGTCTCCGCGCTGTTCCTGCTGGGGACATGTCCCGTGTTAGCGGGGTGTGACAGCTTCTTCGGCGGACTTCTGCTCGGCGCGGTGACAGTCGCGGTTTTCGCGCTGACAAGCGTCATTTTGTACCTGTTGCGCGGCGTTGTGAACGGCGCGGCGCGTGTGGTGTCACTGCTGGCGACGGCTTCCGCGCTGGCGGGAATCGCCGCGTATCTCATGCAAGCCTATTGTCCCGTACAGTACGCCGCTGTCGGACTGTACGTGCCGCTGACGGCGTTGCAGTGCGTGGCGCTTGACCGGATGGTGTCCGACAAAAACCCGTCCGCGCTGACAATTCCGGCGGCGTGGTACGTCGCGGTACTGTGCGCGGCGGGACTTCTGCGCGAGTTTCTGGGCGCTGGAACGTTATTCGGGGCGCGTGTCCTGCCGGACTACATGGAAGTTCCCGCGTTTTTCCACAGTGCGCCGGGGGCGTTCATGGCGCTGGCGTTCCTGCTGATGGTCGCCAAGGCCGGCGGACTGTCGCTGGGCAAAACCGGAGAGGAGGCGTGACACATGACGGAATATGTTATCGGCGTAATTGCCGCCGCTCTGGTCAACACGATGACCTTTTCCCGCGAGGACGCGGACACGCTGTCTCTGCTGAAACGTGCGGGCAGTCTGGGCGGCGTGACCGTCGCCGTCACGGCGTGCGCGTCGGTGCTGTCGTACGTGCTGTACTACGCGGTACTGTCGCCGCTGGGACTGGAATCGGCATTTTTGCCGCTGTTCCTGCTGGTAGTCGCGGCGTGTGCGGCGCTGTCGGGACGCGTGGCGCGGAACAGTAACGGCGCAACGGCGGCCTTTGTCGAGGCGAACTGGCCTCTTGTGGCGCTCAACGCCGCTGTGCTGGGCGTACTCGTACACGGTGTCAGCGCCGGTTACGGGTTCGGTAAGAATCTCGGCGCGGCGCTTGCGGCGTCCGTGATATTCGCGGCGGCACTCGTGATGATGACCGCCATTCAGGCGCGTATGGACGAGGACGCGCTTCCGAAAAGCGTGCGCGGCCTGCCCGTGTACCTGCTGACGGCGGCACTGATTTCTATGGCGCTGATGGCCTTCAACGGGATGTAATCCGGCACATGGAAAGGAAAATCCCTCCCTGTTGTACGGGGAGGGATTTTCTGTCACTGTATGTCGCACGACTTGCCCTCACAAAGCGGCCTTTGGGTATCGCCGTCGAGCAGAACCGACTTGACCGTTTTCGCGCCGCTGGTGTCCAGCGGGACAATGACCGCGCCGGAACTGTTCGTACCCGCTATCGCAAGCCGGATAAACTGTCCATTTTCCGCGTACGCGACAACCGCCAATGTCACCGAATTTCCGGACGGGTTCTCAATGTCCGCTTTGATAGTTTGTCCGGCTTGCGCGATACTCCGGATTGCGAACGGAGCGGGAATCGCCTCATGACGCACACTGTTGAGAAGCGCGTAACGGTGGGCGTAACTGTTTTCATAGACAGTCAAGGTCAAGTTCGGGCAGTCTATAAACGCCTCAACGCCGATTTCCGTCACGGAAGCGGGGATTGTCAGCGCGGAGAGTTTGTCGCAGTGGTTGAACGCCCATTTTTCAATTGTCTTGACGCTGAGCGGGATGTCCATTCCGGTGAGCGCGTCGCAGTTGCAGAACGCGACTGCCCCGATACTGGTCACGCTGTCCGGAAGCGTGACAGCCGACAGCGCCGGAAACTGGTGGTCGTTGGAGCCGTAAAACGCGTTGGAACCAATCCGCGTAACGCCATTCGGAATCTTTACGCTTTTAATCTGGTTGTGGTACGGGAACCACGGCGCGGTAGTAGTCCAGAACTCGGTATCTTCGTCTTTGAAGTGCGCGTAATCGGTCATAGCGCCGGAGCCAATAAATGTCATGCCGCCGTTTTCGTCGAGCGTCCAAATGAGATTTGCGCCGCACGTCCCGCCCGCGATATAGACTGTGTTGCCGCCGCTGACTTTGTGTCGAAGCGTGTTTTCTAAGGCGTAACGCCACGCGTAACTGTCCGGGCTGACCGTCAATATCAAATTGGGACAAAGTTTGAAGGCATCCTCGCCGATTTCCGTCACGGACGCGGGAATTGTCAAAGAGGACAACTGTCCGCACCCCTCAAACGCTCTTGCGTCGATTTTGCAAAGCCCCTCGGCAAGCGTTACTTCAGTCAAGTTGTTAATGTAACAAAAAGAACATGTCTCAAGTTCCTTTACACTGCCCGGAATGTCAAGCCGTTTCAAGGCGGTGTCGTCAAAAGCCGCAAATCCGATACTGGTCACGCTGTCCGGAATGGTAACGGAGGATAATTCGGAAAATTTGTAGTCTCCCCACCCGTAGAAAACATATGCGCCGATTCGCGTGATACCCTGCGAAAAGACCACGTTTTTGATTTGCTTGCGGTACGCAAACCACGGAGCCGTAGTGGCTATATCTTCATATTGCGTATTCCACGTATAGTCCGCAACAGCGCCGGAGCCGATAAATGTTAGCGTCCCGGTTTTGTCGAGCGTCCAGATGAGGTCTTCGGGCTTGTCCGCGCCGCACGGCCCGCTTGCGACAATCACTGTCAACAGTTCCGCGTTGTCCGCCTGTCCCGCCAGCGCCGCCGGAATCAGCAGAAGCATACAGCATACGCAGATGATACCCGCCCAGTATTTTTTCATGGCAAAGCCTCCCTTCGCTTTGCCTATTATAGCCTGTCCAGACAGATTTTGCAAGCGTGTCGCCCCCAAAAGGGGGCGACAATTCACCGGTTGAGAATCCACACCCCGGCGTTGAGGTACGCCGCGAACAGTACCCACAGCAGATACGGCACTTGCAGACGCGCCGCGAGTGCGTCGACCTGACGGAAAGCCAGTATCATGGCGAGTATGAGGCACCACAGCGCCACGAGCCACACGAGCGCGAAGCCGTACGCCCGCACCGTGAAAAAAATCACGCTCCAAAAGAAGTTGAAGGCCAGTTGTAACAGGAACAGGAACAAACTCCGGGAACGCGCTTTCGACACCGGTTGCAGGTACACCCGCGCCGCGCCGATACCCATCAGCAGGAACAGCACCGCCCACACGACCGGGAATACAATTCCGGGCGGCGTGAAGGGCGGCTTTGTGACCGCCTGATTAAAATATTGGGTTCCGCGCCGTGTGAGCCAGCCCGAAAGCCCTCCGACTGCCTCCGTGAACAGAATCCACGCCGCGTACGTTTTCCACTTTGGATTTTGCACTTGACATCCCTCCGCCTCTTTCATACAGAATATGCGTCATTTTGCCGCGATTATACGCCCGGAAAATGTGACGAAATTGTGAATTTTTTTCAGGCGGATTTGCGTTTTTTGTGGAAAATGTTTCCCGAAACCGGGAAAACAGCCCGTCTTGCGGCAAAAATCACCGGAGAAAGAGATTTCACGATATCAGAAAACGCGGGCGCGGGACTTGCTTTTCCGGGCGAAATGGTGTATTTTATAAAAAGGGATTTTATTATCAACAGGTTCGGAAGCAAAACGGGCCTTCCCTTATAGAACCTCTGTCGAATACGCGGATTTTTTACAGAAAGAGGCGGACATATGGCTTACAAACGTCTGGGCGAACTCCTGTTAGCGGCGGGGACGCTGAGCGAGGAAGAATTACAGCGGGGTCTCGACCTCCAAAAGGGTACCCGTGACCGTCTCGGTACGGTGCTGATTTCCAACGGAATCATTACGGAAACACAGCTCATTGAGGCCATGCAAATGCAGTTGGGCATTGAGTTCATCGACCTGACCCGTTACCCGATTCCCACCGAACTGGCACAGGCCATGCCGAAGAATCTCGCCCGGCAACACCAAGTTGTCCCCGTGCGCATGGTCAAGGACGAATTGTATCTTGCCATGAGCGACCCCATGAACTTTATCGCCATTGAGGAAGTGCGGAAGGCCGTCCGAAAGAAAATTGTCCCGATGGTGGCGACGGCGGCGGGCATTGACCACGCGATACAGATTCTGTACAGCAACGAGAACGCCGCCAAGGCCATTGAGGACATGAAGCGCGAAGCCGCCGCCAGTGGCGAGACCTCCCCCACAACGGACTTGAATTTTGTTACGACGCAGTTGGGGGATGATTCCGTCAACAGCGCCCCGACAATCCGGCTTGTCAACTCGATGATTGAACGCGCCATTCAGGAACGCGCCAGCGACATTCACATAGAACCCCGTGAAAGCGGTTTGTATGTCCGAATGCGTATCGACGGCGTTATGCAGGAGATTTTGACGGTGCCGAAGGATATTCAAAGCTCCGTGATTTCCCGTATCAAGATTATGAGCGCCATGGACATTGCCGAACGGCGCGTCCCGCAGGACGGGCGTTTCAACGTGCAGATGAAGGAAAAAGCCGTTGACTTGCGTGTGTCGACGCTCCCGACGGTATTCGGGGAGAAAATCGTACTCCGGTTGCTGGACAAATCCGGCGGCTACGTCACGCGGGAGGCCATGGGGCTTTCGGGGCCGGACTTGGTACACTATGAGGAACTGTTGAAAATTCCAAACGGTGTCATTCTGATTGTCGGCCCCACCGGAAGCGGCAAAAGTACCACGATGTACGGTATCATTAACGAACTCAACACGAAAGAAGTCAATCTCGTGACGCTGGAAGACCCCGTGGAATATAACATCGAGGGTATCAACCAAGTACAGATTAACGAGAAAACCAACATGACCTTTGCCAACGGCTTACGCGCCATTCTGCGGCAGGACCCGGACATTATCGCCGTGGGCGAAATCCGCGACGGCGAGACCGCCGATATTGCGCTCCGTTCCGCTATCACCGGACACGTTGTGCTTTCGACCATCCACACCAATGACGCCGTAGGCGCGATTGACCGCTTGCGCGATATCGGCTCGGAACCGTATGTCATTTCGGCGGCACTGCGCGGCGTGATTTCTCAGCGGCTTGTGCGTCGGGTGTGTCCGCACTGCCGCAAGGCCTACACCCCCGACGATAACGAACTCCGGCAGTTAGGCATTCCCGGACGCAAAGACCTGAAATTTTACCGCGGCACGGGCTGTCCGGAATGCTTTAACACCGGCTACCGGGGGCGAATCGCCATTTTTGAGATTCTCATCATTACGCCGCGTGTGCGGACACTTATCTATGAGGAACGAGGCCGGAACGCCATCGAACAGGAGTTGAAGCGCCCGGAAAGCGGCTTTGTCTCCATGCTTCAGAACGGCGTACGGCTTGTGCTGGACGGCACCACCAGCAGTTCGGAAGTCCTCCGCGTGGTCAACGAGGATGTGTGATATATTGCCGAATCGGTTGACGCGCTCTTGTCGCCCCCCTTTGGGGGGAGATGTCGCCGTAAGGCGACAGAGGGGGGAACGTTACCCCCACCCGGCGCTGACGCGCCACCCTCCCCCAAAGGGGGAGGGCGAGAGACACAACCGCATAACTTAAACATATTCCCGCGCTAACAACGGAAGGAGAAAACAATTATGATGACCGTGGAAGAACTGGTAGCCAAGGCGAAACACGACGGCGCGTCGGATGTGCATGTCATTGAGGGACTGCCGCCCAAGTACCGCCTGAGCGGACAGATACAGGACATGGACACCGAAATCATGACCCATGACGACTGTGTAGCGATTGCGCGGTATCTGGCCGGGGAGGAGGGTTACAAGCGCTTCGATGAAGTCGGCGAGTTCGACGGCGCGGGTACGTACGCCGGGAACCGGTGCCGTATTCACCTGTTCAAGCAACAGGGCTGCCCGTCGCTGGCACTGCGACTGTTGCGGGAATCTATTCCGCAACTGGAAAGTATCGGCGTCCCGCCGGCGGTTCTGAAACTCACGGACTTGCACAAGGGCATTGTGCTTGTCACGGGCGAAACGGGTTCGGGCAAGTCGACAACCCTTGCCGCGCTTTTAGATTCCATCAATCACCACTACCGGAGCCATATTGTGACGCTGGAAGACCCGGTAGAGTACATCTACAAGCCGGACTTGTGCGCCATCAATCAGCGGGAAGTGGGCAAGGATACGGCGAGTTTCGCGGAAGGCCTGCGCGCCAGTCTCCGCGAGGACCCGAACGTGATACTCATCGGCGAAATGCGCGACCGCGACACCATTGAGACCGCCATCACCGCCGCCGAAACCGGACACCTTGTTTTCGGCACCCTGCACACCGGAAGCGCCGCCGACTCCATTGACCGTATGGTACAGGTATTCCCCGCCGACGCACAGACACAGATTCGTTTACAGCTCTCCATGACGCTTATGGCGGTTCTGACACAGCAACTGATTCCCAAGAAGGGCGGCGGACGCGCTTTAGCGTGTGAACTGATGATTGTCACGGACGCAATACGGAACCTCATCCGCGCCGGGAATACGCCGCAAATCGCCAACGCCGTCGCCACATCCGCCGCAATCGGCGGACAGACCATGGACCAAGCCTTACTGCGTCTGGTGCGCGGCGGACAGATTACCAAGGAAATGGCGGTACACTACGCCCATAACGCCGATTACGTCCGCAAAAACTGCTGACAGAAACCGGACATTATGCACAAAGAAAGCCCTCCCCATTTGTATAGATTGCATATGGGGAGGGGTAGACGTATATTTACCATGTAAAGGAGGCGGTATCCATGGCACATTTCAAGTATGTGGCGCTCTCGCGGAGCGGCGAACGCGTCACGGGGCTGATTGAGGGCTACAACGAACTTGACGCCGCCGCGCATGTCAAGGAAAATTACGGCGTCATCCTGAAAATCAAGCCCGTCGACGACAAAAAGCAGTCCATGGGACTGCTCAATATGGAAGTCGGCGGCAACCGCCTGAATAAAAAGGCGTTCATTGTCATGTGCAGTCAGTTCGCCATTATTCTGAAATCGGGCGTGCCAATCGTGCGCACAGTACAGCTTATTGCCGACAAGACCACCGACAAAGTCCTGAAAAAAATGTTGAAGCAAATCGCCATTGACGTGGAGGGCGGGCGGTCTCTGTCGGCGGCCTTCGAGGAACACGGCGCGAAAATCCTGCCTGTCACGTTCGTGGAGACACTCCGCGCCGGGGAGGAATCCGGCAACCTTGACCGCTCTTTCGACACCATGTACCGCCATTTCGACAAACAAATGAAAATGGCGAACAAGGTCAAGAGCGCCATGTCCTATCCGATGTTCGTACTGATGATAGCCGTTGTCGTGGTAGCCATTATCATGATAAAGGTTATCCCCACGTTTATGGACGTTTTCGCGGAGGAGGGACACGAACTCCCGCTTGCAACAAAAATCCTGATTGGCATTTCGGATTTCTTTGTCTACCGCTATATGATTATCCTTGCCATTATCGCGGTTATCGTGCTTATTTATCAGGTTATGTCCCACACCGAAAACGGGCGTATGCTGTTAGCCAAGGGACAGTTGAAACTCCCGGTACTGGGCAACATCGCCGAACTCAACGCCGCGAGCCAGTTCGCCAACTCCATGACGACACTGCTTGACTCCGGCCTGACCATGAACAAGGCGGTTTCGATTACCGCCAAGACGCTGGACAACTATTTTGTTTCCACGGAAACCGGGAAACTTTCCGCCCGTCTGGAGGAGGGACACGCCCTCGCGGCGTCCATGCGGGAAAATCAGGTTCTGCCCGATATCCTCATTGACATGACCGGCGTCGGGGAGGAAACCGGCGAATTGACATCCACGCTTGACACGATTGCCCTGTACTATGACGCGGAACTCGAAATGGCGATTCAAGCCGCGTTGGAGAAACTCGAACCGGCAATGTTAGTCTTTCTGGCGATTGTGGCGGGCGGCATTGTCGGCACGATTTACTATACCATGTTCACCATGTACGACATTATGTAAAGCTGTCACGGAAGTGGGTTTTCTTACGAAAAACTGTCACGGAATTGTCACCGGAAACGCCTTGCAAACGGCGTCCGGCGGGGGTATCATAACGGAAAGGAGCGGGGCGGCGTCATGAAACGGAAACACTTGGACAGTCGCGGCGGCGTCAACCGCCTTGTGGCGATTCTGCTTGGACTGGTCGCGGTCATGCTGATTCTGGTTGCATTCCCGGCGTATCAGAAGTCCCGGTACAACGCGGAGCGTGTCGGCTGTACGTTCGCGCTGGACAAGGCACAGGATATGATGGCGGTCGAATATCTGTTCAACGACTGGAGCATGAGCGTACAGGAAGCGGCGGCTATCGTGGACAAGAGCCGCTATGAGCGCGACAACCTCTGTCCGGGCGGCGGGGACTATTTCATCGTCCGGCAGGATGGTATTTTGGCCTACAAGGTTGTCTGCGGCCTGCACGACACCGACACCCGCGAACGTGTCCGGCTTTGTTCGGGCGCGGTCATGAGCCGCCTGTTAGGGGCTTTGAAAACCGCTGACGCGTCCGCCAAAAAAATAAAAGTCCCCCTGAACGGGAAAAAAGTAACCTGTCAGCGCGTCGACGCCGACCCCGGCTTGATGTTCGGGACGAAATCGGACATTGAACGCAAGGGGACTGTGTGCTATTACGCTCTTGTGGGCGACGCGGAAGCGCGGGAAGCGGTCGAGCGGACGGAAAATATTGACCTGTCCAACCTGAAAGAGGGCGACATGTGGTATTTCGGATACGCCGACGAAAATCACGCGTCCCTGTGGAAGTACACGAAAGGCTGGAGCGGCGACGCGTGGGAAAACGGTTAATGCCGGAAAAAGGCGGGAAATCGGGATGTTCAGCATATATATGTCGAAAACTCTCTTGTATTACTATTGTTTTTTAGCGGGGATATTCGGGGCGTGTATGGGTTCGTTTCTGAACTGCGCCGCGTGGCGGATTGCCCACAATGAATCCTTCCTGAAAGGCCGGAGTCATTGTCCGGTGTGCGGACATATCCTCGGTGTGCCTGACCTCGTGCCGGTATTCAGTTGGCTGTTCCTGCGCGGACGCTGCCGCCACTGCGGCACACGTATTTCCCCGCGCTACATGCTCACGGAATGCGCCTTTGCCGTGCTGACGGTGCTGTGTCTGTTGCGCTTCGACTTCTCCGTGCTGTGTCTGCGGAACTATGTCTTTCTCTGCTGTCTGTTCTGCCTGTCGCTGGTGGACTTGGACTGCTTCCTGATTCCCGATGGCTGTCTGCTTTTGTCCGCGCTGGTCTGGCTGGTCACTCTGCCGTGGACGGGCGACAACGCCGTCACGCACATTCTCGCGGGGCTGGGCTACGGCGGCGCGACACTCGCTGTCTCGCTGGTCATGGACAAAGTTTTGCAAAAGGAATCCCTCGGCGGCGGAGATATCAAACTGTTCGCCGTGATGGGGCTGTATCTCGGCGGGATTGCGTCCATGTTCGCGTTGCTGTTCTCGTGCGTACTCGGACTGTTTTTCGCCGCCGCCACGCGCAACGGCAAGGGGAAGCCGTTCCCGTTCGGCCCGGCGATTTCCGCCGCGTGTGCGTTCATGCTTCTGTACGGGCAAGGCCTGACGGCGTGGTATGCCGGCCTGCTGGGAATGTAGTAACAGATTGGAGTGTTGACAATGCCCGCCGCTTTTCCGAAAATGCCCAAAATGCCCCCCATGCCCAAACTCCCTAAAGTGCTGGTCGGTATCGACATGGGTTACGATACCTTGAAACTTGCGCTTTGCCGGGGTTCGTCGGTGCGGAAAGTCGCGTCCGCGCCCATGCCGAAGAATCTGCTCCGGGAAGGCCGCGTCACGTCACCCGAAGCTATGGGCGAGTTCATCAGGCAGACACTCAAAGAGAACGGTATGCGCCACGTCACCAACGCCGCCGTGGTACTCTCCAACGAAACATCCTATATCCGGGAAGTTTCCATGCCGCTGATGTCCGCCGAACAGCTCATGATTAACATCCCGTACGAGTTCAACGACTACATCACGGACGAACTGAAAAGCTATGTATTCGACTACGCGATGCTCTCCACGCCGGAGGATATCGAGCGCGAACGCGAAGCCGCCTCCGACGACCACGCGCCGGTTATGGAACTCATGTTATCCGCCGTCCAGACGGACGTACTCAACGACATGAAACATATTTTACGCAAGGCCGGATTAAAATTAGTCAAGGCCGCCCCGGCGCTGTGCGCCTACATTTCCCTGATTCGCCACGCCGAGAAAATCGGCGGACATACGCAAGAACAGGAATATTGTCTGCTTGACTTGGGCTTTCAGAGTATCCGTATGTACATGTTCCGGGGAGACCGGCACATTGTCACGCGTGTACTCGAAACGGGGCTGTCCGTACTCGACGAGGCCATAGCCGACGCCATGGACGTGGATACCCACCTTGCGCACACGTACCTGTTGACGAATTACGAAGGCTGTCAGAATCAGGAAGCCTGTGTCAACGCCTACAACAATCTCGCCGTGGAACTCATGCGGGCGCTCAACTTCTACCGCTTCAGCAACCCGGACAGCGAAGTCAGCGACGTGTGGCTCTGCGGCGGCGGCGCGGTGATTGTGCCGTTGCAGGAGGTTATCCGGGAGACGCTCGATATGAACATTCATCAGGCCGCCTCCCTCACGCCCGGCGGCGACAGAATCCCCGACTGCTACCAGTACATTGAATCTATCGGAATCACCATGGAGTGACCCCCCGGAAATATTGACAGGAAAGGAGAGCTTGATAATGGTTTTAAGTCTGTTGAAAAAACCGCTGGGCGTGGACGCCCCGCCCGGCGGGAACGGGGACACGCGTCCCGTACTCAAATGGAAACTGGCCTACGGACACATGCCCGTCAAACGCGCCATTAACTTTGCCACTGTCGGCGAAAAGCCCATTGACTGGCGCATTGCGATACCGTCCATTATGCTGATTATCGTACTTGCCGGACTTATCAGCAAAGTAGCCGTGCTTGACCGCTTCGCCGAACTCAACGCCGCACGTGCGGAGGTGTACGCGATTCAGAACGAAATACGCGAGAAACAGGCGCAGTATGACAATTTCGCGGACATCTCCATAGACTACGCACACTATACCATTTCCGACATGAGTACCGAGGAGCGGGAGCGTATCAGCCGCGTGACCGTCATGGAGACCGTACAGCAGATTATTTTGCCCGTCGCGCCCCTCGACGCGTGGACACTCCATGAAAATACACTCTCCATTCACATCAGCAGTAACACACTGACCGAAGTCACGGACATGGTCGCACAGTTACAGGCGTCCCCGGCGGTATCCAGTTGCAGTATTGTCACGGCCTCCACGACGGTTTCCTCCACGGAGAATATCTCCACGTCCGAAACCATTACCGCCGAAGTGAGTATTACTTTCAAAAACGCGTCCACTATCCGCGACGAGGCCAAGGCCGCCGAGGAAGCACAAAAGGCCGCCGCCGAAGCGGAAGCCAGTCAACAGGAAGGAGGTAGCGTCCTTGAGACTTCTAACCCGTGACTTTACCACCGTCGAAAAGCTGATTCTTCTGGTACTGGTACTGTTTCTGATGGGCTTGGGCTACTATTACTTCATTGACCAGCCAATCCGGCGCGGCATTGAGGAGGCTCACGCCGAACGCGACGCCCTGCAACTGAAATTGAATGATATCAATATCCGTATCAGCGACTACCAGAACATGGCGGAGGAACTCCGGCAGGCAAGGGAACTCCGGCAGGCTATGCCCAGTTACAACCAGAGTGAAACCGAATTGCACATTCTCAACGACATTCTGACCGTTTCGGACAAATACGCGCTGGCCTTTGACAAAATCACGCTGGAAAGAAACCAGATTCGCCGGGGCTTTCAATTTTCGTTCACGGCACCGGATTTCGAGACCGCAAAGGGGATTTTCACGCGTTTGTCGGCCAGCCGCGTCCGCTGTCTGATTGGGGACGTGGAGTGCAGCGGCGTGGACAAGGAAAGCGGCAGAATTGTCAGCTTCAAGGCCAACGGCACCTTCTACGAAACCAAGGTGGACGCCGTGCTAGACGCCGTGCTTGCCGAACTTATCCAGCAGCAGGAACAGCAAGCCGCCGCCGCCGCAAAAACCGCGAATCGCTGACAAAACCCCCGCTTCGGCGGGTCGGCATAACTTTTTACTATGAAACATTGTCTCCGAGAAATCGCTGTTTGGGCATAACACCCCCTTACCCCCAAAAACAGACGTTTGCGGGCAGGAGATGGAGAGTATGAAATCAAAAGTCAAACTGGCGCAACAGCCGG
>JAFSRZ010000047.1 GCA_017445875.1 Oscillospiraceae bacterium | reverse complement strand
TGTTGCGCCAGTTTGACTTTTGATTTCATACTCTCCATCTCCTGCCCGCAAACGTCTGTTTTTGGGGGTAAGGGGGTGTTATGCCCAAACAGCGATTTCTCGGAGACAATGTTTCATAGTAAAAAGTTATGCCGACAAAGGAACCTGAATCCGACAGTATAACTTTATTGGAAAATTGATGCGTGTATCCTATCGGCCTCCGCGAATGTGAATCGCCCCCTGTCACACGGGGCGACAGAGAGCGATTCATGGGACTATTTCATCATCCCGGACACGCGGCGGCTCAGAAGCACCGCTAAGGACAGTTTCACCGCGTCGGGAATCAGGAACGGGAACACGCACCAGCACAGCGCGTCCCAGACACGGATTTCCGACGCGTAGAGGCACAAAAACCACGCCGTCCCGAACGTATAGCACATGACAAGTCCGGCGGCACAGGCGGCAATTTGTACGGGCAGGGCGTCGCCGAAACGGGCGGTCAGGAACCAGTAGACAAGCGCCAGCGCCACAAATCCGAGGAGATAGCCGCCGGTAGTGTCCAGCAGTACGCCGAGGCCGCCCCGAAAGCCCGTGAACACCGGCACCCCGGCGGCACCTAACAGCAGATAGACAGTCACGCTATAGAGACCGCGCCGCCCGCCCAGACACATCATACTCACAAACACGGCGAACGTCTGCATAGTGAACGGGACAAGCGGTCTCGGCATGGGAATCGACACCCACGCGCATACCGCGATAAGTACCGAGAACAGCGCGGTATAAGCGAGGTCGAGCGTACGCATACGCGCCGACGCGGCAGAGACAGACTGTGACATAACAAGGCCACCTTTCGGAATGGATTTGCGCGTCATGATATCACAAGCCGAATGAATTGTCAACTGTATCTTTTATAAAGGTTGACAATAAAATTACGCTGTCACCATGATGAGAAAACAAGGGAAACGCGCCGAAACGCGTTTCCCCGCTTTGTCGTGACACTTTAATCATCATAGTGACCGAAGAAAACAGCAGTTCATTCATCGTCCGCCATAGCCTCTAATTCCGCCAATGTCTTACGGACGCCGCCTCCCGCGTCGATTTCCGCCAAGCCGCGCATATGCTTTGCCATGAGTTCGTCTCCGGTCATTGCGTCCGCGCTTTTGAGTTCCCGGATGGAGTTCCGCAAAAAGGTGGAAACGGCGTCGCCCAAGTCGATACCGTGTCCGCCTAAAACAGTCTGCGCCTCCCGCGCCAGCGCCGGGTCAATTGCGATACTGTACATGAAAATTCCCCCTCTTGTTCCCGATAATATCACACGTCTGACCGGAAAGCAAGCATGAAAACAGGGAAAGTATGTGTACACGCATTCTTGGCAAAGTGTAATTTTCCCCTTTTGTCGCCTTACGGCGACATGTCCCCCAGAGGGGGTATAATTTCCCACATCGGCGCATAGAGTGTTGGAAACGGCGCGGGGAGGCGGACATTATGACAACGGTTCACAGGTACGGCAAGCGTCCGGCACAGCACAGACACAAGCGGCGACAGCGGCAGTTTTGGCAGTTCATGATATGCGGTACGGTGTTCGTGGCGCTGGTCGCGGCGAAACTCTACAGTCCGCGACACGCCGCCACACTCCGCCGCGCTATCAGCCAAGCCATGGACAGAAATATGGACATTCAAGAGGTATTCGCAAGTGTGGGGCGTACATTCGCCGGAGAGAACGCACCCGCCGAGGGCTTGCGGGAAGTCTGGAACGCGGTCTTTCTCCCGTCGGACACTGACGCGGAAACCGGACAGACTGTCACGGAAACGCTCTCCGGCCTGATTTCGGAGACGCTTTCCGGGGACGCGGCGGAACCTCCCGCCGGAGATGTTCCCGAAAACGTGCCGCAAACCAGTTCCGAAAACGTGCCGCAAACCAGTTCCGGCGACGCGCCGCAAGTACGTTCCGGGGACACATCCGAAAGCCCGGACACCCTCACGCGGCACCAGTGGACGGAGACTTTCGGCAACAGTACGGCGTTCACGTCTTTGTCGGAACCTTGGCCTGAGACATCCGGCGCGGCGGTCATCCCGGAACCGTCCTCTGACAGCAGTGCCTCCGACGACACCCGCCCGGAAGCGTCCTCCGACGACACCCGCCCGGAAGGACAGGCTTCTTTCCTCTACACGGGACAGAATTTGCCCCAGAATGTCGGCATGGAGCAGGTTCTTTTGAACTTCGACTATCAATGCCCCGTACACGGGGAAATGACATCCGGTTTCGGCTACCGGAAACACCCGATTGACGGCGTGGAACGCTTTCATTACGGCGTCGACATCGCCGCCGAAACGGGTACCGATATCGTCTGTTTCGCCGACGGCGTTGTGACCGCCACCGGGGAGAGTACCAGTTTCGGCAAATACTGCACCGTCGAACACGGCGGCGGCTTCACGACCCTGTACGCGCACTGCAACCGCGTCACGGCGACATCCGGCGCGACGGTTCACAAGGGCGACAAACTTGCGGAAGTCGGCGCGACCGGACAGGCCACGGGGCCTCATTTACATTTCGCCTTACAGCGGGAGGGCGTCTATCTGAATCCCGTTTACTATCTGGCGGGATAACCAAATCACTGTCCGGCGGGATAACCGCCCGTCTACGGGTTACTGTCCGGCGGGATAACCGCCCGTTTACGAAAGGAGTTTCAAATTATGGCACGGGTACGCGTGAAGGCTTCTCCGGCATTCTACATTCTTCTGGTATGGTTCGCGGCGGTCAACGGCTTGCGCCCGCTTCTGACGGTGCTTTCGGCGGCACTCGTCCACGAGTGCGGACACTTCGCCGCGCTTCGCCGTTGCGGGGCGCGTGTGACCGGATTCCGGCTGGGCGTCTGCGGTGCCGTGCTGGACAGTAACTGCTCCCGGCTCTCCTACGCCGACGAACTGTTTTGCGTCCTCGCGGGGGCGGGTGCCAATCTGCTGGCGGCGGTACTCTGCGCGGCGGCCGGAAATCCGTACCCCGCTTTCACCGGAGCAAATTTGATTCTCTGCGCGTTCAACCTGTTGCCCGTGCGCCCCCTCGACGGCGGCCGGGCGCTGGAACTGCTTCTATCATGGGCGGCGGGTCCCGCCGCCGGAGAGTACGCGGCGCGTTGGGTCAGCGCGGCGGGCGCGCTCGCGCTGGCGTCGGGACTGGCCTATGTCATGCACGGAAGCGGCGGAAGTCTGTGGCTGTTGCCCGCCATGTTCGGACTGCTCGCCGTATCCGTGCGGGAATGCGTCGGGCGGGCGTGACAAGTCGCGCTCAGACGCGTTTCCAGACCACGCCGCCGGGTACGTCCGTCAGTTCGACACCCTTTTCCCGCAACGCCGCCCGGATACGGTCGGCCTCCGCGAAATTCTTCGCCTTCTTCGCCTCGTACCGCGACAAAATCAACGCTTCAATGTCCGTATCCGCGCCGTTTTCGCCGGTAATCGTATAGTCTCCGTGCGACGCCGACGCGCTTTGGCGTTCCTGTCGCCGGATGGCGTCGGCCTTGTCGAGCAGGGACAAGCCCAAAACGCTGTCATATCCGCCGATAATGGCAAGTTTCGTGGCGTCGCTGGCGTCGGCTTTCAGCGCGTCGTACACCGCCGAAAGTCCCGACGCCGTGTTCAAGTCGTTGCCCACAATCTGAATGAACTTCTCCCGGAATGCCGCTACCGTGGAATCGTCGACCGCGCCGCCTTCGGGATTCAGTGCCGCGATACGCTTGACAAGTTTCCTGTACGCGCCGCGGGCGTTGTCGAGGTTCTCCCACGTGAACACCAACATTTTCCGGTAGTGGCTTTGCAGACAGAAGAAACGGTAGTCCAGCGGGTCATAGCCCTTTTCCTCAAGCAGGGAGACCGTCAGAAATTCCCCGGCGGACTTGCTCATTTTGCCGTCGGACGTGTTCAGGTGCGCGACGTGGAACCACCACGGACACCACGCATGTCCCAAATAACTTTCGGACTGCGCGATTTCGTTCGTATGGTGCGGAAACGCGTTGTCGACGCCGCCACAGTGCAGGTCAAGAAATTCGCCGTTGTACTTCAACGAGATTCCGGAGCATTCAATATGCCATCCGGGATACCCCGTACCCCACGGGGAATCCCATTTCAAGGCTTGGTCCTCAAATTTCGACTTTGTGAACCACAACACAAAATCGTTACTGTTACGCTTGTTGGCGTCGGCCTCCACGCCGTCACGTACGCCGACTTCCAACGCGTCCTTGTCGTGGGCGTTGAACACGTAGTAGCGCGGGAGTTTGGACGTGTCGAAGTAGACGTTGCCCCCGGCAGAGTAGGCGTACCCGGTGTCCATCAGGCGCGTGATAATCTTGATATACTCATCAATGCACCCCGTCGCGGGCTGTACGGTGTCGGGACGCTTGATATTGAGCTTGCGGCAGTCGTCAAAGAAACAGTCGGTGTAGAACCGGGCAATTTCCATGACGGTTTTGTGTTCGCGGCGCGCACCCTTTAACATTTTATCCTCGCCCTCGTCGGCGTCGGAAGTCAAATGCCCCACATCGGTGATGTTCATAACCCGGTTGACGCTGTAACCCGCGTAACGGAAAAACTTTTCCAGCACGTCCTCGCAGAGATACGAACGCAAATTCCCGATGTGCGCGAAGTGGTACACCGTGGGGCCGCAGGTGTACATTTCGACATGTCCGGGGGTGTGGGTCGTAAACTCGGCCTTGCGGTGTGTCGCGGAGTTGTAGAGATACATAATGATATTTCCTCCTGAAATTTCAGTCAGCGAACCGCCACGGGGTCGCACAAGGGCGCGTAGCGGGAATCCAACAGCGTGACACGCGCCTTGTACGCGAACGGGAGCGGAAATGTCACGGTTCCGGCGTTGGCGGATACCGTTTGCATGTCGGCGGACAGGAATTGTCCGTTTCTGTCGGCGTACCACACGACCACGGTCACGGCACCGGAATTTTCGAGCGTCACGGAGAGTTCGTCGCCACTGCTGACGGCGGCGGTTATCGCGTAGCGCGGCAGACGTTCAAAGGACACCACAAGATTGTGACCTGTCACGACATTCTGAAACACGTACTCGGACAACGCGCCGACTTCCACGCCGTCAATACGCACGGACAGCACACGATAACCGGGATTCGGGGTCATGACATATTTCTGTGTGCCTCCGGCACTGATACGGGTATCCCCGGCGGGTGTGACGGTGCCGCCCTCCCCCGCGTATGCCGTGATAACATACGTTTCCGGCGTGTATCCAAGTATAAAATAACCGGGCGTGGACGGTGTATCAATCCGGGCATACTCCTTGTCAACGTGTTCGCTGTCGTACCCGGTACCATTCCCGCCGACAAGCGCTGTGCAATTCTCAAACATGTTTCGACTGTTATAATCTTCAGTCTCCGGTATGGACGCGGTTATGAACCTGTCAGAGGTAAAGATTGATTGCAGATTGGAGCAGTTGGAAAACATACATTCCATGTTCTTGACCTTGGCAGTATCGAAATTTGAAATGTCCAGCACTGCCAGTCTGTAACAGTAAGCAAACATGTAGGACATCGTTGTGACGTTGGCGGTATCCAAAGGGGACACATCCAGCGTCATCAGCCCACTACACCCATGAAACATGTAACGCATAGATTGGACGTTTGCGGTATTGAAGTGGGATACATTCAGCGTCGTCAGTTTGCTACAATTGAGAAACATATAGGCCATAGATGTAACTTTGGCGGTATCAAAGTGGGACACATCCAGCGTTGTCAACCCGCTACAGACTTGAAACATACAGGCCATATTCGTGACATTTGCGGTGTCGAAGTGGGATACATCCAGTGTCGTCAGTCCGCTACAGGAATGAAACATCCAGCGCATATCCGTAACATTAGCGGTATCGAAGTGGGACACATCCAGCGCCGTCAATTTGCTACAGCCGTAAAACAAACAACACATATTTGTAACATTTGCGGTATCCAGATTTTGGATATTGTCCACGCGTTCCAGATTTGTACAATTAAAAAACCATGCCGTGGTAGCGGTCGGACTGATTTTATCCGCGAAGTTCACAACGCGCACGGATTCCCGCTCACTGTGCCATGGTACACGATTATCATATACTGTGTTACCGTCCACATAGACCGCGTTCAAATCAACCTCATACGTTTTGATAACAGTCCTGCCGGATTCGGGGGTGTTGCCGTGCTGGAAAACAAGTGTGCCGTCATCGTAGAGTATCGCGTACACGTTGTCGGCGGCGCGTGTCGTTACGGAACACAGTACCATCAGCGCGAACAGCGCCGCGCATACGCTCAGGAAATGCTTCTTCATGTTGTGTGCCTCCTTAGATATCGGTGGTTGCCCCCCTGTCACTCCACGAAGAGAGCGACAGGAGCGGTATTTTCTATGGGGTATTATATCACATAATCGTCGTATTCGTCAACGGAGTGCATGGGGGCGGTGTGCATGTCGAGTTTCTTTTCAAGGTCAGCGACACGCGCCGCTAACGCGGCGATTCTGTCCAGTGTCGGATTCCTGACACTGGTATGGTCAACGTCGTCGGCGTAGAACACGGGTTCCCCGGCGCGGCGTACAATCTGCGCGGGTACGCCGACGGCGGTACAGTTCGGCGGCACCTCCCGGACAACGACCGCTCCGCCCGCGATACGGGCATTGTCGCCGACGCGGAAGGGACCCAGTATTTTCGCCCCACAGCCCACAAGCACATTGTCGCCGAGTGTGGGGTGACGTTTGCCCTTGTCCTTGCCGGTGCCGCCGAGTGTCACGCCCTGATACAAGAGGCAGTCGTCGCCGATTTCGGTTGTCTCGCCGATTACGACGCCCATGCCGTGGTCAATGACGAGGCGGTGTCCGATGACCGCGCCGGGGTGGATTTCGATACCCGTCCAGAAGCGCGACCACTGCGACACGCAACGCGCTAAAAAGCGTAAATCGTGCATGTAGAGCCAGTGGGCGAGGCGGTGCCACAGAATGGCGTGTACGCCGGGGTACAGCAGAAAAATTTCTAATTTGCTTCTTGCGGCGGGGTCACGGCGCTGGTACGCCGCGAGCAGTCCGCCAAGACGTGTTACGCGTTTGTTCATGACACAGATTCTCCTTTATGTCCGCGAAAAAGCCGCCTCCCGTACGGCGTACGTACGAGAGGCGGCGTGAACCGCGGTTCCACTCTCATTTCTCACTCAAACGAAGTCCAGTTCCGGGGACTGGACGCCCCGCGCTCCCGGACGCACGTTCCCGGCTCCCGCAGTGCGTCCGCTTCCAGCCTGCTGACGGGCGCTCTCTGTCCGTTGGGATGTCCGGTACTCTTTCCGTTCACCGCGCTATGACCTTATGACAGTATATTACCGGAAGTCCGCGTCCGTGTCAAGGGTGTACGCGTAAAATTTCCGCTGACAAAGCCCCTGTCCGGCGCGACATCCCGGACAGGGGTACAGTTCATCGTTCAGACGGGAAACTTTCCGGCGGGCCAGTAGAGAATTTGTACGCCGCGGTCGTCAAGCGAACTCTGCCGCCGGATACTCTCCATCATAATGGCCTTGGCTAATTCCTGCGGCTCGTCGCTGTCCCAGCCCGCTAACAGACTTTGTAGCCATTGGTCTTGTGAAGGGTCGGCAACGCCGTCGCTAATCATCACGGCGAAACTGCCGGGGTCTAAGTGTACGTGCGTGACATCGGGTTCTGTGCCGGTGTCCCGAAGTCCCACGGGCAGACTGATTCCCGTAATGCGCCGGACAACGTTCCCTTTTTTCAGGTAACTTGGCGCGGCTCCGTACTTGTAAAACGCCGCGTCCCCGGAAAGCGCGTTGAACATGCACAAGTCCATGGTCGTGAAACTGCCCGTGACCTCTCCGCGCAACGCCATTGCGGAATTGAGTGTCCGCAGCGCCGATTCCGGACGAATGCCCGCTTCCAGAAACTGCCGCAACAGTCGACACGTCAACGATGATTCCTCTTTGGCCTCCTCGCCGCTCCCCATGCCGTCGGCAAGCAACAGGCACCACAAACCGTTCTCCGTGCGGAACGACAGCGCCGTGTCTCCGCACACACTCTCCCCGCGCTTCGGACGCAACGCCGTTCCGAACCGGCAAAGCGGTTGTTCGTGTTGCGACGCGGGCAAGGCCTCCTCGGCGGCGGCGGCGGTCGCCGACAGCAGTTCCGACAGTTGCGCGTACTGTCTCCGTGCCGCCTTGCGGGTCTCGTCCAACTGCCGCCGGTAGCGCTCCCGCAACAGATACGCCGACACCTCCGCGTTGACCGCCGCCAGAAATTCCCGTAACCGGACACAGCGCCCCGCGAACGCCTGCGGGAAATCTCCCATCAACGCCCGTCCGCGGTCTAAAATCGCCGGTGTCGCGTTGTTCAACGCCTGAAACGTCGTGCCGTACTCGTCCTGCCAACAGCGTTCACAGCGGGCGCAGTTCCGGCAAGCGCGTTCGGCGGCACGGTCAAAGATAATCGCCGGGTTTTCCTCGGTCACAATCGTGTCAAGGGCGCAATTGTCGTACAAGTCGCGCAACGCCGACGCCGCACGGTTCAGGCGTTCTTTGAGGCGTTTAGCGCTCTCCGGTTTCGGCGGTTTCGGCAACGCCCGCCGCCTCGGCTGAAACAGCTTGTCCGGCAACAGTAAAAACAGTAACATACCAGTCCCGCACTCGACCAGCAACGGATTTGACGCCGGGTCACGCGTTGTCAACAAAATCGCGCACACGCCGCCCAAGAAGCATAACGCGCCGCGCCAGCGCTGTCCGCGTGCCTGACGCCCGCACAACAGCGAACCCAGTCCGAAAGCCGCTGTCAGGACACAATTCCCGTTTCCGGCGCACAAGTCCGCCGTGAGGCCGATTCCCAGTCCGACCGCCGTACCCGTCGCGGAACCGTGCGCGAACGCCGTACAGGCCAGTAGCACACTCAACAGCATGCGTCCCGGCGAAATGCCCGCGAAATTCAGGCCTTGCGTTGACAGTAACAGTGTCGCCGTCAGGAACAGCACGCCCTCCGCCGGACTTCTGCCCTCATCCGTGTGGAACAGAGGCCAGAAAAACCATGTACTCGCGCCGACCAGTCCCGCCGCCGCCGCGCACATGGTCAAGGCCTCGGACGGGCGCTCGGCGTCGAAAACGTATATCATGCCCACCGACAGGAACAACAGCGCCCCCGTAACACTCATCACCCGCGCCCCCGTCAGAATGCGATTGCCGCGAAACGCCGTCGACGCCGCCACAATCAGCGTACAGGCCGCCATGAACGGGAGCGCGTCGGCGAAGTCCATCAGGAAGAACGCGCCCAGCCCCGCGCCGCACAGTGCCGCTAACGCCCCGATACCCTGTCCCGACGCCGCCACACACCCCAGCGCGAACGGCGCGACCCCGCCTAAAATCTGATTCCCGGTCAGTGCCGCCGTGAGGAAAAACCGGATTCCGTACGACAACAGCGGCGCGATGGTCTGTTCTTTTCGTCGCGTTCTTCTTTTCTGTTTCAAGGCCTGTCCCCCCTGTATTTCTTCTGCCAGATATTGTAACCCCGCCGTCCTGAAATTTTTGTCGAACCCACACGAACGACACCGCGAATTTGCGAATTTGCCACCCTCTGTCGCCTGACGGCGACAAGGATACTTTCCGCAACACAAAAACCACACTCGCACGGAACAAGCGAACCTGTCCGAAACAGTCGATAAAATATTCATTATCAGTATTTAGAAAAATTTCAAAATACCTCTTGACAAACGCCGGATTCCGTGCTATCTTCTATTTAGACAAACTTCTAAATAGAAAGGAGCGGTGTCATGGGATTTGGCGCGACATTCAAGGCGCTGTCGAACCCGGTACGGCGCGAAATCCTCACGCTCTTGAAGAACGGGCAACTCTCCGCCGGGGAAATCGCCACGCGCTTTGACCTCACGGGAGCCACAATTTCCCATCATTTGGGCGTCCTGAAACAGGCGGAACTCGTGTTCGAGACACGCGACAAGAATTACATCTATTACCAGTTGAATACGTCCGTATTGGAGGACGTGCTGTGCTGGATTGCGGACTTGAAAGGAGACGCGACACATGAAACGTAATCTTCTGCTGACATCTGTCTGTATCCTGCTTCCGGTGTGCGCGGGAATCGCGCTCTGGGGGCGACTGCCCGAACGCGTCCCGACGCATTTCGATTTCTCCGGCACCCCCGACGGCTGGAGCGGCAAGGCGTTCGCGGTATTCGGAATGCCGCTGTTTCTGCTGGCGGTACATTGGCTTTGTGCGTTTGCCGTGTTCCACGACCCGAAATCCGGGAACGTCAGCGACAAAATACGTGTTCTGGTACTGTGGATATGTCCGGCGGTGTCGCTGTTTGTGGCGGCGCTGGTGTACCCGAACGCGCTGGGGTATTCGATAAATGTCACGTTGTCCGGAATGCTTCTGACGGGGGTACTGTTCGTGGTCGTGGGAAACTATCTGCCCAAGTGCCGACAAAATTACACAGTCGGAATCAAACTCCCGTGGACGCTCGCCGACGAGGACAACTGGAACCGTACACACCGCATGGCGGGGGCGTTATGGGTTGCGGGCGGCCTCCTGATGATTCTGGACGCCTTTGTACAGTTCGGACAAATGTATGTATTCATCGGCGTGACAACACTGCTTGCGGTCGTGCCGATAGTGTATTCCGCCGCGCTGTACGTCACGAACAAGAAGCGATAACCGCCCTTTCCGTCGCGTTATCGTGAAGTGGAAACACTGTCCGAAATTGTCCACACCCGGCGCAACAAAAAAGTGTCCTGCCCCCGTTGAGAGGACAGGACGCTTTTTTGTCAGGCTTCGGAGGGGGCGGGGGCGGCGTCGGGGGCTTTGGACGGCTCCGGCAACGCGAAACGGCGGCTGTAATCCTCGAACATGTGGACATTTTCGGCCTGATTCGCGTTGTGGTACAAATCCGGGTGCGTCAGGAACACATTTTGACGCAGTTCGATAGTCGCCAGCGCGATATTGGAACAGTGGTCGGAAATGCGCTCCAAATCGGTCAAAAGGTCGTTCAGGGAGATTCCCTGCGTCATGGTGCAGATTCCGGCTTTCATGCGCTCGACATGACGGCTCTTGATACTGTCCTGTAAGCCGTTGATAACCTGTTCCAGCGGTTCGACCTTTTCGGCAAGCGCCGAATCGTCGTTCTGGAAGGACTGGACAGTCATGGACAGAACTTCCGTCAAGGCGTTTTTCATGACTTCGAGTTCCGCGAGGGCGTTGCCCGTGAAAGAGCTGTCCTGTTCGTGCATGTGTTCCATGACTTCCACAATGTTCAGGGCGTGGTCGCCGATACGCTCAAAGTCGGTAATGGTGTGCAGAAAGCGCGTGAACTGCTGATTCTGTTCGGTGTTGAGTTCGCGCTTGGAGGCTTTCAGGATATACGTACCCAGCGCGTCCTCGTAACGGTCAGTGGCTTTTTCGAGTTTGACCACGCGTTTGGCCTTTTCCTCGTTATAGTGCGCGATAGTTTCCAGCGCGACAATGACGCTTTGCTGTGTGATATCCGCCATTTTGTTAATTTCCGCCCGGCACTGTTCCAGCGCAAGAGGCGGGAACGGCAGGAAACGTTCCTCGAATACGGGACCCTTGTCCTCTTCGCCTTCGGGCGACACTTCCTCTTTGACGATAGCGCAAGTCAGTTTGGCAAGTAAACCCGTCTGCGGCGCGAGAATCAGCACGCACAGGAGGCGGTAAAGCGTATTCAGGGCGGCAATGTGGACAGTCGTCAATACCATGGTCATAAACGGGAAGTGTACGACGGCATTCGCAACATAGAAAACAGTTCCGAGCAGTGCCGCGCCGATAGTCTGGCTCAACAGGTACACAACGGCACTGCGGCGGGCGTCGACAGAAGCTCCGGCGGCGGCCATCAGAACCGGAAGCGCCGCGCCGACGCCGATACCCATTAACAGCGGGAACGCGGTTGCGAATGTGACAGCCCCGGTAATGGCGAGGGCTTGCAGGATACCGACAGCCGCCGACGCGCTTTGGAGAATCGCCGTGAACGCGACGCCCGCTAAAAAGCCTAACAGCGGATTCGAGAACGAAGTCAACAGCGCCACGAACGCGGGCATTTCCTTCAACGGGGCGACAGCGCCGCTCATGGTACTCATGCCGAACATCAGCACGGCGAAACCCATCATGATATCGCCGACGTGTCGGTGAGTGGCGCGTTTGGCGACAGTCCGGATGATGATACCGGTCACGGCAATCAGTCCCGTAAGCGTACTCGTGGACAGGAGCGACACCCAGCCGCTTCCGCCGCTGATGTCCGACAGGCAGATGACCCAGCCCGTGACGCTTGTGCCGAGAATCGCGCCCAGTATGATACTGATTGCCTGTTCAAACTTCATCATACCGGAGTTGACGAAGCCCACGACCATGACGGAAGTCGCCGAGGACGACTGTATCACGGCGGTGATACCGGTGCCTAACAGGATACCTTTCAACTTTGTGTTGGTGAGCTTGTACAGCAGACCTTCCAGACGGTTTCCGGCGACGCGTTTGAGACCGTCCCCCATGAGGGACATGCCGAACAGAAACAGCGCCACGCCGCTTAACAGTGAAATCACGTTAGAAACATCCATGAAACTCCCCCTTCTATTTGCAATCGTACAGGCCGGGACTAACCCCGGCGGCGTGTGGAGTTACTATGTTATCAGCTTACAGGAGCTGTCATTTTGGACACTATCATTATTTCATAGGGTGTGGCAAAAGTCAAGAGTGGAAATGCGGGAATTGTGAAACGCCCTCCCATTTATGACGGGGAGAGCGTTTCCGTGTCAGAGCAGAACCAGCAGAAGGCCGAGAATCACAATGACGCCCAGACAGGTCATGAGAAGCGCGAAGGAGAAATTGAACGATTCCAGCGCGGTGGCGGTAGCGCGCCGGAACGCCCGCAGGCGTCCGATGTGTACGGCCTCGCGCTCGTCGCGTACTTTGACTTCCCGGACGACCGTCCGGCGTGACAGCACAATCAGCGCGTCCAAACTGTCATTCATCGCGGTTGCCAGTACCGATGCCGCGAACAGCAGTCCACGACACACGCGCCGCAGGATACGATTTTCGGCGAACAGCCGCGCCACGTTGCCAAATAATGTCGGGAGCCAGCGCGTGAACAGCGGCGTATAAAGTTTCTGTTCCAGATTCCACGCCGAAGGCCAGCGGTTGACGTACACTCCACGCGGACGGAGTACGGGACGTACGAACAACAGATAGACCGTCGCGCCAACGGACAGCGAAATCAGGCCGCCTTTGAGATTCTCCCACGCGAACGCGGCGAAATGCGGGGCGCTTTCGGTGACGCCGAAGGACTGTACCACGAACGCCGCGACACGTGTCACAATCCACGGTTGACCGAGTGTCACGAGCAGGAGCGCCGACAGCGTGACAACCGTTGTGGAAAGCGTGTCCATGCAGTCCGGGTCACTGTCATATAACGCCTGTTTGTCGGCGTCCGCGTTGCGTTCTACGAACACACACAGGAACAGTTTCAGCATATAGGCGAATGTCAGGCCGCCCGAAATCAGGAACACCCATTCCGCCGCGTGGAAGTAGCGGAGCGTCCGCCCGATAAAGAATCCGGTTTCCTCCGAACTTTCGATGAGGTGTACCAAGCCCTCGTGAATCATGGACTTTGACAGGTAGCCGTTGAGGAGCGGCACGCCGCTGATACCCAGTCCGCCGACCGCGAAGGCGATTTTTAACGCGGTTTTGTTGCGTCCCCAGCCCCGGATATCGTCGAGTGTCAGCGCGTGGACGTTCATCAGCACGACGCCCGCCGCCATGAACAAGAGCAATTTCAACATAGAGTGGTTGAGCATGTGCAGGACAGTCCCGGAGATTGCCAGTGCCGCGCCGGTGTCGGAGAGCGTACCCGCGCCGGTCTGTACGCCGCAGAGTATCATAGACGCCAGTCCCGTGAGGATGAAGCCAATTTGCGACATGGACGAACACGCGAGCGTCCGTTTGAGGTTCACCGAGAACAGCGCCAGTAACGCGCCAAGGAACATAGTCACGAGTGCCAGTGTCAACAGGAGCAGTCCGAAAGTAGGGTTGCCGTACATCAGTTGCAAAGCGGTCATGAGGACGCCGTAGACGCCGACTTTCGTCAGGACGCCCGACAGCAGTGCCGACGCCGGGGACGGCGCGACCGGGTGCGCCATGGGTAGCCAGATGTGCAGCGGGAACATACCCGCTTTCGCGCCGAAGCCAAACAGAATACAGACCGACGCCGCGAAAACTTGCGTTCTGTTCGCGTTGCGTACGGTGTCGGGGAGCGCGGAAAATGTCAGTGTGCCGCAGGCATCGGAAAGCAGAAACAGTCCCATCAGCAGAACCAGTCCGCCGAACACCGCCACGAACAAGTACGTATATCCGGCGTGTATCGCTTCTTTGGACTGTTCGTGCATGACCCAAGTAAAGGAAGTCAGCGACAGAACCTCGAAGAAAACGAATGTCGTCATAAAGTCCGCCGAGAGCATGACACCCTGTGTCGCGCCAAGCGTCATGAGTGTGAACAGATAGTAGGCGTTGAGGCCTTCCGGCTCGTGCGAGAAGTATTCCCGCGAGAACAGCGCCGTAAACAGCCACATCAGCGACGTGACCAGACTGTAGAGGGCGCGGAAACCGGTTGCCGTAAAGGCAAGCCCGTTGACAAGCACATGGGGAATCGTCAGCGCGACAATTTCCCCGCGCAAGGCAGAGAGTGTCAGCGACACCGACAGTCCCATGCACAGCGCCGTACACAGTAACACCGCGCAGTCGCGCCAGCGTTCGTCACGGCGTCCGAGAGCGTACGCCGCGACGCCGCACAGCAGGGGAACAAATACTAATAACGCAATCCGCATTTTGACACAAGCCCCCTTCCGTCACAGCACACCGCGGGAAACCGCTTCCAGAAACGTCATGACAGGTTTCGACCACACGCCAAAGGCGATATTTGCCGCCGTGAAAAATCCAATCGGTACCAACATCCGCCAGTCCGCCTCTTGAATCCCGGCGGGGAGTTCCGCCGCGCCGGAATCGGGCGTACGCGGCAGAAACGCCCGCACGCTGACCGATAACGTGTACATGGCACACAGGAACGCCGACAACAGCAGTGCCGCCACGCCGACCATATCCGCCCAAGTCCCGGCGGCGACACCCGCCGTCAGCAGTCGCCATTTCGACACGAACCCGCAGAACAGCGGAATCCCCGTCAGCGACAACGCGCCGAGTGTGTACGCCGTGAACGTGTACGGCATGCGCCAGCCCTGTCCGTTGATTTCGTACAGGTACTCTTTCCCGGTCACGTGCATGAACGCCCCCGCGCAGAGGAACAGGGACATTTTAATCACGCCGTGAAAGAGCATATGGGACAGAGCGCCCGTCAATCCGTGTCCTGTCATGAGACTGACGCCGAAGAGCATATAGGAAAGATTACTCATCGTGGAGTAGGCCAGACGCCGCTTGAAGTGGCGTTCTTTGAGCGCCATTACCGCCGCGAACACCATCGAGAACGACGAAAGCAGGACACAGAATGTCCGTACCGCGCTTTCGGATAGTAAATTGGGGCCGAAGGCGTACCAAGTCAGGCGCGTGACCGCGAACACGCCGCTATTGACCACCGCCACGGCATGCAGTAAGGCCGTGACGGGCGTCGGGGCTACGGACGCTTTCGGGAGCCAGATATAGAGCGGGAAAACAGCGGCTTTCGTGCCGAAACCGATAAATCCGAACAGGTACACCGTACGCATGAGCGCGGACGGGTACTCATTCGCCAGATTGCCGCCGAAGTGAAACGTACCGGAGCCGTCCAGTGTGCCGAGTACGACCGCCACGAGTGCCAGCGCCGCCCCCGCGATACAGTAGGCCGCGTACAAGTACCCGGCGTAGGTGCTGTCCGTATTCTGCGAGTGCGCCACAAGCGGAATTGTGACCAGTGTCAGCAGTTCAAAGCAGACGTACATCGTGACCAGATTCGCCGAGAACGCGACCGCCAGCGTGACACCGTACGTCATGAGGTAGAAGGCAAAGAAACTGTTTTGCCGGGGGGCGCGTTCCATGTAGGAGAAGGCGTAGAGCAACGCCAGAGGCCACATGACCGCGACCATACCCGCGAACAACATACCCGGACCGTCCATCATGAACCCCACGGAAAAGCCGTCGATGAAGGTGTAGACCGTCGCCACGCTTCCGCGCCGGATGTTCGACAGCGACAGAAAGACCGCCGTACTGGTGAAACAGGCCGCTACTTCTGTAAACAGTTCCCGGTTTTTGCTGTCCATGCGCCGACCGAGCAACAGCCAGCCGCCGCACAGTATCGGCAGGAGAATCGGGACGAGTAACAGGAGCGGGTTCCATTCCATAATGAGCATTACACCAGCCCCCGTATCACGCCGCCGAGCGCTTCCGCGAACCACGCCCCGAACAGTCCGACGCACAGCGCCGCCGCGCACAGTGCCACAAGCGGCACAGTCATTAACGCGGACGGTTCCGCCGCGCCGGTCAACGATACCGCCTTTTGTTTTTTGGTCTTGCCGGTGGACGCCGGGAGCCGTTTCTGTACGTCGGGGCAGTCTCCGAAGGCTTGCTTCACGGAGAAGTCACGCCCCGGAAAAAACGCGTCGACGGCTACCGGCAACAGGTATCCAGCCGTCAGGAACGCCGACACCAACAGTATCACGGGCGGCAGAATCGAGAACACGCCCATTCCGCCCGCAATCGCCGACACCGACAAATACCATTTACTGGCAAAGCCTCCCAGCGGCGGAATACCCACCAGTGACAGCGACGCTATCAGGAAACACCACATGGTCACGGGCATGAGTTGTCCGACACCGCGCAGTTGCGACGCCTCCCGGCGTCCGAGCTTGTGAATGAACACGCCCGCGCAAAGGAACAGTGTCCCCTTAGAGACCGCGTGCGCCGCGAAATGGAGCAGTCCGCCCGTGAGGCCGCCCGCGTTCAACAGCGACAGCCCCAGCATAATATACGAAATCTGGCTGATTGACGAGTAGGCAAGGCGTTTTTTCATGACCTTTTCGCGGAAAGCCATCATGGAACCCATGAAAATCGTTCCCATTGCCAGACACATCCACGTATATTGTACCCAAGTTCCGCGAATGAGCGCCGCCCCGGCGGAGAAGTACACGAGGCGTATCACGCCCAGCACGCCCATTTTTGCGATAATGCCCGACAGCAGTGCCGACGCGGGCGCGGGCGCGATAGGGTGCGCGGCGGGAAGCCAGCCGTGCAACGGGTACATACCGGCTTTCGCGCCGAAGCCGACAATTCCGCACAGCACGACAGCGCGTAACATGGATTCATGTCCGGCGACACGTGCGGCGTCGAGGAAGCCGCCCGCCGCGAACTGATTCGCGTCCGCGCCGTACCAGAACAGGCACACCACCGCCAGCAGTCCGAGTAACGCGCCGCCGATAGAGTAAAAGAGATATTTCAGCGCGGCGGAAATCGCCTCTTTTGTCCCTTCATGCAGGACAAGCGGCATGGAGCTTAGCGTAGCGAGTTCAAAGCAGAAATAGAACGTCACGAGGTTTCCGGTCATGCAGGCGGACATCACCGCGCCCAGCGAGGCGAAATAAAACGTGAAAAACGCTTCCTCCCGTTCCTCCCCGGACATGTACTCGAACGCGTAGAAACACGCGGCGGTGTACACGAACAGTACCACCGACAGAAACACGCGTCCGATTGTGTCCAAAGCAAAGTGAAAGTCAAGTGTTTCCGTCAGCGCGAACAGCCGCACGGGCGGCGCGTACAACATACACCAGACCGCGAAAACGTCCGTCAGAAGCATGACAGCGGCGTACCATTGCAGACGCGTCCGGCGCGGCATGGGGCGTACCGACACCGCCACACCCGCCAGTATCGGGAACAGTATGGTAAACAAGAGCATTGACAATTCCTCCAGTCACGCGAACATGTCGAGACCCAGCCGGATGAAATCCACCGTAATCCACGAGAACAGCCCCAAAAACAGATTCATTCCCGTCAGAATCAGCGCCGACACCCAGTACGAACGCCGTTCGGAACGCGTCTCTGACATGGGCAGAGGTTCGCCGGAATCGGCGTCGTTGTGTTCCTCGGCGTAAATGCGCGGCGCGGAGATATCCGCCCCGCCGCGTCCGGCGGTGTAAATCCGAATCACGGTGCGGATAAAGTACAGCGCGTTCAGTACGGCGCTGACGGCTAAGGCCAGCATGGTAGGGAACAGCACACCCAATTTCCCGGTATCCACCGCCGCGACAGCAAAGAACAGTTTCGCGGAAAATCCGGCGAAAACCGGTATCCCGACCATCGACAACGCGCAGAGCGTGAAAAAGAATCCGGCGCTTCTGTCCCGGATACCGCTTCCTTGCAGGTTCTGGAACAGCAGACTGTCCCCGGACACCCGCGCCAGACGCGGCGTCGTCAGAAACAAAAGCGACTTCGTGACCGCGTGGGCGATGAGCTGAAACAGCGCCGCGACATATCCTAACGGACTTCCCATGCCGAGACCCATGTAAATATACCCGGTCTGCGCCGCCGATGAAAACGCTATCATTCTGTGAATATTGTTCTCCCGGATTGCCGACACCGAGCCGAATATCATGCCCGGAATGCCCAGACAGAACAGTAACCAGTGAATCGGAAGTTGCTGGAATACTTCGATACCGACGACCCGCCAATAGATTTTGAACAGCAGGATAATATAGGCTTTCGAGGCCAGCGCGGAGAGAATCGCGGCGGACGTGGGGGTAGCGGTGCCGTAGGTGTCGGGCATCCAGAAGTAGAACGGGAACAGGCCGCTTTTAATGCCCAGTCCGATAGTCAGCACCGCCAGAGAAAATGTAATCGTCGTGACGCCGCCTTCCGCCGCGACGATTTCCGAAATTGCCGCCCGCATGGGTACCATGAGCAGGTGTCCCGTGAGGGAGTACAGCAGAACCACGCCCAGCAGGAACAGTCCTGACCCCAACAGATTCAGCACCATGTAGCGGACAGCCGCAAGCGTGGTACGCCCGATTTCGCGTACAATCAGAATCCCGCAGGAGGAAAGCGTGAGGATTTCCAGAAAGACGTACCCGGTAAAAATATCGTTTGTCCAGATAAGCGCCATGAGCGCGGCAGTCAACAGGTTGATAAGCGTGAAATAGAGGTTGATTTTACTGTGTTCCACGTCGATGAGCAGGAAGCGCCAGCCGCCCAGTACCGAACAGAGCAGGACTGTCAGGAACACGACAGCCAGCAGGGCTTCCAGCACACCGGCGCGGATTTCGTTCCCCCACGGCGCGGGAAACTCGCCCATGACGTACGTGAACGGCTCGCCCGTCGCGGAGACGTACCACAGCACCGCGCTTGCAAGCGCAATCAGGACGCACGCATAGCAGACCGTGTAACGCTTGGCCTTGCGCCCGTCCAAGAGCATGCAAAGGACACTGGAAAACAGGCTCAATATAATGGTAAACAGCGGGAAATTACGGATAAAGTCCATGTCATCTGTCCTCCAACTGGTGCCGGGAGAGAAGATAGACCTCGTCCACGTTCAGCGTATGATAGCGCCTGTAGAGCCGGATAGAAAGCGACAGCATGACCGCAGTCACGGACACGGATACCACGATTCCAGTCAGCACCAGTCCGGCGGGAACGGGGTTGATATAGTCCTCGAACTCCCGCAGGCCGTCGACTAAAATCGGGGCTTTGCGGTTCTCGATATAGCCCATACTCGCCAGAAACAGAAAACTGCCCGTGTCCATGATGTTCATGCCGATAAGTTTCTTAATCAGGTTCCCGTGGAAAAGAAGCATGGACAGCCCAATCACAAACAGAATAATAGCGGCGGCCTCCTCGTAATTCGCCAGTAACGCCGAAATGGTTTCTTGCATGGTTACGCTTCCTTTCCCCCGGTTCCGGTGACACGCGGCGCGTCGTCGCCGCCGATAATCCCGCGCCGGAACAGACTGTAAAAGCCGAACATAGTACAGGCCACGACCAGTCCGACGGCGATATCAAGCGGGAGAATGAGTCCGCCGGAGAGTATCGCCCCCGGCACGCCCTTCGGAATGTGATTTTCCAGCCCGTTGGCACCCGTGAAAAAGACATAGCCCTTAGCGAGACTGTAGAACGAGAGCGCACAGAACGCCGCCCACTGAAACACGCGCTTTGTCAGGAACTTGTCAACAACACTGTCCCCGCGTGTGGACGCGAAAATCACCAGTCCGGCACCCAGTACAGCGCCGCCCGAAAAGCCGCCGCCCGGTGAAATCTGCCCATTGAGCAGGATATAGACGCCGAACAGCAGGATACACGGCACCAAAATTCCGCCGACGCGCCGCGCTATCGGGTCTTGGTTCGTTGGAAAATAGTCCTCGTCCTGAATGCGGTAATAGTCCTCGTAGGCCGTGCGCATGTTCTTTCGGTCGCGCCGTAACAGAATCATGACGCAAATCAGCGCCGTAAAAAGTACATGGGATTCCCCCAGCGTGTCAAAGGCGCGGTAATCGAGTATCATACCCGCGACAATGTTCGTTGCCCCGGTTTCCTCTAAACCGTGTTCGACGTAGCGTTCCGCGACTTCCGCGACGCGTGGATTTTCCGCGCCGTACCGCGTGATATGCGCCACCATGTACAGAAACACCGCCATCAGTGTCAGACAGCACAGCACAGCCGCCACGCGGTACCACGCCGAAAACAGACGCCGTTCCGAGTGTATCACGCGCCCCATGCGGACTATCGCCACTTCTTCGGCCTCGTGTTGCAGACGCCTTTGGTCTTGCCGGGGCAGGTCATGGCCTGTTTGCGTGTCCAGAATATGCCCCATGATATCCGTTTCGCCGTTGAGCCAGCGGCGGAATTTGTCCGCGTTCATAATCGGCCTTCTTTCCGTTTCGCCCGACGCCGTTTCTTTTTGACGACGCCGGAGGCGCTGTCTGTTCTCTGTTGCGACACGCCGCCGTCCGGGAAAGTTTCCGGTGACGGTTCCATTTCGGGGGCGGTATCCGTCCACGCGCCGTCCTCGCGCTGGCGGTCGTCCATGCCGTCTATCTGACGCAGTTTTTTGAGCGTCACAAGGAACAAATACCCGCTGATTCCCGCGCCGACTGCCGCTTCCGTAATCGCCAAGTCCGGCGACTCCATCAGTATCCACAGCAGACACATTATCGAACTGTAGGACATGAAAATAATAACCGACCGTAACAGGCTTCGCGTCAGATTCACCGACACCGCGCAGACAATCAACAGCACGACAAGCGCAATTTTGTAGACTTCCTGAAAATTCATGCCGGTTCGCCTCTCACAGTCTTGTCATGTGGTCGTAAAGGTGCTGATTGGTGTAGTATTCGATTTGCGCGATAAGGTGTGACGAGACCGGGGAGCAGACCCACAGAAATACCAGCGGCAGGAAACATTTGAGCGCTTCCAGCAGTCCGGAGGCGTTGAGCGCCACAGCCAGCACGACATAAAACAGTCCCATGGTATCCCCGATTCCGGCGGCGTGAACCCGGTTCATGACGTAGGCAAAGCGGCAGTTTCCGAGTACCGCCCCCGCGAAAAACAGAAGTCCGGTACACAGGATAACCGCAGTCAGCCAGAAGCGTACCCATTCAGACATGTGCGCCGCCCCCCTTCTCGTCGCGGAAACGTTTCCGGGACGGTTTCGGCGGAATCAGCACCCGCGCCAGAATCAGCACGGACACAAGACTAATCATCGTATAAATAAGCGCCACGTCCAACAGCCATGCCTCCCCCAAGAGCCGCGACAAAATCACGATTGCCGCGATAACCAGTGTCCCGACCATGTTAATGGACACAAGACAGTCCGTGACACCGGGACCCCTGACCGAACGGAACAGCATCACGAACAGCAACAGCGCGATTCCCGTCAGCACGAATGTATAGAGCAGTTCATAAGCCTTTTGCACGTCCACAAGAACAGTCTCCTTTCGGACATTCAAGGAAATTTCCGCAACAACAGCACGAATGACGAACGGTTCAGGCCTTCCGCGTACTCCCGGCGCAAGGCGTGTACCAGAAAATGGTCTCCCTCCTGAAACACCGTGATAGTACCGGGTGTCAGCGTGATGGAGTTCGCCAGAATGACGTTTTGATACTCGCGGGGCAGTCCCGAATGAAACTCGACAAGCACGGGTTCCGGGTGCATGGAGGGCGTCAGCGCCACAAGTAACACCGTAGCGGCGGCCTTGACCGTCTCCCAAAGCAGGTTGAGCAGGTAGAGCAGGAACAGCGGCAGACACCGGAGAATATCGCGTTCCCGCCGGGGAGACCAGCCCATGAAGCGCGACATAAAGGCTATCAGCAACGCCGTGACGCCCGCGCCAATGACAACAATTTCCAGTGTCAGACGCCCGTTGAGCAGGAGCCAGAGCAGAAACAACAGAATTGACATAAAAGTCCCTTTCCGCCGCGTGTCACGCGAAGTTGGAATAGCTGAGCTTTTTAATGTCACAGTGTTCGTGTAGGAACTGGTCAACGTCGTAAATGGAGAACGTCTGCGGCATTTTGACAATCATGTTACAGGTCACGAGGCCGTCACTGGTATAGGTCAAGTCGCTGTCCGTGACCTGTATCCGGTGTTCCTCCATGTACTGGTTGAACACGTCGCGGAAACTCCGGTCGGCCGACATCGTGAACGAGAGATAGTGCGCCTCCATGGATTCCGCGCCGAAGGTGAATTTGTGCATGAGTGTCTGAAAAACAATGATAATGAGCGTCGCGGCAATGCCTAACACGTACATTCCCGCGCCGAGTGCCAGCCCGATTCCCGACGTTGCCCAGATACCCGCCGCCGTCGTCAGACCTTTGATAGTGTTGCCGCTCTTGAAAATGGCACCCGCGCCCAGAAAGCTGACTCCGCTGACGACTTGCGCCGCAATACGGGCGGAGTCGGCACCCTTGATTCCGCTGAAGTCCAGCCCGTCGACGGTACGCAAGTCCGCGAAGCCGTACTTGGAAATAATCATCATGAGCGCCGCCGTACAGCAGACAATGACATGTGTCCGAAGTCCGGCCTCTTTCAGACGCCTGCTCCGTTCCAGTCCGATGATACCGCCGCACAGTCCCGCCGCCAGCAGCCGGAGCAGAAATTCCAGTTCTTGGGCGGTGCTGAACTGCGATTGTAAATATGTTGCCAAAGTCATGCAAATTCCCCCTTGTTGGTTGGCGCGGGCGGTGGAAGTCCGCGCAAGTGCTTAGTATAGCACCCCGCACCCCGTACCGCAAGGGCGAAAATAAAAATTCCGCGCTTCTTGCGTTTTGGGCGGAAAAGAGGTATACTTACTCTGTCGCGGTTTTCGCCGCGAAGCACCGCTTTCCGGGTAAGGAGTTTTTTCATGAGACTGCACCAAGTTCCCGTTGGACGGATTGTCAATACGCATGGGATTCGGGGGGAAGTCCGGGTTCTGCCGCGTGACGGAGACCCCGCGTTTCTGACCCGCTTCCACACGTTGTACATGGACGGCGTACCCGTGACCGTGGAGGCGGCGCGGGTTCACAAAGGATGTGCCTTGCTACGTCTCGCGGGCGTCAACGACATGGACGCCGCGCAGGCACTCAAAGGCCGGGAACTGTCCATTGACCGCGCCGACGCGGCGGACGTGCCGTTTTTCGATGACGAACTGCCCGGTATGGAAGTTTTTGACGCCGCGACGGGGGAATGTATCGGCACCTTGACGAAAGTCGAGGCCTACCCGGCAAGCAAGGTGTACACCGTACGCGGGGAGCATACGTACCTGATACCCGCCGTCCCGGACGCGTTCATCTTGTCCGTGGACGTGGACGGGAACCGCATGGACGTTCGGGTGTGGGAAGGATTGGCGCAGGATGTGGATTGACATTATGACCCTGTTCCCGGAGGCCGTCGAGGCGATGTTAGGTGTCAGCATTCTGGGACGTGCGCGGGAACGCGGGTTCATCACGATTCGCACACACCAAATCCGCGCCTACACAACTAACCGTCAAATGCAGGTAGACGATTACCCGTACGGCGGCGGACGCGGTGCCGTCATGCAGGCTGACCCGCTTTACCGTTGCTGGGAGGCCGTCACGCAAAATCACGGTGCCGGACACACGATATTTTTGTCCCCGTGCGGGCGAACCTTTACACAGGCCGTGGCGCGGGAACTCAAAGAGCGTTACGAACACTTAATTCTTGTGTGCGGACACTATGAAGGCGTGGACGAGCGTTTCTTGGAGGAATGCGTGGACGAGGAAATTTCCGTGGGCGATTACGTCTTAACAGGCGGCGAAATCCCGGCAATGGCGCTCACGGACGCCGTATGCCGCATGGTGCCGGGGGTTCTGCCCGCCCCGGAATGTTTTGAGGAGGAATCCCACTGGGACGGACTGTTGGAGTATCCGCAGTACAGCCGTCCGGCGGTCTGGCACGGACGCGCCGTGCCGGACGTTCTGCTGTCCGGACATCACGCGAAAGTCGCCGAATGGCGTCGGAAAGAGAGTTACAAACGAACGATGTTGCGCCGTCCGGACCTGTTCGCACGGTTCGACGAAACCAGATTGACCACCAAAGCGGAAAAACGGGTCTTACAGGAGGCCAAGGACGAAGTCCGCGCCCTGTCGGAATCCGTTCCGGCTCCCGGCGACGGGGGCAGTACACAACAACAAAATGAGGAGTGAACATCATGCCGAAGAGCAGAAGCAAGAAGAAGTACAAGAAGAAAAAGAATCCCAACCGCGCCCCGCAACAGCAACAGAAGAAGCAGAACAGCGTAGCGCGTACACAGCCCGCGAAGAGTGGCGGCAGCAGTGCCAAACCCGCCGCCGCTGACCCCAACCGTCAGAAACAGATGTGGATTGCCGTTGCCGTTGCGGTGGGCGTATTCCTGTTACTGTTGCTGATTGCGCAATTCACCAACAAGGGCAACAAGGACACCGCGCCCGCGTCGTCGGACGCCGAGACCGTGGAGGAAGTGGGCGACGCCGCCGGGAACGCCGAAAGCGCTGCCGACACTGACGCCGAAAGCGGCACGGAAACCGAGGCCGACAGCAGTACCGACACCGACACGGACGCCGACAGCAGTACCGACGCCAACACTGACACGGACGCCGACAGCGATACCGACACCGACAAGAGTACCGAAACCGACGCCGACAGCGGCAAGACCGATAACGCCACGGCGACCACGGACGATACCACGACAACAACCGACAGCGCCGCGACAACTACGGACAGCGCCGCGACAACCACCGACAGTAGCGCTACCACGACAACGGACGCCACCGCCGCCACATCTGATAGCGGCAACTCCGAACCGTCCGCCGCGGCAACGACTGATAACGCCGCGACGACAACCAACGCCGACGCCACCGCCGCCGTACAGTACGCCGACATCATGGTGCAGGATTACGGCAAGATTACCGTGGAATTGGACGCTTCCGCCGCGCCGCTTACCGTACAGAATTTCGTTGACCTTGCCGAAAGCGGCTTCTATAACGGTCTGACGTTCCACCGTATTATGGACGGTTTCATGGCGCAGGGCGGCGACCCCTTGGGCAACGGCACCGGCGGCGCAGACAAGAATATTGTCGGCGAGTTCTCTTCCAACGGCTACACCAATAATTTGTCCCACACACGCGGCACGATTTCCATGGCGCGTGCTTCCGGCGACAAGAACAGCGCAAGCTCACAATTTTTCATCGTCCAGAGTGACAGCACTTTCCTTGATGGCGACTACGCCGCTTTCGGACATGTCACGGAGGGCATGGAAGTTGTAGACCAGATGTGCAAGGATGCCAAGCCTACCGACAACAACGGCTCCATTGCTCCCGACGAACAGCCCATTATCGAATCCATTACCATCCGGGACAAGTAATCCACACGCCGCGCCGGAGACAGTACCGCTCCGGCGCGGTTCCCTATGTTGGAGGAACATACTATGAAAACAACGCTTGTGATTATGGCGGCGGGACTGGGTTCCCGTTACGGCGGCGACAAACAGACAACCGGTATCGGCCCCCACGGCGAGCCGCTTATGGAATACTCCATCTATGACGCAATCCGCGCCGGATTCCGGAAAGTCGTCTTTATCATCCGCCCGGAATCCAAAGCCGTCATAGAAGAACTGTTCGGAAAACGCCTCTCCCGCTTCCACGCCCAAAACGGCGACGCCATAGAAGTGGCGTACGCGTTTCAGGACTTTTCCAGCGTTCCAAGTTTTTACCACATTCCGCCCGAACGGAAAAAGCCCTTCGGCACCGCCCACGCGCTTCTGTGCGCCGCCGACGCCGTGCGGGAACCGTTCTGCGTCATCAACGCCGATGATTATTACGGCGCGGACGCCTACCGCGTCATGCACGACGCCCTGACGCGTCTGCCCGCCGACGGTGCCGCGCTCATGGTCGGCTACATCCTCAAAAACACGCTCTCCGAAAGCGGCACCGTGTCGCGGGGAATCTGTGCCGTAGACAACGGCGTGTTACAGGGCATTACGGAACGCCTGAAAATCGGGGCGTGTCCGTCGGGCGGCCTCTGGGACGAGGACAGCGGCGTGAAATTGTCCCCGGATGATATCGCGTCTATGAATATGTGGGGCTTCGCGCCGTCGATATTCCCGGCGCTCAAACGCAATTTCGAGGCCTTTTTGCGTACCGCCGGGGACAATCCCAAAGCCGAATGTTACCTTCCGTCCGTCGTCGACGCCGAACGCGCCGCCGGAAATCTGACCGTCCATGTACTGAAATCGTCCGCGCAGTGGTTCGGCATGACTTATCAGGAGGACAGCGCGACCGTGGCGGAAAGTCTCCGCGCCCTGCACGCGTCCGGCCTCTATCCCGAAACGCTTTTGCCGTAAAGCGGGCATACTATCCAAAACGCCACAGGAGGAACTTTCCATTGAAAAATGACAGCAGATTACAGGAATATGCCCGCTTACTGGTACGTGTCGGGCTGGATGTGCGCGAGGGACAGCGGCTCGTGATTTCCGCGCCGGTGGAGTGTGCGTACTTCGCCCGGATGTGCGCCCGCGAGGCCTACGACGCCAATTGCAAAGAGGTCGTCATGAACTGGTGCGACGACGCCTTGACACGTATGAAGTATCTCCGCGCCGCCGACGATGTGTTTGACACCGTTCCGGCGTGGCGCGAACACTTCTATAATGACCACGCACGGGAAGGCGCGGCCTATCTCGTGATTGCCGCCACAGACCCCGAAAACCTGCGCGGCGTCGACCCCAACCGACTTGTAAGAAGTCAACGGGCGTCGGGGAAGGCGCTGGAGGAGTTCGACCGTCTGCAAATGTCGAGTGCGTTTCCGTGGTGTATCGCGTCGATACCCATTCCGAGTTGGGCGGGGAAGGTGTTCCCGGAACTGTCCCCGGAACAGGCGATGGACGCCCTCTGGGACGCCATTTTCCACGCAATCCGCATTCAGGGCGACGGACACGCCGTTGACCGCTGGCGCGAACATCTGGACACACTCCGCCGCCGTACGGAGAAACTCAACGCCATGCGTTTCCGTTCCCTGCGCTACTCCAACGCGTTAGGCACCGATTTTACAATTGGACTGCCTGCGCGCCATTTCTGGGAGTCTGGCGAGGACTGCACCCCCGCCGGACAGAATTTCATTGCCAACATGCCCACCGAGGAAATTTTCACCGCGCCACTGCGCAACAGTGCCAACGGCGTAATTTACGCCGCCATGCCGCTTGTACACGAGGGCAATATTATTGACGGGTTCCATTTTGTTGTCCGTGACGGGAAAATCGTGGAGGCACACGCCGAGCGCGGCGAGGCCGAGTTGAAAGCCGCCATTTCCGTAGACGAGGGCGCGTCGTACTTCGGGGAAGTGGCGTTAGTGCCGTATGACAGCCCGATTTCCAATCAGAGACTGCTCTATTACGAGACGCTGTTTGACGAAAACGCGGCTTGTCACATTGCGTTCGGGGAGGCGTACCCGTGCATTGAGGGCGGACGGGAGATGTCGAAAGCGGAGTTGACCGCGCAAGGCCTGAATGATTCCATCACGCACGTTGATTTCATGGTAGGCACGCCGGATTTAAGTATCATCGGCACGACAGCGGACGGGCGGGAAATTCCGGTCTTTGTGGACGGCAATTTCTCCCCGGAGCTGTCCTGACGCGCCGAAAGGAGCCGGAATATGTATAAACTGCGTCAGACAGACGAAAATGTGTTGATTTGCGACGGCGCGAAAGTCACGGGCGACGTGACATTAGGCAAGGGCGTGAGTGTGTGGTACAACGCGGTCATACGCGGCGACGACGGCGCGATTATCGTCGGCGACGGCACCAATATTCAGGACTGCGCCGTTTTGCACGAGGAAACGAGCGTCGGGCGGGGGTGTACTATCGGACACGGCGCGATTGTCCACGGCTGCACCGTGGGCGACAATACACTTGTCGGCATGGGGGCAGTCATTCTCAACGGCGCGAAAATCGGCAGTGACTGTATTATCGGCGCGGGCGCGGTGGTCACGGGCAAGACCGACGCCCCCGACGGTTCCATGATACTGGGCAGTCCGGCGAAAGTCACGCGTCCGCTGACCGCCGCCGAAATCGAACACAACCGCGCTTCGGCGCGGAAATACCTGCAAGCCGCGCAAGCCTGCCGCGATTCCCAAACTTGACAGAACCGCGTAAAAAAGCCGCCCCATTCGTGGAGCGGCTTTTCACACGGTCAGTAAAGCGCCTTATCCTGCAAGCCGCTGTATTCCTCAAAGAGTTTCAGGCACTCCGGGCGGTTCAACTCCTCGGAAAAGTCGTGCGCGGCGTTATAAAATTCCTCGTCACGGAAGCCTATTTTGCCGGTGTCAGAGACCGAACACCCATAGTAGACTTTTCGGATGTTCGCCCACTGAATCGCCCCGAAACACATGGGACACGGCGCGGCGGTCGTATACAGTTCACATCCGCCCAAATCGTAAGTGCCGACTGCCCTGCACGCCTCCCGGATAGCCATCATTTCCCCGTGACAGGTGGGGTCGTTCCGCTTCAAGACCTCATTGTGTCCCCTGCCGATTACCGTGCCGTCCTTGACAATCACGCACCCAAAAGAGCCGCCGTGTCCGGCGTGAATGCCGGTTTCCGCCTCCTCAATCGCCAACTTCATATAGGGGTTAGGCATAGTCAACGCCTCCTTTTCGGCTTTTTATAACACGCGCACGGGGAAATGTCAATACACATGATTTCCCCATGGCAAAAACTCTTGATTCTAGGCGATGTCGCGGCGGGGCTGACTGTCTGTTGGGCGCGGCGCAAATCCTCCGGAAACGCCGTTCCGTAACCGGCGCGGCGAAATGAAATGACGAACCCGCGCCGTATCCGGCGCGGACGCCAAAAGGGAAGCGCGGAGCGTCGTCACGCTTTGCGCTTCCCTTTTTCCCATTTACGGATGGCGGTTTCATGCGCTGTAATTTCAGTCTGAACCGCTTCGTATTGGGCAATTTTGACCTCTGTTTGTCGTGAAATGGAAGAACGAATTTTGGAATTTGTCATATGGCAATTCAGGATTTACGCGGCGCAATTAAAAGCAACACTGAAAACACCGCAAGGCTCTCAGTGTCGCTTTACATTCTCACCGCACAACTTTACGGTGTGCTTTTACGGTGCTTTTGTACGGAATCAGGTTAAATCAGCAACATAGCGTCGCCAAACGAGAAAAAGCGGTAGCGTTCTTTGACCGCCTCCCGGTAGGCGTTCAAAACGCGTTCGCGTCCCGCGAAGGCAGACACCAACATTAAGAGTGTGCTTTCCGGCAGGTGGAAATTCGTCACAAGCGCGTCCGTGACCTTGAATTGGTAGCCGGGATAAATATAAATGCCCGTCCAATCCGCGCCGGAACGCAGTTTCCCGTTATCGTCCGCCCACGTTTCGAGCGTCCGGCAGGAGGTCGTACCCACGCACACACAGCGTCCGCCACGGGCGCGGGTACGGTTGACTAATTCGGCGGTCTCCGACGGCACAACACAGTATTCCTTGTGCATTTCATGGTCAAGTGGATTTTCTTCCCGCACCGGGCGGAATGTCCCCAAGCCGACATGCAGTGTCACGGAGCCGATTTCCACGCCGCGCTGACGGATTTCCGACAGCAGTTCTTCCGTGAAATGCAGTCCGGCCGTCGGTGCCGCCGCGCTTCCGTTGATTTTCGCGTACACCGTCTGATAACGGTCACGGTCACGGAGTTTCTCGCGGATATACGGCGGCAGGGGCATTTCTCCGAGGCGTTCCAGCACTTCCAGAAAAATACCGTCCCACGTGAATTTCACGAGACGGTTTCCGTTGTCGAGACGTTCCAGAATTTCCGCCGACAGTTCGCCGTTCCCGAACGTGACAACAGTTCCCGGACGCAGTTTCCGCCCCGGACGGACAAGGCATTCCCACACGCCGTCCCCGCGTTCCGTCAAGAGTAAAATTTCACTGACGCCGCCGCCCGGCTGACGCTGTCCCAAAAGCCGCGCCGGAATCACGCGGGAGTTGTTCAAAATCATACAGTCTCCGGGGCATAGAAAGCGCGGCAAATCATAGAAATGATAGTGTCCGATTTCGCCCGTGGCGCGGTTGAGCGTCATGAGGCGGGAGGCGTCGCGCCGTTCCGACGGGTGTTGGGCTATCAGTTCCGGCGGGAGTTCGTAGGAAAAGTCACTGGTTTTCATGGGGAATCCGTCCTTTGTCGCCGCTTCCGTTCTTGACAATGCGCCGGAAGCGTGATAGTATTTCTCCGCTTTCCCGCCGGGCGGGAGAATCCGCGTGTGAAACGCGTTGGGAGTGAATCCATATGAGAGAATATAGAGTAGGCGTTATCGGCGCTACAGGCATGGTCGGACAGCGTTTTGTGACGTTGTTGGAATCTCATCCTTGGTTCAAGCTAACGGCGGTCGCCGCGAGCGGTCGAAGCGCCGGGAAAACGTACGAGGAAGCGGTGTCGAACCGCTGGGCGATGTCGGAACCCATTCCCGACGCCGCCAAAAATCTGACAATTCTGGACGCCGACGCCGACGCCGAATGTCTCGCCGCGCAAGTCGACTTCTGTTTCTGCGCCGTCGACATGAAAAAGGACGCAATCCGCGCCTTGGAGGAACGTTACGCGAAACTCGAATGTCCGGTTGTCTCCAACAACTCCGCCAACCGCTGGACACCCGATGTCCCGATGGTCGTACCCGAAATCAACGCCGAACATTTAGCCGTTATCGAGGCACAGAAACAGCGTCTCGGCACTAAACGCGGCTTTATCGCCGTGAAGTCGAATTGTTCCCTGCAAAGTTACGTTCCGGCGTTGCACCCGTTGCGGAAATACGGTCTCGAACGCGTGTTAGTGTGTACGTATCAGGCGATTTCCGGCGCTGGCAAGACCTTCGAGCGCTGGCCTGAAATGGTTGATAACTGTATCCCGTACATCGGCGGCGAGGAGGAGAAAAGCGAACAGGAGCCGCTCAAACTCTGGGGACGCGTCGAGGGCGGACGCATTGTCACAGCGGAGAAGCCGTCGATTACCGCGCAGTGTTTCCGCGTGGCCTGTCTCGACGGACACATGGCGGCGGTGTTCGTGAAGTTCGCCGACGGTCACAAGCCTACTATGGAACAAATCCGCGACGATTGGGCGAATTTCCGGGGCGTCGCGCAGGAGTTACAGCTTCCGTCCGCGCCGAAACAGTTCCTGCACTACTTCGAGGAACCCGACCGCCCCCAGACACGCCTTGACCGCAATCTCGAACACGGTATGGCAATTTCGTTAGGCCGTCTCCGCCCCGATACCCAGTACGATTACAAGTTTGCCGGACTGAGCCACAACACATTACGCGGCGCGGCGGGTGGCGGCGTCCTGCTCGCCGAACTCCTCTGCGCGAAAGGCTATATGGACTAATCATCATCAGGAAATGGAGGATTCATCATGAAAAGCCCCATTTTTACCGGGTGCGGCGTGGCGATTGTGACGCCGTTCCGCAATGACGCCGTGGACTTGGACGCCTTCGGCAAAATCATCGACTGGCAGATTGACAGCGGCACGGACGCCATTGTAGTCTGCGGCACGACCGGCGAATCCGCGACCATGTCCAACGCCGAACGTCTGCGGACTATCGCCTACTGTGTGGAGCGCGTCAACGGACGTGTTCCGGTTATCGCCGGGAGCGGCACCAACGACACCGCCCACGCCGTCGAACTTTCCCGCGACGCACAGAAAGCCGGTGCCGACGCCCTCTTGCTTGTCACGCCCTACTATAACAAGGCCACACAAACAGGCCTCATCCTGCACTATCAGCGGATTTTGGACGCCGTGGAACGTCCCTGTATTCTGTATAACGTCCCGTCGCGCACGGGCGTGAGTATCGCCCCGGAGACCTGCGCCAAACTCGCCGAACATCCCAACATTCACGGTATCAAAGAGGCGTCCGGGAATCTCAGCGCCGTACAGAATATTTTCAACCTGTGTCCGGAAGATTTCTTCGTCTGGTCGGGCAACGACGACGAAACGGTGCCGATTTGCGCGTTAGGCGGACAGGGCGTGATTTCCGTCGTGGCGAACGTCTACCCGTCCGAAATGCGCCGTATGACGGAACTGTGCAAGCGCAACGATTACGCCGCCGCCGGAAAGATTCAGGTGTCCTTGAAGCGTCTCTGTGACGCGATGTTCTGCGAGGTGAACCCGGTACCAGTCAAGGCCGCCATGAACCTGATGGGACTGTCCGCCGGGGAGTACCGTCTGCCGATGTGCGACCCGTCCCCCGCAAATCTGGAGCGTATCCGCGACGTGTTGCGGGAATACGGACTGTTACAGGGCTAAATTTTAACGCCCAAATCCCCTGCATTGCGGGGGATTTTTATATTTCCTCTTGACCTTGGACAATGCTTCTTATAATCGCTATTATGTTCGTTGTTATGATTATCTATCATCTTACAGCAGTTTGATATGGGTTAGCGGCGCGGGTTGATGGCAATTTCCAGTTTACCCACGCCGCCGCATTGCGCAACACGGTTTCTTATCTGATGTATTTTTCATACCCGTGATACGCAATCCAGAAATCACGGATTTCGTCGGCGTTTTCGTTCAGAAAGCGCATAATCTTGTTTAAGTCGCTCCGGGAAATCCGGGAGGCGTTATGCGCCAGTTCAAAAGTACCGTCCGAAAGAAGCCAGATTTTCGTGGAGTTCGCGCCCGGACGGCGTTTTGAGATATGCACATGGATTGGCTCTCCGTTCTCAAAACTCCAAATGCTGATTTGAAAGCCGAACAATTCATACAGCTTAGGCATCTTCCGCCGCTCCTTCGGCAATGGCGTCGCGGTTGCGGCGCAAGAAACGCTGGAAGTAATCCACTTCGGCGGGGGGAAAGCCGTCGTTACGGATAATCCCGCCGTCCAAGTCCATGACCACCGTATTGAAGCCCTTGTGTTTCGCCTGTTCAAACGTAACCTCGACGCCGCTTTCCGTGCGCGTGTAGGTCACGACCGTGTTGCCGTGTACGCAGAGCGTGACATAATGACGCCGCATTTTCAACGCCTCCTTTACGGCCTCCATGCTACCACATCCGGCGCGGATTTGCAAGAGGAAACGCGAACAGGAGACGCCCCCTGTACAGGAAGCGTCTCCCGTGATTATTATCTTGCGGGAATCAATACATGCCGCCCATGTCGGGAGAGGGAGGCACCGGCGCGGGGGGTTCGGGCTTGTCGGCTACCAGAGATTCCGTCGTGAGAACCATAGCCGCCACGGACGCCGCGTTTTCGAGTGCGGAACGCGTCACTTTCGCCGGGTCGATAATGCCCGACGCGACCATGTCGCAGTATTCCTCTTTGTAGGCGTCGAAGCCGTAGCCGTCTTTGCCGGACGTGCGGACTTTCTCCAGAATCACGGAGCCGTCAAGACCGGCGTTGGCGGCAATCTGACGAATGGGAGCTTCCAGCGCACGGGCGACAATCTGCACACCCGTCTTTTCGTCGCCCTCTACGGTGTCGGTGAGCGCCAGCACGGCGGGAATCACGTTGACGAAAATCGTACCGCCGCCCGCGACAACGCCTTCTTCCACAGCGGCGCGTGTGGCGTTCAGGGCGTCCTCGATACGCATTTTCTTTTCTTTCATTTCGGTCTCGGTGGACGCGCCCGCCTTGATGACCGCCACGCCGCCCGACAGCTTCGCCAGACGTTCCTGCAACTTTTCCTTGTCATAGTCGCTGGTGGTGTTGGCAATCTGGGAACGAATCTGCGCCACGCGGTCTTTAATGGCCTTGGCGTCGCCCGCGCCGTCGACAATGGTCGTGTTCTCCTTCGTGACCTTGACCTGACGGGCGCGGCCTAAGTCGTCGATGGTGCTTTCCTTGAGCGTGAGGCCGACTTCTTCACTGACAACCGTGCCGCCCGTCAGAATGGCGATATCCTGCAACATCTCCTTGCGGCGGTCGCCGAATCCCGGAGCCTTGACGCAAACTACATTCAG
>JAFSRZ010000046.1 GCA_017445875.1 Oscillospiraceae bacterium | reverse complement strand
TCGCCCCCACCCGGCGCTGACGCGCCACCCTCCCCCAGAGGGGGAGGGCAAGAGAACTCCATCCGCGCAGTTAGATAAGTTTCGCGGTATTCATGCGGACGCCGGGCCCCATCGTCGAGGCGGCTACGCAACTGCGGATATACTGTCCTTTAGCGGCGGCGGGTTTCGCCTTGACAATCGCGTTTATCAGGACATTGTAGTTTTCGACCAGCTTTTCCGGCCCGAAGGAGACTTTGCCAATCGGGCAGTGGATGATGTTGGTTTTGTCGAGGCGGTATTCAATCTTACCGGCCTTGACTTCCTGCACGGCCTTGGCGACATCGGGTGTCACGGTACCGGCTTTCGGGGACGGCATTAAGCCCTTGGGGCCTAACAGACGACCCAGACGACCTACCACGCCCATCATATCCGGGCTTGCTACCACGACATCGAAGTCAAACCAGTTTTCTTTCTGGATTTTCTCGACAAGGTCCATATCGCCGACGTAATCCGCGCCGGCCTCACGGGCGGCGTCGGCCTTGTCGGCCTTGGCGAATACCAGTACACGAACCGTCTTGCCGGTGCCGTGGGGCAGTACGATAGCGCCGCGTACCTGCTGGTCGGCGTGACGGGAGTCGACGCCGAGTTTCACGTGCAGTTCTACGGTCTCGTCGAACTTGGCGGAAGCGGTCTTGCAGACCAGCGCGAAACCGTCCTGCGCCTCATATTGTACGGAGCGGTCAATCTGCTTGGCGCTCTCCTTATATTTCTTACCTCTGAACAAAGTGATTCCTCCTCATAGTGGTATGCGGAAAGAGTTCCTCCCACTGGTTCCGGCGTGTCAGTCGCCCACCACGACGCCCATGGAACGGCACGTCCCGGCAATCATGCTCATGGCGGCCTCAAGGCTGCCCGCGTTCAGGTCTTTCATCTTGATTTCGGCGATTTTCTGCACCGACGCCTTGGAAATCGTGGCAACTTTCGTTTTGTTCGGCACGCCGGAACCGGATTCGATGTTGCATTCCTTCTTAATCAGGACAGCCGCCGGGGGCGTCTTGGTAATGAACGAGAACGAGCGGTCGGCGTACACGGTAATAATAACCGGAATAATCATGCCCATGTCGGCCTTGGTACGCTCGTTGAACTCCTTGGTAAAGGCGGCGATGTTGACGCCGTGCTGACCCAGCGCGGGGCCGACAGGCGGCGCGGGAGTCGCCTTCCCGGCGGGAATCTGAAGTTTTACATAACCGGTGATTTTCTGTGCCATAACGCGGCACCTCCTGTATCAATTGTGGTAAGGCGGGACGCCTGCGCGCCCCTCCCACGGCGGGTCAGCTCATGACTTCCACTTGGTCAAGTTCGAGGTCGACGGGGGTTTCCCGCCCGAACATCGAAACCATGACGCTGACACGGTTCTTGTCGGATTCGACGGCCTGTACCGTGCCGGTGAAACTCTGTAACGGCCCGTCCACGATGCGCACGGTATCGCCCACGCGATAGCGTACGACAATTTCGTGCTTCTCCATGCCCATTTTGAGAACCTCTTCCTCGGTCAGAGGAATGGGGGTATTGCCGGAACCGGCGAACCCGGTCACGCCGCGGATATTCCGCACCAAGTGCCAAACGTCGTCGGACATGACCATCTTAATGAGCACATAACCGGGGAGAACTTTCCGCTCGACCTGTTTTGCTTCGCCGCTCTCGGTAATTTCCGTGACTTTCTCCATGGGAATTTCCATGCGGAGGATTTTGTCCTCCAAGTGGCGGCCGTTGACGAACTTCTCAATACTGGTCTTGACGGCGTTCTCGTAGCCGGAATAGGTATGAATGACATACCATCTCGCACCCTGTGACATGGTATCCGCCTCAGCCGCCGAATACGGCAAGAATCATCTTGACCAGACTTGTCGCGGCAAAGTCGAAAATCCAGATACACGCCCCGATGACCAGAGAACACAGAAGCACGGTACCCGTATTTTTCGTGACGGTCTCGCGGTTAGGCCAGACGACCTTTTTGAGTTCGCCCTTGGTCTCGCGGAACCACGAGACGCGGGCGGTGTTCTTCTTCTCCAAATCTGCCATAGTGTGTCACTCGCCCTTTCTCACTTGGTTTCGCTGTGGGGCGTGTGCTTCTTGCAGAAGGGACAGTATTTGCTCAGGGTGATTTTGTCCGGGGTGTTTTTCTTGTTCTTCATGGTGTTGTAGTTTCTCTGCTTGCACTCGTTGCATCTGAGCGTGACTTTTACTCGCATGACGGCACCTCCTTAGATGTCGGCACCCGTGCGGGGTACCGCGGCCTCCCTGTTCGGAACGGTTTCCCTCCCGGCGTCCCGGACACGAACGCGCAAAAGAAAAGACCCTCTTACAGGTAGCGGACAGTATATCACAGTTTTTCCGGGCGGTCAACCGTTTTTTTGAAAAAGTCGGTGTCAAGTTTTACTATGAAACATTGTCTCCGAGAAATCGCTGTTTGGGCATAACACCCCCTTACCCCCAAAAACAGACGTTTGCGGGCAGGAGATGGAGAGTATGAAATCAAAAGTCAAACTGGCGCAACAGCCGG
>JAFSRZ010000045.1 GCA_017445875.1 Oscillospiraceae bacterium | reverse complement strand
TACCGATGGCTAGTCGGGAATTTACGCCTGTGGACTGTGCATGAACTTGTGAGTAGCGTCTGACTTGTCAGCGCGAAAGCACACAGGTTGAAGCAGGAATTTTCTCAATATGGGTATCTTTGTCCATATTTCGAGTAGCAGACACCCCAATATGAAACAAACGCCCCTTCAAACATCTGCGCGGCGGTTCGTCGCGCTGTTCCTGATGATACTCCTGACGCTTCCGGCACTCCCGGCGCGTGCCGCCGAGGCCGGCAACGGCGGCAAGAAACTCATCGCCATTACCTTCGACGACGGCCCCTCCGACCACACGCCCACACTGCTGGACGGTCTGGAAGCCCGCGGCGCGGTGGCAACCTTTTTCATGTGCGGACGGAACGGCAGTCACGGCGTGGTCAAGCACTCGGACGTACTGACGCGCATGGTATCGCTTGGCTGTCAGCTCGCCAACCACTCCAACGAACACCCGAATTTCACGAAGCTGTCCGCCGACCAGATACACCAGCAGTTGGAGGTCGTGGAGCCGTACCTGTACAACGCCGTCGGGGACAAGTATCTGGAAGTCGTACGCATTCCGGGCGGTTCCAACACGGAGCGTATCCGCGCCAACACCGAACACCCCATTATTATTTGGAGCATTGACCCGCTCGACTGGCGCGACCGTAACGAGGAAGTCGTCTATAAGCGTATCTTGGAGAAGTCCCACGACGGCGGCGTGATTCTGTTGCACGACCTCTACCCGACAAGTATCGCCGCCGGATTACGCGCCATTGACACCTTGCGGGAGCGCGGTTATGAGTTCGTGACTGTCTCCGAACTGTTCCGGCGTCGGGGCGTGTACCTGCAAAACGGCGTGACCTATACCGGAGCGCCCAGCGCCGCCGAAGCCGTCACGAAACCCGCCTATACCGCCCCGTTAGTGGACGTGCGTGTGAACCCGTCCACGGGGGAGACCACGGTCTCCATGGACACCACCGAAAACGGCGTGGAGAGTATCCACTACACCACGGACGGAAGTCTCCCCACGCTGGCAAGTCCGAAGTACACAGGCTCGTTTACTGTCTCGAAAGTGACAAATATCCGCGCCGCCGGGTTTGACCGTTTCGCCACGCGTACGCCGTTGAACGAGAAGGAAGTACAGCCGGGCGTGGCGCGTCCGCGTATCGCCGACACCGCCCACGGGCGTCTGACGCTGACTTGTCCCACGGAGGGCGCGCAAATCCTGTACACCACCAACGGGAGCGACCCCCGCACGGACGGACAGGAATATACCGCCCCATTCACGGCGGGCGAACTGACACGCGCCGTCGCCGTAGCGCAGGGCAAGGCGCGGAGCGACGTACTGAACATCGTGAAAATGTCGAACGGCGCTTTCTACTGTGATGTGCCGTACGGCGCTTGGTACGCGTCGGGCGTGGACGACGTAATCAGTCAGGGACTTATGAACGGTGTGGAGCCGTACTATTTCGCGCCGGAAAGCCCCACGACACGCGCCGCACTCGTGACAATTCTGTACCGCATGGAGAACAGTCCGCATATCAATAAGAAAGTGCCGTGGACAGACGTGCAGTCCGGCGAATGGTACTCCGACGCCGTGGCTTGGGCGTACGACAAAGGCCTTATCACCGGCAAGTCGGACACGCTTTTCGGCCCCAGTGACACCCTCACGCGTCAGCAGGCGGCGACTATCGTGAAGCGTTACGCCGATTGGGCGAAGCTCAAGGGCAAGACCGGCGGCACGGTCAACGGATTCCGTGACGCGGCGGGCGTGGCGGCGTACGCCGTCGAGCCTATGGCGTGGTGCGTCGAAAATGAGATGTTGCGGAGTGTCGGCGACAACCGGATAGCCCCGGAGGAGGCCGCGCTTCGGGCGCAAGTCGCCGTGATGATTAGCAAGTTGCACGCGTTGAAAAAATAAGCCCCGCCCGTCCGGTTCGATACGCCGGACGGGTATTTTTCACGGCAGAAACAGTCATTCTCCGCTGGAAAATTTAACGGCACGTTTTCGCGCCGCGTCTCATATACTGTTCCGTACGCAATCCGCACGGAACAGGAGGCCGATTATGGATAAGTTTGAACAGGAATTGCGCGGTAATCCCGAACTCCTGCGGCACATCATGAACTCTCAGGACGGTCAGACGCTCATGAGACTGCTCACGCGTTCCGACAACGGTACACGTTTCCGGCACGCGGTACAGTCCGCCGCCAACGGGAACACATCCGAAATGGCGGACTGTCTCCGGCAAGTCACGGAGAGCCGCGAGGGGGCCGCCCTGATAGCCCGTCTGCGACACCTCATGGAACAGAGAGGGGCGGGGCGTTATGGCGGAGTTTGACGACAAGCTGAACCAGATTCTATCGAACCCGGACGCAATGGCGCAAATCGCACGGCTTGCGCAATCGCTGAACGCGTCCGGGAACCCTGTTTCGTCAGCCGACACGCCGCCCGGAAATGTGTCAAGTTCCGCGCTGTCCGGTAGTGTCCCGTCCGGCGTGCCGCCCGGTACGCTGTCGAACGGCGCGCCGCCCGGTACGCTGTCGAACGGCGTGCCGCCCGGTACGCTGTCGAACGACGCGCCGCCGGGTAACGCGTCAGACCCCGCGCCGCCCGGTACTATGTCCGGTTCCGCGCCGGACGGAAAGGTGTCGAACGCCGCGCCGCCCGACGCCGGAAGCGTGGCGCAATTCCTGCCGCTTTTACAGGAATTGGGCGGGGATTCCGACGCCCGACGCCTCTTGTACGCGCTCCGCCCGTACTTGCGCCCCCGGAAACAGGAGAAAGTCGAGCGGGCGTTACGTTTTGCGCGACTGTTCCGCGTCGGGAAGCGTTTCCTGTCACAGTGGGAGGGATGAACTGTGTACAATCGCTACATCCGCAACGACCGCGGCACATACACCCGTATCACGGAGGACGACGGCACACCCCGTCGTCCTTCAAACACCCCGCCGCCACCGCCGCCGCAAGTGTCCGGACACCCACCAGTACCGCGGCCACCGGACGCGCCCGAACTCCCGTCAGTACCACCGCCGCCCGCACTATCCGGACGCCCGCCCGAACCGCCGCCCCCGGAAATGTCGCACAGACCGCCGCCGCACAGGCCGCCACAACCGCCCATGCAGGACGGCTTGCACGGCTTTCTCCGGCACCTGCTGGACGTGTCGCACTTGGAACACATGGACACCGGGGACTTGTTGCTTTTGTGTCTGCTGTTTCTGCTCTACCGCGAGGGCGCGGACGAGGAGTTATTAGTAGCGCTCGGACTGTTGCTGATTTTGTGACTTCCCGTCAAAGTGACCAAAGTTCCCGGAAAGATTCAATGCAAAATCCTGTATTCCATTATCCGCCGAACTGTGATATACTAAAGAGATAAAGAGACGTTCAGCGGACATGAAAAGGGAGAAAACTCATGAAAATCGGCTTCGACAACCAAAAATATCTGGAAATCCAGTCCGAAAAAATCAAGGAGAGAATCGCACGCTTCGGCGGGAAACTCTATCTTGAGTTCGGCGGGAAACTCTTCGACGATTACCACGCGGCGCGGGTTCTGCCCGGATTCCAGCCCGACAGCAAATTGAAAATGCTCCAACAACTAAAAGAGGACGTGGAAATCGTCATAGCCATCAACGCCGCCGATATCGAGAAGAGCAAAATTCGCGGCGACCTCGGCATAACCTACGACGACGATGTGCTCCGGCTCATGGACATTTTCCAGTCTCTTGACCTGTACGTCGGCAGTGTCGTCGTGACGCGCTACCGGGCGCAGAGCGCCGCCAACGCATTCCTGCAACGCCTCCGGGAACTCGGCGTACGCTGTTACTGCCACTACCCCATTGAGAATTACCCCGCCGACATTCCCCATGTCGTCAGTGACGACGGCTTGGGGCGTAATGACTACATCGAAACAACCCATTCACTGGTTGTTGTCACCGCGCCGGGACCCGGAAGCGGCAAAATGGCTACCTGTCTGTCCCAGTTGTACCACGACTACAAGCGCGGCATGACTTCCGGCTATGCCAAGTTTGAGACGTTCCCCATCTGGAATCTGCCCCTGACACACCCCGTCAACCTCGCCTATGAGGCCGCTACCGCCGACTTGGACGACGTGAATATGATTGACCCCTTTCATCTGGAAGCCTACGGAGAAACCGCCGTCAACTACAACCGCGACATTGAGACATTCCCCGTATTGAGTGCCATGTTCCAGCGGATTCAGGGCGGTTCCCCGTACCGTTCCCCCACGGATATGGGCGTCAATATGGTGGGGAAATGTATCATCGACGACGAAGTGTGCCGCGCCGCGTCGTGCCGCGAGATTCTCCGCCGCTACTACGCCGCCCGCGTCGAACGTGTACAGGGACGCGGACAGGATGAGGCCGTCCGGCGACTCGAACTCATCATGCGGCGCGGCGGCGTCACATCGGAACTCAATCCCGCAATCGCCGCCGCCTTGCAGAAGGCCGACGACACCGACGCCCCCGCCGGCGCTATGCTTCTCCCCGACGGACGCATTATCACCGGGAAAACGTCCTCCCGCTTGGGCGCGGCGTCGTCACTGCTTCTCAACTCCCTGAAAGCTCTCTGCGGCATTGACCCGGATTTAGACATCATGTCGCCAAAGGTACTCGAACCCGTCTGCCGTCTCAAAACGCGTTACATGGGACACAAAAACCCTCGTCTGCACACGGATGAAGTTTTAATGGCGCTGACCATCTCCGCGCTGACAAATCCGCTCGCTGATATCGCTCAACAGCAGTTGCCCAAACTCCACGGCTGTGACGCCCATTTCTCCGTAATTCTCAGTGAGGAGGATATCAGTCTTTTGCGGCAACTGGGCATTCATGTCACCTGTGAACCGCGTTACGAGACAAAGCAACTGTATCATAAGTAAGGAGCCGTCATGACACAGTACGAGAGAATGGTAAACGGTCTGATTTACGACCCCGCCGACCCCGAAATTATGCGCGAACAGGTGCCGTATCAGGACAAATTGTGGGCGTTCAACCAGTTGAAGCCCTCCGACTGCGACGCCAAACAGGCCTATATGAAAGAAATTTTTGCCGAATGCGGCGATAACTGCTATATTGAACTCCCGTTCCGCGCCAACTGGGGCGGACATCATGTGCATTTCGGTTCCGGCATTTACGCCAATTTCAATCTGACACTCGTCGATGACGGTCATATTTACGTCGGGGACAAAGTGATGTTCGGGCCTAACGTCACGATTGCCACGGCGAATCACCCCATTGACGCCGGACTTCGCGGACGCGGCTTGCAGTACAACCGGGACGTGTACATAGGCGACAACGCGTGGATTGGTGCGGGCGTCCTGATTGTCCCCGGCGTGCGAATCGGCAACAATGCCGTTATCGGAGCCGGGAGCGTCGTTACGGAAGATATTCCCGACAACGTGCTTGCCGTCGGGAATCCGTGCAAAGTGTTACGCGCTGTCGGCGAACGTGACCGCGAGTTTTTCTACAAGTCCGACAAAATCGACTGGGAAAATTTAACTGTCTGAGTTCTCCCGCCCCTCCGGCGTCAGCGCCGGGGGCGTTTTTGTCCCCCTGTTTCCCGCAACGGGAAACAGGGGCGTTTCATCCGCACAAGTACATTTTTTCCGAAATGACCGAAAATTTCAGTTTCATTTAAGCAACATGCCCTATACTGTGCCGACAGAAAGGAGCTGACGCAATGCAGTACCGGCACGAGTGGAAACATGAACTGACATGGGCGGACGTTCTGGAACTCCGGCAACGCCTCCGGGCGGTGGCGTGTCCCGACCCCCATGCCGTCGACGGACGCTATCTGATACGCAGTCTGTACTTTGACACGCTCTCGGACAAGGCACTCCGGGAAAAGCTGGACGGCGTAAACCGCCGCGAGAAGTTCCGCATTCGCTACTACAACCACGACACGAGCGTGATACATCTGGAAAAGAAAAGCAAACTCAACGGCTTAGGCACGAAAGCCAGTGCCGCCCTGACAGCGCAGGAAGCACAGGACATTGTGGACGGTAAAATAGACTGGATGTTATCTTCGGGGCGTCCGCTGGTCGAGGAACTCTACAGCAAACTCCGCGCAGGACTTCGCCCCCGGACGATTGTCGACTACACCCGCGAACCGTTCATCTACGTGCCCGGAAACGTACGTGTCACCTTTGACTATGACATCCGGACGGGGCTAAACTGTACGGACTTCCTCAACCCCGACTGCCCCACGATTCCCGCCGGGGACGCCCCGATTTTGATGGAAGTCAAGTGGGACGCCTACCTGCCCGACATCATCCGCGACGCCGTACAGCTTCCCGGCCGCCACGCCTCCGCCTTTTCCAAGTACGCGCAGTGCCGTATTTACGGCTGAATCTGATACCATTGTAAGGAGAAATCGACATGACCTTCAACGACATTTTCAAGTCCAACTTTCTGGACAACATCTCCGCCGTGACCCCGCTGGACATGGTTTTGTCCCTGTTGCTGGCGTTCGGCGTCGGCCTGTTCATCTTCTACGTGTACAAGAAAACGTATCAGGGCGTGCTTTACTCGTCGAGCTTCGGCGTGACCCTCGTCGCCCTCACCATGATTACGACGCTTGTCATTTTAGCCGTGACCAGTAATGTCGTGCTGTCACTGGGCATGGTCGGCGCGTTGTCGATTGTGCGTTTCCGCACGGCCATTAAAGAACCGCTGGATATCGCGTTCCTGTTCTGGTCTATCGCGGCGGGTATCGTACTGGCGGCGGGCATGATTCCGCTTGCCGTTATCGGGAGTGTGTTTATCGGCGTCATTCTGCTGTTGTTCGTCAATAAGAAATCCGCCGTCAATCCCTACATTGTCGTGTTGCAGTGCGACGGCGCGGACAGCGAAAAACGCGCCATGGACTATCTGACAGCCAACACGTTACGCTGTGTCGTCAAGAGCAAGACCGCCCGCAAGGGTGCCGTGGAGGTCAACGCCGAAATCCGTCTCAAAGACGACAACACCGACTTTGTCAACGCGCTTTCTGACTTGGACGGCGTCAGCAGTGCCGTACTGGTCAGCTATAACGGGGACTACATGGGATGAGTACAAGCAAGAACTTTGACCGAATCTGTGCGGCGGTACTGATTGCGTCGCTACTGCTGACGGCGCTTTTCATGAACGGTGCCGCGCTCGGACTGGATACCGCTTCCCGTGACATGGGCTACGAGAGCCGCCTGTTTGACCCGTCCAAAGTTCACACGCTGTCGATTGTTATCGACGACTGGGACGGCTTCCTCGACACCTGCGAAAATGAGGAATACGCCGCCTGTTCCGTGGTCATTGACAACGAGAGTTATAAAAATATCGGTCTCCGCGCAAAGGGCAACACGTCCCTGACGACTGTCCGCTCCATGGACAGTGACCGCTACAGTCTGAAACTGGAGTTCGACCACTACGAGACCGGCAAAACCTATCACGGCCTCGACAAACTCTGCCTCAACAACATCATTCAGGACAACACCTACATGAAAGATTATCTGACCTACCGCATGATGGGCGAATTTGGCGTGAGTGCGCCGCTATGTTCGTATGTCTGGATTACGGTCAACGGCGAGGACTGGGGCTTGTACTTGGCGGTGGAGGGCGTGGAAGGTTCATTCCTGCAACGCAATTACGGCGATAACTACGGCGACCTCTACAAGCCCGATTCACAGAGTTTCGGCGGCGGCGGACGTGGTTTCGGACGTGATTTCCGCATGTCGGAATTTATGGACGAGTTCAACGCACAGAATGATACCGACAGTTCATCGAACACCAGTGCCACGGACAGTTCATCGAGTGCCAACGGCGCGGACAGTTCATCGAACACGCGCAACATGTCCCGGCGGCGCGGCTCACAAAACGGCTTCCCGTTCCCCGGCAGCACACAAAGCGGCTTCCCGTTCCCCGGCAGCACTCAAAGCGGCTTCCCGTTCCCCGGTAGCACTCAAAGCGGCTTCCCGTTCCCCGGCAGTACACAAAGCGGCTTCCCGGCTCCGGGCGGGTTTCCAACCCCCGGCAACGGCGACCAGAACGGCGGCGGCGGATTCCCCGGCGGCGGTATGCGCGGCATGGGCAGTGACGACGTGAAGCTCAAGTATTCCGATGATGACCCCGACAGTTACAGCAGTATCTTCGGCAACGCGAAAACCGATGTCACGGACGCCGACAAATGCCGCCTGATTGCCTCCTTGAAAGCCCTTGGCGAAATGTCCGACCTCGAAAGCGTCGTGGACATTGACGCCGCGCTCCGCTACTTCGTGGTGCATAACTACGTTGTCAACGGCGACAGTTACACCGGCGGCATGATTCACAATTACTACCTGTACGAGAAGGACGGACGCCTTTCCATGATTCCATGGGACTACAATTTAGCGTTTGGCGGCTTTCAGGGCGGAAGCGCGTCCGGGAGTGTCAATGACCCCATCGACACGCCGCTGTCCGTGTCGGGCAACGGAGACCGCCCTATGGCTGACTGGTTCCTGCAACAGGACGAGTACACGGAACAATACCACGCGTATTTCGACGATTTTCTCAATACCGTGGACGTGTTCTCTATCATTGACGAGGCGTATACGCTGATAGCGCCGTATGTCGAGCGCGACCCGACAAAGTTCTGCACCTATGAGGAATTTGTCAAGGGCGCGGAGACCCTGCGCACGTTCTGCGAACTGCGTACCGAGAGCGTACGCGGACAGCTTGACGGCACAATCCCCGCCACGGACGACGGGCAAAGCGCCGACAGTTCCGCGTTGATTGACCCCGGTTCCCTGACGATTTCCGACATGGGAAGCATGGGATTCGGCGGCGGCGGGCGTCCCGGCGGGAGAAGTTCGGACAGCGGTAACGGCAGTTCCGGCAACTCCGAAAACGCGCCTCCCGCAATGGACGCCGACAACCCGGACGCGTCCAGCGGTACGGACGCCGACAGCGAAACCGGAACGGACAGCCGTCCGACATTCTCCGGCGGCGGCGGCTTTCCGGGTGCCGGGAACGGGGACGGAAACTTTCCGGGCGGCGGCAACGGCGGATTTCCGGGCAATGGCAACGGAAACGGCGGCTTCCCCGACCCGTTCGGCGGCGCGGACAACGCTTCCGGCGCGGGACTGCTTTCCGCGGAGGCTTGGACGTGGTTAGGCGTCTCCGCCGCCGTACTCCTTGCCGGACTTGTCACGGCGCGACGCGCACGGCGTCGAACCGCCTGATATATGACGCCCCCTTTGTCTCCGTAAGGCGACAGAGGGGGCGTCACACTTGCAAACTTGCCCGGACTGGGATATAATGGACGCGTACGAAAGGAGGCACACCCCATGAAGCGACATTTCCTGACTGTCTGCGCGGCGGTGTTCGCGCTGATGGTACTGTTTCCCGCGATAACGGCACGCGCCGCCGACAACGTGTACGCGATACTCTACGCCGACGGCACGCTGACTTTCCAGCACGGCAACACGCCCGAATCCGGCAAGACGGTCACAAAAACGTACGCGGTCGATTTGAACGAAGTTTACGACTATTCCAATTTGCCGTGGCTCCATGAGCAATATTCTGTCAACGTTGTAAACTTTGCGGACAAAATCCGTCCGAAAGATACGGCGTACTGGTTTTGTAGCTGTAGCAATCTGAAACGCGTGGACAATATCCAAAATCTGGATACCTCCAACGTTACGTCTATGTCATGGATGTTTTCCTTCTGTAGCGGACTGACGGCGCTGGACGTGTCCCACTTCGATACCGCCAACGTCATGTCTATGTTCTGTATGTTTAACGGCTGTAGTGGACTGACGGCGCTGGATGTGTCCAAGTTCGATACCGCCAACGTCACTGATATGAACTTTATGTTTTCCGGCTGTAGTGGACTGACGGCGCTGGACGTGTCCAAGTTCGATACCGCCAACGTCATAAGAATGTGGGCTATGTTTTCCGGCTGTAGTGGACTGACGGCGCTGGACGTGTCCCACTTCGATACCGCCAACGTCACGAATATGGAGAGTATGTTTAACGGCTGTAGTGGACTGACAGCGCTGGACGTGTCCAAGTTCGATACCAAAAACGTCACAAGCATGTCCTATATGTTTCGCGGCTGTAGCGGACTGACGGCGCTGGACGTGTCCAAGTTCGACACCGCCAAGGTCACAAATATGCAACAAATGTTTGATGGCTGTTCCAACCTGAAAACAATTTACGCCTCTGACAAATTCACAACCGCGTCCGTGACTTCCGATTATGCTATGTTCTCCGGTTGCACATCCCTTGTCGGCGGCAACGGCACCAAGTACGATAAAAGCTACGTTGACAAGGCCTACGCCCGGATTGACACGGCGTCCGCGCCCGGCTACTTTACCGCTCCCGGAACCCAGCCAACGCCCGAACCCCAACCCGAAACGTACATTATCACATCGTACGCCGGGGAGGGCGGCACCGTCACGCCCGATGGAGATACCCGCGTCCGCGCCGGGGACAGTCAGAAATATGTCATGACTCCGAATCCCGGCTACCGTGTGCAGTCCGTGCGCATGGACGGCATGGAAATCGGCGCGTTGTCGGAGTACACCTTTAAGAACGTCATCAGAGACCATAGCATTATTGTGTCCTTTGAACGTCTCCCGCGCTACGCGATAACCTCCACTGTGGCGGCGGACGGGGAATTGTCCGTGACGCTGGACAATGACAGCGCCGTGACCGTGGCGGTGTCGTACTTCGACAAGCGCGGACAGTTCCTGTCCGCCGACCTGCAAAGCGTGTCCGCCAACATTGGCAAGGTGACATTCGCGCTCCCGTTCGCGTACAAGGCTTGTGTGGCGCTGTTCGATTC
>JAFSRZ010000044.1 GCA_017445875.1 Oscillospiraceae bacterium | reverse complement strand
TTTTGCTAAGTGTCGGTTTTTCATCATGCCCCGGACGTTCAAATCTTCCATAGCGATATAGGCCGGTTTGGTTTTCACCAGTTCCGCTATCGTCTTGTTGATAAAATCCGTCCGTATACGGTCAAGCCTGTAATAAATCCGCTGTATTGTCAGGCGTTGCTTCTGGATATTTTGCCGGGTAGCCTCTCCTTTCAAATTTCTTTTCTTCAAACTCCCGTATTTCCTCGAAAGTTTCCGCTGTTCGCGGCACAGACGCTTTTGCAAACGCCGCGCCTTTTTCGTTTTGTTGACATTCGCAAAAACGCGCTCATCACTTACAGTCGCAAGCGCTTTTATGCCCAAGTCCACGCCGATTCCGTCCGTTTCCGGTGTCTGTTTCTCCGGGTCTGGAACTTCCGCAAGCACATACACGAAAAACCGTCCGGCGCGTATGGATACGGTGCCGCTTTTGATAGAGTCGTCTGTCGGCAGATAGCCGTATTCTTTCAGGCGTACCCATCCAAGCGTCGGAATTTTAATCCGGTGGCGTTCGCAGTCAATGACACAGTTCGCGCCGTTTCGGACAAAATACATGGAAGGGTCGGATTTCCCTTTCTTCTTGAAGTTGGGGAAACCCGCTTTTCCATCGAAAAACCGTTTGAACGCCCCTTCTGCGTTCATGATTGCCTTTTTCACGGCTTTACTGCTGACTTGCTTTATCCACAGTTTGTCAGGATGTGCCGGAATATACTCGTTGTTCAGCCATACGGAAAAGGCCATTCCGCTCATAAACGGCTCGCCCTGTTTGTACCGTTCCCGATTCACGCCGATATACAGGTTATAGACGAACCGGCAGACGCCAATCGTGCGGAGAATGATTCCATTTTGTTCGGGTGTCGGCATAAATTCCGTCTTAAAGCCCTTGAACAAGATATTCATCCCCCCTGTTCTTTTGAATGTGTATATTTCAACACATTTTCTCTCATTTGTCAACGAATTTAGTTACTTATCGTCCCCTCCCGTCATGGTGATATGTTCGCCCCCCTCTGTCGCCTGCGGCGACATCTCCCCCCAAAGGGGGGCGACAAGGCGGCGTTCTCTCTAAAATGTGCCGCTCTTGTGGATGGGTTCCCTTGCCCTCCCCCTCTGGGGGAGGGTGGCGCGTCAGCGCCGGGTGGGGGCGTATCATCAACGCCGGTTCCAGAGCCACAGCACGAACGTACTCACGCCCACCGCGACGAGCATGCCGCCGAGTACGTCACTGGGATAATGTACCCCGACATACAGTCGGGACAGCGCAATCAGCGCCGCCAGACACAGTATCGGCACGCCGTACTTTTTCGGGAGCATGCCGAACAGTACCAGCGCACAGGCGAACGACGCCGAAGTGTGTCCGGACGGGAAAGAGTAGTCGGTAGGATGTGGAATCAGGGTCGTTAAATCGGGGATAACCTCATAGGGGCGTGTACGCGCCACGAGATTCTTTAACAGGATGTTGCACAGCAGGAAGCAAAGCCCCATGGACAGTAGCGCGGCCTGTCCGGCGTCGCGGGTGCGCCGCTGACACAGTAGCGCCGCAGACAGCAAAAGCCACACAATCCCCGCGTTTCCGAGAGATGTTACCGCTATCCAAAAGAAGTTCCAGCCGTGAAAACGTGCGTGTTTCTGTATCCAAAGCAGTAGATTTCCGTCCATGCTCGTAAAAAAACTCATAACAACCCTCATTTCTCAAGAGTACGGCGACGGTCATTCCCGGACATGTTCCAGTCCCTGATTGATGATGACTTTCACATGGTCGTCGGCCAGCGAGTAGAACACGGTTTTTCCCTCCCGGCGCGCCTTGACCAGACGGACATTTTTCAGCGCCCGCAACTGGTGCGACACCGCCGACTGTGTCAGCCCTAACAGCGCCGCCATATCGCATACGCACATTTCCGACGCGAACAACAGATAAAGTATCCGAACCCGTGTCGAGTCCCCGAAAATGCGGAACAGTTCCGTCAGGTCGTACAAAGTATCCTCGTCGGGCAGTTCCGCCCGCACACGCTCTATAATGTCCTCGTGCGTACAGGGCAGGTCACAGCGTTCGACATTGTACGGGTCGTCCCCCGCCGCACGCCGCGCCCGCATATTCATATAACGCTGTTCCACCGTGACGGGCTTCCGTCCGGCTTCGTACTCTTTGTCCATAATGTCCCCCCGGCGACGTTTGTTCGTTCACGGGTTCATTATAGCCGTATATTCGAGGGTTTGTCAATGGGAAAGGCGCGGTTTTTGCGTAAAAGGTATGTGTAAAGGAATCGTTGGCAGGATTGATTTTGCCTCCTCCGTCGCTGCGCGACACCTCCCCCGCACAGGCTGCATCTTTTGAGAAGCGCCATGATAAACAATCCGCCATTTGGAGAAAATACCGCTTGCGGGGGCGGCGTTCCTGTGGTAAAATGCCCCGTATATGGAAAATATTCCGCTGTGCGGAATCTGTTTGCGGGGGAATGAGATGTTAGAATTACAAAACCTGTCCTTTTCCGTCACGGAGGACAAGCAGAACAAGGAAATTCTGCGCGGAATCAGCCTCACAATACCGGATGACAAACTTGTCGTGCTGACGGGGCCCAACGGCGGCGGAAAGTCCACGCTTGCCAAACTTATCGCGGGTATTGAACAGCCGATTTCCGGGAAAATCATCTTCAACGGACAGGGCATCACCGGACTGTCCATCACGGAACGCGCCCGACTGGGTATCAGCTACGCCTTTCAACAGCCCGTGCGTTTCAAGGGCATTCAGGTCTTGGACTTAATCCGCTTCGCCACGGGGAAAAATACGCTGTCCGTCGGCGACGCCTGCGACTATTTAGCCGCTGTCGGCCTGTGCGCGAAAGACTATATCAACCGGGAAGTGAACAACAGTCTCTCCGGCGGCGAACTCAAACGCATTGAGATTGCCACGGTACTGGCTCGCGGCGCGGCGCTGTCGATTTTCGACGAGCCGGAAGCCGGTATCGACTTGTGGAGCTTCCAGAACCTGATTCAGACTTTCGACGGAATGCGCCGTTCGATTCCGAACAGTTCCTTCCTGATTATCTCCCATCAGGAGCGGATTCTGAACATTGCCGACGAAATCATGGTGCTTGCCAACGGGCGTCTGGAACAGAGCGGAGACAAAGAGCAAATCATGTCGGAATTAGTCGGCACGACTTCGGCGGTGCCGGGGTGCCGGAAAATGGAAGGAGGCGACGAGTCGGTATGTTGAGCATGGACGAAATCAAAAAGCGGCTTTTGCTGGAAGTCGCCGGACTGCACGACATCCCGGAGGGCGCGTACAATATCCGGGCAAACGGGAAATCGGCGGGGCGTCAGTCCTCCGCGCACATCACGATTACCCCCAAAGAAAACGGTTCCGGTCTCGAAATCGACATCCAGCCCGGCACCAAACACGAAAGCGTCCACATTCCGGTTGTCATGACCGAAAGCGGCCTCAAAGAAGTGGTCTACAATGACTTCCACATCGGCGACGACTGCGACATTCTGATTGTCGCCGGGTGCGGTATCGACAACTGCGGCAATCAGGATTCCCAGCACGACGGCATACACCGTTTCTATGTCGGGAAAAACTCGCGTGTCAAGTACGTCGAGAAGCATTACGGTTCCGGCACGGGCGCGGGCAAGCGGATTCTCAACCCGGTCACGGAAGTGTATCAGGAAGAAAACAGCTTCGTGGAAATGGAAATGGTGCAAATCAAGGGTGTCGACGACACAAACCGTACGACCAACGCCGAACTTGCCGCCGGGGCAAAGTTAGTCGTACGGGAGCGCCTCATGACCCACGGGGAGCAGAACGCATACAGCAAGTATGTTGTGGCGCTCAACGGCGCGGGGTCAAGCGCCGACGTGGTGTCGCGTTCCGTGGCGCGGGACAAGTCCTTTCAGACCTTCGACGCGAAAGTAGTTGGTAACGCGCCGTGTTCCGGTCATACGGAGTGTGATTCCATCATCATGGACAACGGACGCATTCTGGCAATTCCGTCGCTGGAGGCCAACGACCTTGACGCCGCGCTCGTGCATGAGGCCGCTATCGGCAAAATCGCCGGGGAACAGATTATCAAACTTCTGACGCTGGGCATGACCGAGGCCGAGGCCGAGGAAAAAATTATCAACGGTTTCCTGAAATAAGCCCGCGAAAGGACGGCCTGAACCGGAATTTGTCCCGAAAGCAAGCCCTGAGCGCCGGACTTTCGGCTCTCAGGGCTTGCCGCCTCTTTTTGAAGGGGCGTCCGGCTTACGTAGCACCGCACGGGCATTTCTCCACGGGGAAAAGTTCCCCGGCGCGGACGTAGCCAAGCCCCAGCATAATGAACAGGTACGGCGCGGTATTGTACACGGTCAGCCCGAAGAACGCCCCGCACAGATACCCGAACGCCGCGCACAACGCCGCCAGCGTCGCGTTATCCAGCCGGGCGCGGAGGTGCCAGCCGCGGATGTAGACGCCCAGACAGCCCAGCGTGTACAGAATCGCGGCGGGGACACCGTAGAAAAGCGCGTACTGCATGTACTCGTTGTGCGGGCGGGCGTTGCCCGTAAAGTCCAGCAAATTCTCCGACATAATGCCCTCGAAGCCGACACCAAACAGCGGGTGCCGCCCGATAATTTCCATGCAACGCAACCAGATTCGCCAGCGCCCGGAACCGGCGCTTTTCGCTTTCTCCGACTGCGCCTGTGTCAGAATCAAGCCTATGTCACGAAACAGGCGCGTCAGATTCGGGACGAGTTTCCCGTTTGCGATTCCCGCCGCCACAATGGACAGCAGGAACAGTCCCAGCGCCACGAACGCCCAGCGGTTCCAATGCCCGTCCCGGAGGCGGTACACCACCACCACGAACACACACCCGCAAAACGCCCCAATCCACGCGCCCAAGGTGTCATTGTAGCACAGCGCGACCGTGTTCGCCGCCAGCGCCACGCCGTAGAACACCCGCCAGCCCCATGATTCCGCCCCCGCGAACAGCGCCGCCGACAGACTGACAAACACCGTCAGGAAGTAGCCGTAATAATTGATATTCGTCCAGATACAGGCCACGGAAGGCCGCCAGTCATAAAAAATCGGGGTCGCGCTCAAATTTTTCCACAGGTAGAACGCGCACGGCACCAGAAACACACTGACTGCCGTCGCGCCGCGCAGTAACCAGAGTTTCCAGCGTTCATTTCCCAGCGCCACGCCCAGCACGAAAAAGCCCGCGAAGTATTCCAGTTGCAGATAAAATGTCTCGTGGTTCAGGCCAACCCCGTAGAAAACCTCGCGTGTCTTTCCGTGTACCGCCATCATCCCGACGCTCATCCACGCCATCAGAAAGAGAAACAGGACAAATGTCGGGTGCTTCTCCAGCTCTTTCAGCGGGGAGCGTTTCGCACGCCACAGCTTCCCCAGCGTAAAGACATAGACAAGCACCGCGACGACCATCGCGCACGGAAAGACAAAGTAGTCCAGTATTTCCATGTTGTGGATGACGATGAGGTCGAAGGACTTCCTGAACAGGGCGTGAACCGCGAGCGGCACCGGAAACAGACAGAACGCCGCCAGCGCAAACAGCGCCGGGGCGTCTATGAACGATTGCGGGAGCCAGTCGAAAAACTCGCCGGGGGACGAAATGCGCAGAATGTCACGGGGAGTTTTGCCGTTCCATTGTAGTTTCATATAAGTACGCGCCTCCATGACGAAAACGCCGCGTCCGTAGGGGCGCGGCGTCCGGTGTGTGATTTGGTTATACAGGATAAGTTACGCGGCAACACGCCGACATAACCCCCGCGCTTTCCCGAAAGTCAGGAACCGCTACCGCCACTCGTGGTAAAACCAATTGAGCTAAGACCGTTCTCATTAAAGAGAATCTTAATTGTCTCCTTACGGACATCTTGCTGAAGGTTGTAAGTGACACCAGTAGGCAACTTAGAAGTGTCTGCATGCCCATTGGTAGCAGTTCCCTGTCCTTTAAGTCCGGAAGCTACAGTCTCTACAAGCCCATCCTCATCGTTAGGGTTGAAGTAATATGCCTTGCCGGCAACAGGCGGGACATTTACACCACCACTTACTATACCGGACAAATCAGCTACCTGAGCGGCGGCGTAAGCGGAACGCAGGTTGGCGATATCGGTGGTCTCGCGGGACGCTTCCAGACGTTGCGTAAACACGGGGATAGCGATAGCGACCAACACGGCGATAATCGCCACGACAATCAGCAGTTCCGCCAGCGTGAAGCCCTTCTGATTCTGTTTCTTCATTCAGTACCCCTCCTTGGAAAAATTATCCGTTTGCCGGACGTTGTCCGGCGGTGTCCATGGACACACACGCGGCAGGCATGCGGAATCGTCGACCGCGCTATGACCGCGCTATGTGTCCGGCTTATCGCTTACCAGTATAAGCCTTTTCCCGACAAATTGCAAGGGGTTTCCCGTTACAAAATGTAAACAATCTGAAAACAAACTGTGAATGTGTCAAAACAGAGGGCGTGTAAGCCCCCTGTTTTTATGCAGTTCGACGGCTACATAGCTTGCGCGGCGTCTCTGCGTCTGGCGGCTTCCTGAAACGCGGCGAAAGTCTCCGGCGTCAAGTCCGGCGCGTCCTCGTCGTAGGTGATGGGCATTTTCGACGCCCGGTCAATTTCGGCGCACTGTTCCGGCGTCAGCGGTTCCCAGTGTTCAATTGTTACCCGTTTGACCATGATACAGTCTCCTTTCCATTCTTATACCGGAATGACGCATTTTTCCTCATAGTCAGGAATCAGCGCGTCATGCGTCAGGAACAAGAGATTCTCAACCTTGGCCTGCGCCAACAGTAACCGGTCAAAGGGGTCGTTGTGTTCCCTGAGCGCGTTCGGTCTGGTAAGCGTGCGTACCGCGAGAATGTGCTTATCGGAAAGACCCAAAGGCACAAACCCCGCTTCCCGGCACGCTTCTGAAAAATCAGCTTCATCAAACGGAATGCTTCCGGGTCTCCGGGCATGCTTCAAAAGCACCTGCTACTCGAAATATGGACAAAGATACCCATATTGAGAAAATTCCTGCTTCAACCTGTGTGCTTTCGCGCTGACAAGTCAGACGCTACTCACAAGTTCATGCACAGTCCACAGGCGTAAATTCCCGACTAGCCATCGGTA
>JAFSRZ010000043.1 GCA_017445875.1 Oscillospiraceae bacterium | reverse complement strand
GTCGGGCGTGACGGCTATCGGGGCGGACACGTTCCACGGCTCCCATAAAATCGTCAAGGCGACTGTCGCCGACACCGTGGCGAAAATCGGCGCGTCGGCGTTCGAGGGCTGTTCCAGTCTGGGCGACTTGGACTTTGTACAGTACGCGGACGAAATCGGGGCGCAGGCTTTCAAGGGCTGTAGCGGCGCGACGGGTGCCGCGACGGTCAAAGACGGCGTGGCGTCGATTCCGGCGGAGGCGTTCCGAAGCTGTAGCTCTCTGCAAACGCTCACACTCCCCGCGAGTATGAAAAACATTGGCGCGGACGCCTTCAACGGCTGTTCGGCGCTGGCAAACGTAACGCTTCCGGGTTCCCTGACACTGGACAGCGGCGCATTCTCGTGGTGTACGGGCGTCAGTAACGTGACATTTCTCGGCACGGGCGATATGTCCGACTTCACGGAAAGCTACACGTGGACGCCGTGGTATTCCGGCTGTTACTACGGCGACCACGATGTGACAGTAGAAATCGCGTCGGGCGTGACGGCTATCGGGGCGGACACGTTCCACGGCTCCCATAAAATCGTCAAGGCGACTGTCGCCGACACCGTGACGAAAATCGGCGCGTCAGCGTTTGAGGGCTGTTCCAGTCTGGGCGACTTGGACTTTGTACAGTACGCGGACGAAATCGGGGAAAAGGCCTTCAAGGGCTGTAGCGGCGCGAAAGGCGCTGTCACGGTCAAAGACGGTGTGGCGTCGATTCCCGTGGAGGCGTTCCGAAGCTGTAGCTCTCTGGACACGCTCACGCTCCCCGCAAGTATGAAAAAAGTTGGCGCGGACGCCTTCAACGGCTGTTCGGCGCTGGCGAATGTCACCCTTCCGGGTTCCATGACGCTGGAAAGCGGCGCGTTCTCGTGGTGTACGGGCGTCAGTAACGTGACATTCCTCGGCACGGGCGATATGTACGACTTCACGGAAAGCTATTCGTGGACGCCGTGGTATTCCGGCTGTTACTACGGAAACCATGATGTGACTGTCACCTTGCAGTCCGGCGTGACCAGTATCGGCGCGGACACATTCCACGGCTCCCATAAAATTGTCAAGGCGACTGTCGCCGACACCGTGGCGAAAATCGGCGCGTCGGCGTTTGAGGGCTGTTCCGGTCTGGGCGACTTGGACTTTGTCCGGTACGCCGACACCATCGGGGCAAAGGCTTTCAAGGGCTGCGGCGGCGCGAAAGGAAATGTCACGGTCAAAGACGGCGTCGGCGAAATTGCCGTGGAGGCGTTCCGGGGCTGTAGTTCCCTGCAAACACTCACGCTCCCCGCAAGCGTGAAAACCATTCATACGGACGCCTTCAACGGCTGTTCGGCGCTGGAGGATGTGACGTTCCCGGCGGACGCTGTGATGGAAAGCGGCGCGTTCTCGTGGTGTACGGGCGTCAGCCACGTGACGTTCATCGGCACGGGCGATATGTCCGACTTCACGGACAGTTACTCTTGGTCTCCGTGGTACTCCGGCTGTTACTACGGCAACCATGATTTGACAATTGACATTGCGCCGGGCGTAAAGAGTATCGGGAAAAGCACGTTCCGCAGTTGCGGAAGCGTGCAAAGCATTACCGTTCCTTTGAGCGTCACGCACATTGATTACGCCGCGCTTCATGACTGTTCAACGCTCCATGTCTACTACGCCGGGACGGAATCGCAGTGGGGCAGTGTGACCAAGGCGACGACTACCGGCGCGTCCGGGAATACAAAGTTGTACATGCACTATAGCAGCGCGCCGACGTTAGCCGTGACCACTTCCGACGGGCGGGACGTGATTTCCCGGACATTCTCCGCGCCGGAAAACGCCATTGTGTTTATTGTCGGCTACGACAGCGCCGGACAAATGACCGAAACGCAGTCGAAAACAGGCGGCGCTTTGACGTTCACCGTCTCCAACAAGCGGACCGCGAAAGTACGCGTGTTGACATTCGGCGCGAATTACGCGCCCCTGTCCGCCCCGATAGAAGCTGTCATTTGACATGGTTTGCCGCTGAAAGCCGCAATGTCATGAAAAACGCCCTCCCCCTGTCACCGGGGGAGGGGTTCGCGTCAGACGCGGATAGAAACCGCGCTTCCGCCGCTTTTCCGCTTCGTGACTAAAATCTGACGGTCAATCTGTTCTTTGAGGGCGTCGACATGGGAGATAATGCCAATCAGCCTGTCATATTCGGCGAGACTGAGCAGGGCGCGGATTGCCTGTTGGAGTGTGTCGGGGTCGAGAGAGCCGAAACCCTCGTCCACGAACATTGTATCAAGCCGGACGCCGCCCGACGATGATTGAATCTCATCCGACAATCCCAGCGCCAGCGCCAAAGACGCCTGAAACGATTCTCCGCCCGAAAGCGTGTTCACGTCGCGTTCAGTGCCGTTGTAGAAGTCCATGACATCGAGTTCCAGACCCTGTTTCGCCTCGGAAATGTCCCGCCGCCGGAGTTCGTATTGTCCATCCGACATGATTTTCAAGTGCTGATTCGCACGGTACAGAATGCGGTCGAAACAGGTCATGAGGACGTATGTTTCCAGCTTGACGCCGCGTCCCCGATTGCCGTTCGCCGTCGTCGACAGCGCGTGAACCCATGTATATTTGTCCTCCAACTCGCGGAGAGTGTCGCCGCCCGTACGGATGTTGCCCGACGCGGTACGGTTCACGCTGACGCGGGTACTTAATTCTTTGAGCTGTTGCATGACCTGTCCGGCGCGTTCGGAGAGCGCGGAGAAATCGGCGTCTAATTTTGCGCGGTCGGGCATGTCCTCCGCCGAAAGCTGTTCCTCCAGTTGCGCGATACTGCCCCGGAGACGTTCGGCGTCACGCTGTCCGTTCTCGACGGCCTTCCGGGCGCTGTCCAACGCGTGACGCATTGTTTCGCGGGACTGTTCCAGTGTTTTGATTTGCTGACGTGCGGCGGCGTCGCTGTCGTACTGTAACACGGCGTCGAGTTCGCGGAGCTGTCCGGCGAGTTCCTGTAGACGGGTGGTGTCAGTGGTGATTTGCTGTTCGCGTTCGCGGATACGTGTTTCAAGCGCCTGCAAGTCGGCTTCCCGTACGGGGATTTCCGCGTCAAGTTCCGCCCGACGCTTGACAAGTGTTTGCACTTCCCGCGCCTCGGCTTTGATACGTTTTACGTCGGCTTCGGCGTTCTGTAGAGCGCCGGAAAGCCCCGCCTCTATTTCGTCCAATGTCGGGCAGTCCGGGAACAACGCCGCCCCGCGTTCGCGCAAGGCGTTTAGCGACGACTCCGCCTGTCCTGTGAGGCTTCCGGCGTACGTGCTGGCGGTTGTCGCGGCGGATTGCGCTTTGTCGGCGTCCTGCTTGTACTTTTTCAGTTGCGCCTCCGTCGGGGCGTGTTCCGACTTCGACGCCGGGCGCGGGTGTTCCGTCGAGCCGCACACCGGACACGGCGTACCGGGTTTCAGACACGTTTCCGCCAAAATACCCGCCTGTTCGTCTAAAAATGCCTGATTCTGCGTGTCATACGCCGCTTGTAACCGCTTCGCCGTGTCCCGCGCTTGCAGGTACGCGTTCCGGGCGTCGGTCAACTCCTGTTCCAGTTTGCGATACGCCCTGATATCGGCTTGAAACTTATTCAGGTCACTTTTCCGGGCGTCCGCGTCCTTCTGTTCGGCTTTGAGACCTTCCAGACGCGTCGGGGCGTCCTCTAACGCTGTCCGTTCCTCCCGGAACGCCTCCAACTGCGCGGACTGTTCGGCGCGTGACGCCTCGTCGGCTTCGGCGTCTATCTGACGGTGTTTCAGCGTCCGGGACAGCTTCGACAAATCTAATTTGAGTGTCTCGCGCTTTCCGTACTCCGGCAGACGCGTTTCGAGTGCCGCGACTTCCCCGCCCAAGCGGTCATATTCCGGCTGACGTGCGGTTTCGGCCTGTAACGCCTCTTGACGGCGTTTCAAATCGGGTTCCAGTGCCGCGAACTGTGTTTTTGCTTCCTGTAAGCGCTTCCGGGTGGCTTCCAGACGTTCCACGCGCTGTAATTCGGCCTTGACAATGTCTAACTGCTGTTCGATAGCGGCCTTTTCGGCTTCCGCTGACGCTTCGGCGGCGGTATCCTTTTCAATCAGCGTGTCGAGGATTTCCGCCGCCCGTTCGATATCGTCCGGCAGGAGCGCCCCGGAAAGAAGTTTGTCCATCTCCCCGGACAAGGCCTCGTCCGCGCCGCAAAGTACGCCGTTCAGGTACTGCCGCACACTGGCGCGGGATTCCGCGCAACGCTGTTCAAGGGCTTTGTCCTCCCGCTTCAAGCGTTCCTGAAACTTCTCATAACATCCGGTCTTGAAAATTTCGCGGAAAATCTCCGTCCGGGCGTCGGTTTTCGCGTGGAGAAACTTCACGAATCCCCCCTGCGCGAGCATGGCGACCTGTGAAAACTGTTCGCGGTCGAGGCTTAAAATGTCGCGTACGGCCTTCGTGACATCCCTTGTCTTTGTGACAATCCGCCCGTCGGGGCAGAGCAGTTCCGCCGACGCCTTTTTCTCTTTCCCACGGTATGTCTGTGTCGGGGAACGCGTGACCGTGTACGTTTTGCCGTCGCACAGAAATTCCAGCGTGACTTCCGTCGGGGTATCGTCGTCGGCGTACTTCGAGCGGAGCATGTCCGACTTGCGGCTGTCGCCGCTGGGTTCGCCGTACAGGGCATAGGCAATGGCGTCGAAAAGTGTGGTCTTGCCCGCGCCGGTGTCGCCGGTTATCAGGTACAGGCCTTGACTGCCTAACTTGTCTAAATCCAGTGTCGTCTTGTCCGCGTACGGCCCGAACGCCGAAAGCGTCAGTTTAACCGGCCTCATGACATCGCCTCCTGTATTTCCTCCATGAGTTGTTCACAGAAGCGGCGCTGTTCGTCACTCATGGGGCGGTTGTTCTGCTGTTCGTAAAACTCGCCGAACAGGTCAACGGGCGTCCGGCCTTCGAGTGTGGCGGGGGCGTCGAGACGCACGGCGGCACGCGTACGGGCGTTGTCGTACTCCAAGCGTAACACGTTCGGACAGCGCGTACGGAGTTTGCCGATTGCGTCCGGGATTTCGTCCTCGTCGGTCAGAATGACGCGGAAATAATCGTCGGCGCGGGGGTCGTCGCGCTCCCGTGACAGGATTTCGGATAACGTGCCGCGCAACTCGCGCATTTCGCGCAACGGTTCCAGCGGAATTGTACGGAGTTTTAAGACACCCTTCGCGCCGAGTTCCACGACTGTGACCGACTTTTCGTGCCGGACTTCCGAGAACGAATACTTCAGCGGCGTGCCGCAATAGCGCACGGATTCGCGTCCGACATACTGCGGCTTGTGGATATGTCCGAGCGCCACGTAGTCGAACGGCGCGAACACGGACAGGTCGACATTATCCAGTCCGCCTACGCTGACTTCGGAGTCGGAGCGTTCCGGCGTCTCCGAATCGCCGTTGCCCGTGACAAACTGGTGTGCGATTAACACATTACGTTCGTTTGTCGGAACGTTCATCTGTTCGACGGCGACGCGGAGCGCGTCCGTGTAGGACGAGATTTCGGCGTCCGGGAAGCACTCCCGGACATGTACCGGCTTCACGAACGGGAGCGAATACAGGTTGACTGTCCCGAACTCGTCGGAGAGCGTCACGGGCGTGACGCGTCCATCGTAAAGCGGGGCAATGTGAATGCCGCTTTCTTTCATGAGCGCCGCGCCGAAAGATACCCGTTCCGGGGAATCGTGGTTCCCGCTGATAAGGAATGTCGGCAAGTTGCGTTGTGCAAGCCGCGTTAAAAAGTCGTCCAGAAGTTGGACGGCCTCGGCGGGCGGTATGGAGCGGTCGTAAACGTCCCCGGCCATCAGTATGGCGTCGGGCTTCTCGCTGTCGACGACGCGGAGAATTTTCTGTAGAATGTCGCGCTGGTCGTCAATCAAATTGTGTTCGTTGAGCCGCTTGCCGAGGTGTAAGTCCGAAAGATGTATCAGTTTCAAATGTGTACCGCCTCCCGTGTCGATTTTCGTCATTATAACAAGGCTTACACGTTATGTCAAATTTCCAGCCGGTCTGGTCGGTATCAAGTTATTGTAGGACTTTTTCGGAGTTGCCGCAAGCCGCATATCCTGACAGCAACAGGGGCAACTTTCAGGCGTATATTGATGCGCGTTTTTGGGTGTAAACGCACACTTTATGTCTACCTGAAATTTCCATAATATGGAAGTTAAAAAGTCCTACAATTATTTTACACCGACGCCGGTCTGGTCGGTGTCACTTTGTTGTAGAGATTTTCTGAAAGGGACTGGAAACGGGGAAACGGTATGAAAAAGAGCATATTCCGGGGTTCAATTTTCGGCGCGATTTTGCCGATTCTCTACAGTTTCTCTCCGCCTCAATCAATGATTCCATATTTTGGAAAATCCCCCTACAAAAAAGTTATGCCGACTTACGCGTTTTTATCAGCGGAGATT
>JAFSRZ010000042.1 GCA_017445875.1 Oscillospiraceae bacterium | reverse complement strand
TACGGCGACATCTCCCCCCAAAGGGGGGAGACAAGGGCGCGTCAACTGTTCAGACATAAATAACGGGTGGAGGTTGTACACATGAAAATTATCGTAGACGCGATGGGCGGCGACAACGCCCCCGGTGCGCTTGTCCGGGGGGCGCTGGAAGCGCATAAGACACTCGGCGTCGACATCCTGCTTGTCGGCAGAACCGCCGACATTTTGCGTGTCGTGGAGGAGTGCGGGGAAAAGACACTCCCGGCGGGCGTCGAAATCAAGGACGCGCCGGAAGTCGTGGAAATCTCCGACCCGCCCGCCACCGCGTTCAAGAAGAAGAAAAATTCGTCGCTGACAATCGGCCTGAATCTCGTACGCGACGGCATTGGAGACGCGTTTGTGTCGGCGGGGTCGACGGGCGCTCTGTTGTCGGGCGCGACACTCGTTGTCAAGCGGATTCGGGGCGTACGACGCGCCGCCATGGGGCCCGTACTCCCGACCGCTACCGGCAAAATGATTCTCTGCGACTGCGGCGCGAACGCCGTCTGCAACCCGGAGGACTTGTTACAGTTCGCGTATCTGGGGAGTTTCTACGCCAAGCGCGTGCTGAAAATCGACAATCCCCGTGTCGGACTGCTCAACATCGGTGCCGAAGAGGAAAAAGGCGACCCCTTGCGTCATGACGCCTATGCCCTGTTGCGGAAAGCCTCTGACGCGAACCGTATTCAGTTTATCGGCAACATTGAAGCCAGCGACGCCATGTCAGGCGGGGCGGATGTCGTGGTCACGGACGGATTCACGGGGAATGTCATGCTGAAAAGCGTGGAGGGAACCGGAAAATTTTTCCTGCGCGAACTCAAAAAGCTGTTTCTGACGAACGCAAAGACCAAAATCGCCGCCGCCATGCTCAAAGGCGACCTGACCGCCATGAAAAAGACGCTTGACCCGTCGGAAGTCGGCGGCACGCCGTTTTTAGGCGTCTCGAAGCCCGTTATCAAGGCGCATGGTTCCTCGAACGCCCGCGCCGTCTGCAACGCGATTCTCCGCGCCAAGGAGTACGCCGAAAGCGGATTCATCGACGACGTGGAAAAGAATGTCGGCCTGATGAAAATCGGGCGTCCCTGAACGCGGTTTTTCACCGAAAAAAACGCAATCTCCCCTTGACAGTTACGGCGTCCTACCGTATGATGTGTAAGCGCGGCTGACGCCGCAATCTTTCCATTTCAAGAGGTGCTGGAATATGTCAGTTGAGGAAATTTTCGGTATCATGCGGGAACTCGTCGCGGAAGAATTTGTCATGGAGCCGGACAGCGTCACGATGGAGACCTCTTTCGAGGACGACTTGGGCGCGAACTCCGTTGACCTCGTGGAACTCGTCATGGCGATGGAGGAACGTTTCGAGATTGAGGAAGTACCCGAAGAGGAACTCCCCGCGCTGAAAACCGTGGGCGACGCCGTGCGCTTCCTCGCCGAACGCATGAAATAAACCCGTCACGCAATCCGGGCGCATAAGGAGGCTGAGCAAATTATGAGCGCTGTCCAAGAACTGGAACAGAAACTCCAGTATACATTTCGTGACCCGTCCCTGCTGGAACAGGCGTTATGTCACAGTTCATTCGCCAACGAACACCGTTCCCGGCATATACAGAGCAATGAGCGTCTGGAATTTCTGGGCGATTCGATTTTAGGCGTTGTGACGGCGGAATTTCTCTACCGTCAGCGCCCGGACTGGCCGGAGGGCGAATTGACACGCAGTCGCGCCGCGCTGGTGTGCGAAAAGAGCCTGTACGGCATCGCGCTGGAAATCGGTCTGGGCGAACATTTGCGCCTCGGACGCGGAGAGGAGACCGGCGGCGGCAGAACGCGTCCCTCGATTCTCGCCGACGCCGTGGAAGCGGTTTTAGCGGCGGTCTATCTGGACGGCGGCATGGAGGCCGCGTCCGCGCTGATTTACCGCTGTCTGTTGAGCGGCTTCCGGGAGGAAGTCCCCGAAACCCGCAATCAGGACTACAAGACCGTGTTGCAGGAACTTATCCAGCACAATCCCGAACATGTCATGACCTACGGACTGCTCGACGAACAGGGACCCGACCACGCGAAAGTGTTCACAATGGAAGTCCGCGTCAACGGCAGACAGCTTGGGCGCGGCACCGGACGCAGTAAGAAAGAGGCCGAACAGGCCGCCGCCAAAGCCGCGCTGGAACTGCTCTCGCAAACGGAACAAAATCACGGATAAGTGTCAACAGGATTCCCGCCAGTCCGGGAACCCTGTTTTTTTAACGCGTTCTTATGAGTGAACCAGCGCGTTCCGAAGCGCGTTTTCCACAAAGCGGTTGAGGGAAACATTTTCCGCCTCGGCACGCATGGCGGCCTGTCTGTGCAGTTCCGGCGAAACCCGGACATTGAATGTCCCTTTGTATTCTTTTTGCGGCTCTTTGCCGATTTCCCGGCAGAAGTCCAGATAATCGTCCACCGCCCGGTGGAACTCGTTTTCGAGTTCGTCCGCCCGGTCGGAACTGAAGTCCACCAAGTCGCTGATTCCCAGAATCACGCCGTAAAAAGTACGGTCATCGGCGGAATATTCCGGCCTCGCGCTGTAGCCCTTGTAGTACAGTAAGTTCCCGGCAGCCATACCCTTCACCCCTCTTTGTCATGAGACAATCAGCTCCATAAACAGTCTCTCTTTTCGCTTTCGCGGACAGCAACTGTTTTTCAGTTGCACAATATTTTATATGCGTCCACGCGGAAATGTCAAGAAGAAAATATTCCAATGTCCAATCAGGAAAATTTTGGTTTCCGGTGCCGGAAAAATACTTGTAATTTCCCCGGACTGCTGTTAGAATGTCGTGGTTGACTGAAAGGGGATGTTACGATGTCAGAGATACGCAAACTCCCGGAACTGTTCGGAAGCATGGTATTCAACGAGCAGACCATGAAAGAACGGCTTTCGGCGGCGTCCTACGGCGCTTGGAAACGTTGCGTCACCGGCGGGACGGCGCTGGACTTGTCCACCGCCAACGAAATCGCGCAGGCCATGAAACAGTGGGCGGTCGAGCGCGGTGCCACACACTTTACACACTGGTTCCAGCCCATGACCGGCGTCACCGCCGAGAAACATGACAGCTTTATAGCGCCTGTCGGCGGCGGGCGCGTCCTGATGGAGTTCTCCGGCAGGGAACTTGTCCGGGGAGAGCCGGACGCGTCGTCATTCCCGTCGGGCGGCTTGCGCGCCACGTTCGAGGCTCGCGGCTACACCGCGTGGGACCCGACTTCCTTCGCGTTCATCAAGGAAGGTTCCCTGTGCATTCCTACGGCGTTCTGTTCGTACTCCGGACACGCGCTCGATAAAAAAACGCCTCTGCTCCGTTCCATGGATGAGGTCTCGCGGCAGGCCGTGCGTATTCTCCGCATGTTCGGCGACACCCAGACAAAACGCGTCATTCCGCAGGTCGGCCCCGAACAGGAATATTTCCTCATTGACCGGGACATGTACCGGAAACGTCAGGACTTGCGTTTGACGGGGCGTACCCTGTTCGGCGCGAAACCGCCACGCGGGCAGGAACTCGACGACCATTACTACGGCGCAATTCGTCCGCGTGTGGCGGCCTATATGCGCGACTTGGACGAGGCGTTATGGGAACTCGGCATTTTCGCAAAGACCAAACATAACGAGGTTGCGCCGTCCCAACACGAAATGGCTCCCATTTACACCGACGCAAACACAGCGTGTGACCAGAATCAGTTGACCATGGAAGTCATGAAAAAGGTTGCCGAACGCCACGGGCTTGTGTGTCTGTTGCATGAAAAGCCGTTCGCGGGCTTCAACGGCTCCGGTAAACATGATAACTGGTCTCTGTCCACGGACAGCGGCGAAAACCTGTTCAAGCCCGGCGACACTCCCGGCGAAAACGCCCGCTTCCTGCTCTTTTTGGCGGCGTTTCTCAAGGGCGTCGACGACTATCAGGACTTCTTACGCGCTACCGTGGCGTTTCCGGGCAATGACCACCGCCTCGGCGGACTCGAAGCGCCTCCCGCGATACTGTCCGTGTTCCTCGGCGACGAGCTGACAGCCGTTGTCAACGCCATCATTCACGGAACCCCGGTCGCGTCCAGCGGGAAGCGCCAGCTCCGAATCGGCGTCGACGTACTCCCGGCGATTCCGCAGGACACCACCGACCGCAACAGAACCAGTCCCATGGCCTTCACCGGCAATAAATTCGAGTTCCGCATGCTGGGCGCGTCGCAGTCGATTTCGGGCCCCAATATCGCCCTCAACACGATTATGGCGGAGGAGTTGCGGCAGTTCGCCGACACGCTGGAATCCTCCGGCGACTTCCAGCGCACATTAAACGACCTCATGAAACAGGTTTTCACCGAACACCAGCGAATTATTTTCAACGGCAACGGCTACGACGAGGCGTGGGTGCGCGAGGCCGAACAGCGCGGACTTAGTAACTTCACGTCGACCGCCGACGCGCTCCCGATGTACACCGCCGGGAAGAACTTGGAACTGTTCGTACGGCACGGTATCTACACCGAAGAGGAAATTCAGGCCCGCGCCGAAATCCACGTGGAGAACTATACCGCCGTCACTACCATTGAGGCCCGGACTATGGTCGACATGATTCGACACGAAATACTTCCGGCGGTCTCGGCGTACGCGGCGGAACTGTGCGGACGTATCACGAACAAGGACGCCCACGGCATGTCATGCGACTACGAAACCCGTACGGCGGAGGAAATTTCCACGCTGACAGACGCGCTTTTCGGGGCGTGTGAGCGTCTGGAACGTGACCTCGGCGAAATGCCCAAAGAACCGACGAAAGCCATGGTCTACAGTCACGATGTGATTGTCCGCGACATGTCCGACGCCCGGACATACGCAGACCGTCTCGAACTGTTGACGGCTTCCGCTTACTGGCCTTTCCCGACTTACGCGCAACTTCTGTTTTCCGTGTGAGCGGTCAATGTGGAGTATCCGGCATAAATTTTCCGGGGAGAACGGACGTTCCCCCCGGACTTTCAACGCATTTCGGAAATGACGTTGTCAACAGCTTTGTCCACGGCGCGTCCGAGTTTGCGGATACTCCGCCCGACTTGCGTTTTCATATTATCGCGTCCCATGGGCATGAGCGCCCCCGCGAACGCGCCAGCCATCAGACCGGCACCGATTCCAGCCATAAAGCCCGTTCGAGTGTTCATGTGCCGCCCCCTTTCGTGCGTTTGCGTCAGTATGCCCGAAAGCGCGGCGTTCATGCGCGGACACGCTGGACTTGTTCCGGCGTCGCGGTGGACACGTGTCGAAACGCTGGACTTGTTCCGGCGTCGCGGCGGACACGTGTCGAAACGCTGGACTTGTTCCGGCGTCGCGGCGGACACGTGTCGAAACGCTGGATTTGTTCCGGCGTCGCGGCGTTCATGCGCGGACACGCGTCGAATGTCAGCGCATATGACGCGGCACACGGTTTTGGAGGTCGTGAAGCATATAGTAACGCTCCATCTGAATGCCCTTTTTCATTTCCAGCGCGTCTTCAATGGGGATTTCCTCAATTCTGCCCTTCTGGGTGCCGATGATAACATTATTGCGGCCTTCGACCAAGGCTTTGACGGCGCGGAATCCCATTCTGCTGGCGGTTTCGCGGTCACGCGCTGTGGGCTTGCCGCCGCGCTGTAAGTGGCCTAACACGGTGACAGTCGGTTTCATGCCGATTGCCTCTTTGATTTTGTCGCCCAAGTCGAAAACCGTATGGACGCCGGGGAATTTTTCGTCCATGCACACGCCCTCCGCCACGACAAGCATAAAGTGCGTGTTGCCGACGAATTTGGCTTCCCGGATAGGTTCAATGACATCCCGCTCAAACTGAAGGTCATTTTCGGGGATGAGTACGGCAGTCGCGCCGACGGAAATGCCCACGTACAGCGCGAGGAATCCGGCGCGGCGTCCCATGACTTCGACAATCGAACAGCGTTCATGAGACGACATGGTATCGCGCAGACGGTCGACGCACTCAATAGCGGTATTGCATGCGGTGTCAAAGCCGATGGTGTAATTGGAACAGCCGACATCGTTGTCAATCGTGGCGGGAATGCCCACGACGGGGACGCCCAGCCGGGAGAGTTCCAGCGCGCCCCGGAACGTACCGTCACCGCCGATAGTGATAAGGCCGTCCAGCCCAAGGAAGCGGCAGACATCGACGGCGCGTTGACGGCCTTCGGCGGTCATAAATTCGTCACTCCGTGCGGTGTAGAGTACCGTACCGCCGCGGGAAAGAATGTGGCTGACTTCCTGACCGTTCATGAGGTAGTAGTCGCCGCGAATGAGGCCGTTGTAGCCGCGCCGGATTCCGACGCATTCGACATTGTTCGTCAGCGCGGCGCGTACGACGGCGCGGACTGCCGCGTTCATGCCGGGGGCGTCGCCGCCGCTGGTCAGTACGCCGATTCTGCGGATTTTCTTGGTTTCTTCGCTCATGGTCTCCACTCCTTGTGATTTGATTTTTCAACCCGTGACCGGGTTTCACACGTTTTGCCGGGTGGGGTCATGCTCTGTGGGGCTTGACACAGGGTTTTCCCGGTGTTCGACAATGGAACGTATCAATTCCACGGTGCCGCCCAGTCCCAGCGTACTGGAATTGAGGCAGAAGTCATAACTCTCTGTCTCGCCCCAGCCGTGGGAAGTATAGTATTCGTAGTACGACGCCCGACGCCGGTCGGTTTTGCGAATCAGCGTCTTGGCCTTCTCCGGCGACAGTTGCTGACGTTCCGCCACACGCTGTACGCGGTCTTGCATGGGCGCGTAGATGAACAGTCGCAACAGGTTCGGATTCTCCGCTAAGGCGTAGTCGGCGCACCGCCCGATAATGACACACGCCCCGTTAGCGGCCAGACGCCGTATCGTGTCGAACGTAGCCAAATACACCTGCTGTTCGAGGGAATCCCCGGCTCCGGTGCCGGGCAACGAGAAAATGTACGAGTCCATGGCGATGGAGTAGAGCAGACTTTTCGGGCGTTCGTCGAAGCTCTCCAGAATTTTTTCGGACAGTCCGCTTTGTTTGGCGGCCTCCTTCATGAGTTCCTTGTCGTAACAGGGAATGCCCAGTTCCCGCGCCACACGAATCCCGACTTCCTTGCCGCCGCTCCCGAACTGCCGCCCAATGGTGATGATGGTTTTCATAAGACAATCGCCTCCTGTGACCGTAAAGCACATGTACCCTGTCGCGCTTATGATACCACACTCTATCCCGCCGCGTCAAGAAGTATGTGTCATGTGGTCGGCGTCAGTATGTGTACACGGTTTCTTGGCAAGATTCGTTTTGCCCCCTCCGCCGCTACGCGACACCTCCCCCGCCGTGCGGGGGAGGCGGAAAGTTGCGGCATTGTATGTGGAATTATGTCACATTTTTCTTGTCGGCAGTCCCGCGAAGCCCTCCCCTGTCGCCCCCACGCAGTGGGGGAGATGTCACCGTAGGTGACAGAGGGGGCGGGGAGGGTGGCGCGTCAGCGCCGGGTGGGGGCATAAAAATTTTTGCCGCAACACAAAATTTCCTCTTGACTTTATCCCTGTAAAGGTTTATAGTATCAAAGCAACCCAGCGATTGACAACGAAAGGACTTGATTTCTATGGTTTTGAAAGCGCTCATGCTGGTGGTGTTCTTCGGGCTGATGATTGGAATTGGCCTCTACTGCCGCCGCAACGCCACCGACGTGGACGGATTCGTACTCGGCGGACGCTCCGTCGGACCGTGGCTGACCGCCTTCGCCTACGGTACCTCGTACTTCTCCGCCGTCGTCTTTGTCGGCTACGCCGGACAATTCGGCTGGCGCTACGGTATCGCCGCCACATGGGCGGGTATCGGGAACGCCCTCATTGGTTCCCTGTTGGCGTGGGCTGTCCTCGGACGCCGTACCCGTATCATGACACAACATCTGTCAAGCGCCACTATGCCCGAATTTTTCGGCAAACGCTTCGGCAGTCACTCCCTTAAAATCGCCGCGTCCGTGATTATCTTCATTTTCCTGATTCCCTACACGGCAAGCCTCTATAACGGCCTCTCCCGACTTTTCGGAATGGCCTTCCATATTGATTACTCCGTGTGCGTGGTTGTCATGGCGGTGCTGACTGGTATCTATGTCATCGCGGGCGGCTATATGGCGACCGCTATCAACGACTTTATACAGGGTATTATTATGCTGTTCGGCATTTGCGCCGTGATTGTGGCGGTACTCCAAAGCCGGGGCGGCTTCCTCGCCGCGCTTGACGGCCTCTCCCGTGTCAGTGACCCGTTGGTGTCGGACGCCCCCGGCGTGTTCAACTCCTTCTTCGGCCCCGACCCCGTGAATTTGCTGGGCGTCGTTATCCTGACATCCCTCGGCACGTGGGGACTGCCCCAAATGGTTCAGAAATTCTACGCTATCAAAAGTGAAGAGGCCGTCAACAAAGGCACTGTAATTTCAACGCTGTTCGCGTTCGTTATCGCGGGCGGGTGCTACTTCTTAGGCGGTTTCGGGTGGCTGTTCTCGGACGTGATTTCCGTCACAGAAAACGGCGTCCCCGTCGGCGGCTATGACGCCGTGATTCCGTCCATGCTCTCCGGCCTCCCCGATATCCTCATTGCCGTGGTCGTCATACTCGTACTGTCCGCGTCCATGTCGACGCTCTCCTCTCTGGTACTGGCGTCCTCCTCCACGCTCACTCTCGACTTTATCAAAGACCTGTTCTTCCCCGACATGAACCAGAAACGGCAAGTCTCTATTATGCGTATCCTGATTGTCGTCTTTATCACGATTTCCGTCATACTGGCGATTATTCAGTACCGTTCCAGCGTGACCTTTATCGCGCAACTGATGGGTGTCAGTTGGGGCGCGTTGGCGGGGGCGTTCCTCGCGCCGTTCCTGTACGGCCTCTACTGGCGCGGTACAACCAAAATCGCATGTTGGGCAAGTTTCGTATTCTCCACCGTGGTCATGCTGGCTAATATCTTTGTCCGTTCGAGTTTCCCGACGCTGATTCAATCCCCGATTAACGCGGGCGCGTTCTGCATGCTCGCCGGACTGGTCATTGTCCCCGTTGTGAGCGCGTTCACGTCCGCGCCGGACAAAAATCTTGTCGACGGCGCGTTCTCCTGCTACGACCGCAAAGTCACCGTGCGGCAAAGTGAGGCGCTCGGAGACCCCGAATGATAATCGACATCCACACCCACACATTCCCGGACGCTATCGCGGCGGCGACTGTGGACAAGCTACAGGCCGCCGCGCACATTCACCCGTTTACCAACGGCACAATTGCCGCTTTAAGCACGTCCATGCGGGCGGCGGGTATCGCGTACGCGGTCAATCTGCCCGTCGCCACGTCCCCGCGACAGGTCACGCAAATCAACGACACCGCGGCGCGTATCAACGAACGTACGCACGAGACCGGGGTACTGTCCTTCGGAGCCATGCACCCCGATTTCGTGGACTGGTACGCCGAACTCGGACGCGTCGCGGCGCTGGGTGTACGCGGTATCAAGCTACATCCGCCGTATCAGGGCGCGGACTTCGACGACATCCGCTACTTGCGGATTCTCGACCGCGCCGGGGAACTTGGCCTCGTCGTGCTGACACACGCCGGGCTTGACATCGGCCTCCCGGACGCCGACCGCGTCACGCCGCACATGATACGCCGCGCAATCGCCGCGACAAAGTTCGCGCCGCTGATTTGCGCCCATATGGGCGGCTGGCGTCAGTGGGACGCCGTGGAAGAACTCTTGCCCGACACCGGCGTGTATCTGGACACGTCCTTTTCCATCGGACGCGTCACGCCCAACGGCGACGGCTACCCGTGGACGGAAACGGCGCTGTCACTCATGCAGGAAGCGCAATTTCTGCGGCTGGTACGGACATTCGGCGCGGCGCGTATCCTGTTCGGGACGGATTCGCCGTGGGGCGGACAGTCCGACGCCGTGGAACGCTTGCGCCGTCTGCCGCTGACGGAATCGGAACAAGCGTCGATATTCGGCGGCAACGCGGCGCGGCTCTTGGGATTATAAATCATAATGGCGCGAACCTCAACCAAAGTCCGGGTAAGGTTCGCGCCATTTTGCTGTTAGCCCATGTCTACCAGTCCCTGTACCATAGCGCGGGTTTCGTCATCCCAGAACAGATGTTTTCCCACTCCGCGCTTTTCCGCCAAATGGTACAACCCATAGAGTTTTTCGGACAGTTTTCCCTTGAGGCGGTTCGTGGAACAGATGAATTTGACATTATTGCCCTTTGCCAAATGCAGTTCCACTTCTCCCGCTACCTCGCACAGAAGCGTGGGGAAATGAGACGTTGTTTCGACAGCAATCAAAAACGCGGCGCGTCCGTCTCCCAAATCCGCGTAATAGCTCTCGCCGCCGTTCGGCTGTGCCTGCGGTTCGGGTTTCGGGAGCGTGTCCTGATACTCGTAACTCCGCCACCCGATTTGCGTGGCGTGCGTTTTATTGACCAGTGCCTCCATGACCTGATAGGCCAGTTTGTCGTCGGGGCTGAGTTTTTCGATGTTATAATCCACCAGAAAATTGGCATCAGTTCCCAACACATCCGCAATCTCAACGAGATTCTTCGGACGTTTGCGTTCCGTTTTGCAGCGGCTCAAATAGCCGTCGCTCAGGTCTGCCGCTTTTTCGAGTTCCTTCTTGGTCATGTTGCGCCGCTTCAGCAGAATTTCGATATTCTTCATGCAACGCCCGTTTTCGTCCTTCATAATTGATTCCTCCATAGTTAGAGATGATGGTTGCCGCTTGTCGTTTCAAACGGTAAGGCCATCATAACATACAAAAAAGCCTATGTCAAGAGAAAAAATGAATTTTTTTCACCCTAATGAAAATGTTTCAGTCGGGTGACTGACAATCTCTGTTCCTTTGGGGGGAAGATGTTACAACAGGGCGACAGGGGGCTACCCCGCATTTTGTGAGCTTACGTCGACCGCGCACTTGTCACACGCACAAAAAACGTTACATTTTTTTGGACATATTGCCTAATACTTTCCGCCGCGCACCGCAAAAAACCACACAATTCCATAAAAACGTGACATTACCCCATACAACAAAATTCCATGTTGCGATACACTGTCACAAGCGCGTCCTGTATTCCCGCGACGGAGTGACATTCGCGGCGCGTCCGTGCGGGTGCCGACGCCAACAGTAATCAATACAAGGAGGATTTGGACGAATGAATACCCGGAAGTTTCTTGCTCTTGTCATGTCGCTGATTATGGCGGCGTCACTGGTCGCCTGCGGCGGCGGAGGCGGCGGCACGTCCGGCGGCGGCGAAAGCGCCGATAATAACGCCGGAGGCGGCGGCGGTTCCTCCGCCGGACTTCAGGTCGCTATCTGGGACAACAACCAGTTAGCCGGACTGAAAGAAATCGCCGACGCGTGGTCTGCCGAATCCGGTGTCCCCGTCACGATTAACGTCATTACGTGGGACAGTTACTGGACACTCCTCAGCTCCGGCGCGTCCGGCGGCACCATGCCCGACGTGTTCTGGATGCACTCCAACACCGCGCAGATGTACATGGAAAATGACCTGCTCCTCAATCTCGATGAGTATATTGCCAATGACGACAGTATCAGTCTTGACAATTACTATCCGGGCATTGTCAGCCTGTACAGCTCCAACGGCTCCCAGTACGCGCTCCCGAAAGACCATGACACTATCGCCCTGCTCTACAATCAGGCCTTGTTCGACAAGTACGGCGTGGAGGCTCCCACGGACGATTGGAGTTGGGATAACGTCTACGAGGCCGCCAAGGCCATTACCGAGGCCGGTTCCGCCGATAACGTGTACGGCTTCGCTATGAACACCTCCAACAATCAGGACGGATGGTATAACTTCGTGTACGATTACGGCGCACAGGTCATTACCGACGACCACAAAGGCACGACTATCGGCTCCGACGAGGGCAAGGCCGGTATGGAAATGCTCCGCAAGATTCTGACAGTCTCCGCGCCTCAGCCGGTTGTCGCCGAAACGGGTACCGATTCGCTGTTCATGTCGAACCTCTGCGCGATGATTACGCAAGGCTCTTGGATGATTAACGCTTTCTACACCGCCGACGGCCACGACAACTACAAGTGGGCGCTCCTGCCCTACGGCGACGCCAACGGTAACGGCATGTGTGACCCCGGCGAGCGTCAGTCGTCCTACAACGGCCTCGGCTGGGCGGCCTCCGCGGCTACGTCCAATCCCGACGCCGCGTACAGTCTGATTTCCTATTTCTGCAACGAGGCCGGACAGGTAAAACAGGCCGAACTCGGCGTGACAATGGCGGCTATCCCCGGCATTTCCGACGCGTTCAGTGAAGCGTTCCCCGGCATGGACGTTTCCGCGTTCAACCGCATTGAAGAAGAGGGCATGCTGTTCTTCCGTCCCTACACCCGTAACACCACCGTGTGGGAAGATAAGATTCAGCAGGACGCCTTCCTTGCGGCGTGGCTCAATCCCGCCGACGAGGCCACGATGGCAATGGCGTGCGACAACGCGCAGGCGATTATTGACGCCGCAATCGCCGCCGAATAACGCAACCGCTCCGGGCGGCTGTCACAGGCCGCTGTCGTAACGTGCGGGCGGGTCGCGCCGCGAAAGTCAGACCCGCCCGCGCTGTCGCTTCCCGATGAGGTATCAGTCAGGATACATAGCCGTGAAGGAGGGTGCAACTTGAAAAAAATGACCGCCGCCGAGAAAAACGCGGCAATCTGGGCATGGGCGTTCATCACGCCTACCATGCTGGGGTTGATTGTGCTGAACTTCTACCCCATTTTCGACACCGTGTGGCAATCGCTGTGCAAAACCGGCGACTTCGGACGCGGTAACACTTTTGTCGGACTTGCCAACTACGCCACGGTTCTGAAACAGGCCGAGACTTGGCAATCCCTTTGGAACACGATTAAGTACGCGCTGATTGAAGTGCCGTTCGGCGTCGTGATTGCGTTAGTGCTTGCCGTGTTCCTCAATAAGAAACTGGCGGGAACGTCCATTTACCGGACAATCTTTTTCCTGCCGATGGTCTGCGCCCCCGCCGCCGTCGCCATGGTCTGGCGCTGGCTCTACAATCAGCAGTTCGGACTTCTCAACAACATTTTCCATGTCAAAGTCGGCTGGATTAATGACCCGAAAATCGCGTGGATTTCCATAGGCATTATCGGCGTTTGGTCGATTATCGGCTACAATATGGTACTGTTCATCTCCGGCTTGCAGGAAATCCCGCACGATTACTACGAGGCCGCCGATATTGACGGCGCTACCGGTATCCGGCAGTTCTTCTATATCACAATCCCCCTGCTCAGCCCGACAACGTTCTTTATTGTCCAGACACGCTTAATCGGCGCGCTGACTGTGTTCGATTTGATGTTCATGGTCATGGACAAGACGAACCAAGCCTTGAAACAGGTTCAGTCCGTGGTGTACCTGTTCTATCAATACGCGTTCACGAACGGGAACCGCGGCTACGGCGCGACACTCGTCATGGTTCTGCTGGTCTTCATTCTCGTGGTCACGTTCATCATGCAGAAGGCCGAGAAGAAACTGGTATTCTACAACTGACGGGAAGGAGGACTGGATTTATGGAAAGCGCACGCGCAAGAGACCGCATGAATAAAATTATCATGTACGTCATTCTCACGATTATGGCGTTTATCATGATTGTACCGTTTGCGTGGATGGTTCTGACGGCGGTCAAGACCAATCAGGAAGCCATTTCCGTTGACCCGTTCTACATCTTCCCCGCCAGCGGCTGGAAGTGGGGCAACTTCGCCACCGTCTGGACTTCCTACAACTTCCTGATTCTCTACAAAAACACGCTGTTGATGATTTTCTTCCGTGTGGTCTGTGCCTGTCTGACCGCGACTATGGCGGGGTACGCGTTCGGGCGGCTCAAATTCCCCGGAAAAGGCCTCATGTTCTCGCTGGTACTCATTCAGATGATGGTTCCGGCACAGATTTTCATCATTCCGCAGTATTTGATGGTCTCCAAAATGGGCATGCTCAATACGACATTCGGCCTTGTCTTTCCGGGCATTGTGACGGCGTTCGGGACGTACCTGTTAAAGACCGGATATCAGGGACTGCCCCGTGACCTCGAAGAAGCCGCCAGTATCGACGGGTGCAATATCGGACAGCAATTCCTCCTGATTATGATGCCGCTGACGCGTTCCTCGATGGTGTCACTGGGAATCTTTACGGCGGTGTTCGCGTTCAAGGACTTAATGTGGCCCATGATTGTCAACACCAACGCCCTGACAACCACGCTTTCGGCGGCACTCTCCAAGATGGTCGGACAGTATCAGAGTGACTACCCCGCCATGATGGCGGCGGCGACGCTCGCCGTACTGCCCATGGTCGTCATTTACGTGATTTTCCAAAAGCAGTTCGTGGAAGGTATCGCCACATCCGGCGGCAAACTGTAAAGCGTTTCTGTTTCGCAAAGCGCGGCGGGGCCGGCGCCATACCGGGCGGCCGCCCGGATTTTATTTTGCCCCCACCCGGCGCTGACGCGCCACCCTCCCCCAGAGGGGGAGGGCAAGGGGATATTGTTCCATGTTCGTGTGTTGCGAACGGCGTTCTTGTCGCCCCCTTTGGGGGAGATGTCGCCGCAAGGCGACAGAGAGGTATCACGCGGGAAATGTGCGTCAGGCGGAAACCGCCCCGAAAGCCGCCGCCACGCGCCGGACTTCCGTTTCGGCGTGTAGAAACGCCTCAACGATTTTGGGGTCAAAGTGACTGCCCGCGCCCTCCCGGATAATCTGTACGGCCTTCTCGAACGGGAACGCCTCCTTGTAGGAACGGCGCGACACCAGCGCGTCGAACACGTCCGCAACCGCCATAACCCGCGCCGACAGCGGGATATCTTCCCCCGCCAGTCCGCTCGGATACCCGGTGCCGTCCCAGTGTTCGTGATGGTACGCCGCCAGATTCCGCGCCTCCCGCAGATATTCGGAATCCGGGTCAATCTGCATGACCTTGGAAATGATGTCCTGTCCGGCGACGGTATGCTTTTTCATCTCCTGAAACTCGATTTCGTTCAACTTTCCGGGCTTGTTCAGGATGGCGTCGGGGACGTGAATTTTCCCCATGTCGTGCAGGGGCGCGGCGCTGACGACCTCCGCTATAAACTCGTTCGTGAGTGCCTCCGGGTACACGCCGTCCCGCTTCATCTGCTTCATGATGATTTCCGTGTAGGCCGCCGTCTTGCGTACATGGTCGCCCGTGTTCTGGTCGCGGCTCTCCACAAGGTCGGCAAGCGTCAGAATTAAGCCGTTTTGCATTCTGGCAATGGTCGCGGCTTTCTTCTGGGAATCGGCAATGTAGCGCATGGTGTCCGTGGCGGTTTTCAGGATTGCGTGATAGAGGTTCTCGATTTCGTCTCCGGTACGGATGTCGAGAGCCTGTACAATTTCCACGTTTTCGGCGCGGGCTTCCTCGCTGTCATAGGCGAACATTCCCGCCGCCTTGGCAATGGCGTTGATGGGGGCAATGACCCGTTCTTCCGTCAGCCACAGCGTGACACTCAAAATCAGCAGGAACGAACCCACAAAAAGGGAAATCTGCTGCGCCAGAAAGCGAAGTTCATAGTTGCGGAGCTTCTCCATGGACGTGTCCGCCGCCGCGTAGCAGACACATTCCCCGGCGTCGTTGTAGACCGGCGCGTAGGCCGTCAGAAGCCAGCCGTAGAAGTCATTCGAGATAATGGGCTCAATGGGTTCCCCGGCGAGCAGGGAGGGGAGATAGTCGTAGAACGACGGGTCAAAGGCATGAATGTCGCCGGGATTGCTTCCGGGCAGGTCGTCCGTGTCCAAGTCGAACACCACGTGACAGCCGTCCGGCAGAATCCGGTACACGTACACATACTGAATATCCGGGGAACTGTCCCGGATTCGGTAGAGCATGCTTTCCATTTCCCGGTAGCCCGCGGCGTTTTCCCCCTCTTCCAGATAGCGGTCGACGGCACCGGGGTCAATGGCGGACGCCACTAACTCCGCCACGCCCTGTCCCAGCTTGATATGCTGTTCAATCAGCGCCTGACGGTACAGCAGAAACGTGATAAGGGACGCCGACAGCGCCAGTAACAGAACCGCGCCCGAAATCATGAGGGCGATTTTCGTACGCAGGGAAATGCCGCGCAGAGACTTGTTTTTGGGCGCGGCGTTGATTTCGGCGTGTGCGCCGCGCCGCACCGGAACCCCCAGAACGCTTTCCAGCCGCCGGGGGACAAAGCGCAGGGCAAGCAACACCAGTAACACAGTCAGCGCCTTGTCGGCGACATCTACCGTGAAATCGGCGATAAGTTTCGCGGTGAACGGGGTGAACGAGCCGCTTTCGTAAATCCGCACAGCCAGCGCGCCGGACACGCCGCTTTCCATGTCGAACCCGTACAGCGCCCAGCCCATGACCGAACCCAGTCCCCCGCCCAGAAACGCCAGAACGAACACAAACAGGAGCAGACCGGGCAGTTTCCGGAAAAGCCCCTTGTGATAAAAAAATGTCGCGGTTCCGGCAATCATCACACTGGTGACGCAGTAAAACACGGATATGGGGTCATAGGTACTGTTGGCGAGGTTCGAGAGATAGCCCACCACGATTCCGGGCAGATAACCCCCAATCGCGGCGACAAAGACTGTCCCCTGTGAGTCCAGAAACAGCGGCAGACCCAGAAACGCCACAAGTCTTGCTCCGACTACATTCCACGCCACGCCCGCAAGACAGAACAGTACCCACGGCGTGACCGATTTGATTTTTTGACGAGACATGACACCCTCCTGTCATATTTGGATTTCATAGACGCGGCACGAATTATATCACACTATCCGGCAAGACGCAATCACGAAAGCAAATATGGTCGGTATCACTGTATGTGTACACGGTTTCTTGGCAACATTCGTTTTGCCCCCTCCGTCGCTGTGCGACACCTCGAAGCGTGTATAGTATGGTAAAAATACCTGCAAAGATGTTATGCCGACTGACACCTCCTGCCGGGTGGGGCAAATTCCCGCGCCGCAAAAATATTATTTGTGAACTTGCACGAAAATTCACAATATTTTTGTACGTCGCAAGCATAACGCACAAACGCAGCATAAATTTTCGTACAAACTCCACAAAACCGCGTCAAAAAACGCGAACACACCCTTTGACGCCACTGGTATAATAGTCGCGTACAGTCCGGGGCGGACATTGCCTCGAACATTTACCAGTTTTTACCGTGCGGAACTATGCAAGGAGTGATGTACCATGAAAAAGCGTGTGACATGTGTACTGTTGGTGGTGCTTCTGCTGATGGTACAGGTGCCGTCCGTGTTCGCGGCTACTGTTGACAGCGGCAAGTGCGGCGACAATCTGACGTGGACGCTTGACGATGACGGCACATTAACTATCAGCGGCACGGGAAGCATGATGGATTTTGAAGGACCCAAAGGGATGGATTTAACTATGTCCACGGGTTCTCCTTGGATTGGACATAGAAACGAGGTGATTCATGTCATCATCGGTGAGGGAGTAACCAATATTTCGAGATGGGCATTTGCCTATTGTTTTAATATGATAAGTGTTTCCATACCGGAGAGCGTTACAAGTATTGAATATCGGGCATTTTTCAACTGTTCCAGTTTAACGAATGTATCAATTCCAGCCAGTATTTCCGATATTGGTATGGGAGCTTTTGAGTCGTGCCATTCGCTGACAAACGTCTCAATTCCGAATGGCGTCAGTAAAATTTCAAGTTACGCATTTGCCTATTGTAAGGGTTTGACGAACGTCACAATTCCCGATAGTGTCACTGTGATTGAATCATACGCGTTTTCAGCGTTTCAGGGAGAGGCCAATCTAAAACATTTATACTATGGCGGCAGTCAGAAAGACTGGGAATCCATTCAAATCGAAATGGGTAACGGCAATCTGAACAACGCGACGATTCACTATAACAGTTCCGGTTCGGACAATAATCCCGCGCTGGAACCCGTCACACCCGCGCCGACGACAAATAACGATATCAGCAAATATTCCTTCGCATTTATCAATAACGCGCCGTCGTTCGGCTATCCCGTGATTTACCATTTTCCATTGAAAATCTTTCAGCTTGTTTACGGCGAACAGTTTGCCAATAAGATGAAAGAATATGACTTCCGTCTTGGGGATTGGGGCGGCAACTGTTACGGCTTGGCGACAACCGCCGCCATGTTAGCCCGTGCCGGGAGTAACGTTACACCGTCCGGTTTCCGCGACGGCGCGACGCGTCCGGGAGAGCTTCAAGTCTCCGACACCAACGCGGAATTGGGCTTGACGCTGAAAGAGTTCATAGAGGCCATGCAAATCAGCCAGTACAGCGCCACATTCGCCGCGACACACAAACAGAATAAAGACAACCTGTCGGGACTGCTTGCGGCAATTTCCGCGTTTGAAAGCGGCGGCATAGGCCCGTTAGTGATTTGTGTTCACGGATACATGAACGGCGGCTATGGCGGTCACGCGCTGTTGGCGTATCGCTTGGACGGACAACGCCTTTATGTCTACGACTGCAATTATCCCAACGACGGAAACCGCTATATTACCATTTCCGAAAGCGGCTGGTCATATCAGATGTTCGACAATCTGACATGGAGTAACACGAACGGCGGCAGTATAGCCTTTATCCCCTATGAAACCTATCTCTGGGAGTGGTACAACCGGGGACATTTGCTGGGCGACCCGGACAAACTCCGGCAGGTACTGTTTTTCATCGACGCCGCCGACGCCACGATTACCGATTCACGCGGCAACGAGGTTGCGACGTTCCAAAATGGACGCATGGTCAGCGGCATTTATGACGCGTATCCGGTTGTGCGGCTTGGCATTACGGCGGACGGCGTGTCGGCTCCGTCGCAAATCGCCGTATGGCTTCCGTACAACAATGAATATAAGGTGACATCGAAAGAAAACGCTACAATTTCCGTAATCAGTGCCGATTTAGACGTACCTGTCAAGAGTGTCGCGGGCGGACAAACTGTCAGTGTGTCGTTGTCCGCGTCGCCGCAATTCGAGGATGTGTCGCCCGGACAGTATTTCTATGAGCCGGTGACATGGGCTGTCGGACGCGGAATCACGAACGGCACGACGCCCACGACGTTTTCCCCACAAAATACCTGTTCGCGGAATCATATTTTAACATTCCTGTGGCGTGCTAACGGCAGTCCGGCGGCGTCCGTGCGGAACCCGTTTACGGACATTGACACAAGCAAGGATTTCGGCAAAGCGGCGCTTTGGGCGTACGAAAACGGACTGGTATCGGGGCAACAGTTCAACGGCGGTACGCCGTGTTCCCGTGCCGACGTGGTGACGTATCTATGGAAGCTGGCGGGGCGTCCGGTTGCGGGCGGCAACAAGTTTTCGGACGTGCCGCCGGGCGCGGAGTACGCGGCGGCGGTGTCGTGGGCGGTGTCGCGTGGGATTACGAAAGGCACCAGTGACACGACGTTCAACCCGTCCGGCACCTGTACGCGTGGACAAATTGTGACATTCCTGCACCGCGCATACGCGGACAACTGACGAAAGGAGCGGACATGTGGAACCTTGTCTAATATCTGTTGTTGTGCCGTGCTACAACGAGGAAGCGGCGTTGCCGCTGTTTCTGGAGGCACTCCGGGAGACGGCGTCGAGTCTGCGGACGGAGTTCGACTGTGCCACGGAACTTGTCTTTGTAGACGACGGTTCGCGTGACGGCACGTTACCGGCACTGCGCGAGGCCGCCCGGACAGATTCCCATGTCCACTATCTGTCGTTTTCGCGGAACTTCGGCAAGGAAGCGGCGATGTACGCGGGGCTGGAATACGCCCGCGGGGACTATATTGTGATAATGGACGCGGATTTACAGCACCCGCCGTCGATGTTGCGGGAGATGGTGTCGGTACTGAACAGCGGGGAATACGACTGCGCGGCGGCGCGGCGGGTATCGAGGACTGGCGAACCACGGTTGAGGAGTTTCTTTTCCCGGCGCTTCTACCGGCTGATTAACCGCATTTCCGACACGGAAATTGTCGAGGGCGCGTGTGACTTCCGCATGATGTCGCGCCGCATGGTCGACGCGATTTTGTCCTTACGGGAGTACAACCGTTTTTCAAAAGGCATATTCAGTTGGGTAGGCTTCCGCACAAAGTGGCTTCCGTTCGAGAATCAGGAACGCGTCGCCGGGGAGACAAAGTGGTCATTCTGGGGACTGCTTGTCTACGCGGTACAGGGCATTGTAGGCTTTTCGACGGCTCCGCTTGTATTTGTGGCGCTGTTAGGGGTGTTACTGTGCGTGGGGGCGCTGCTGATGGTGGTGTATGTGATTGTCAAGACGCTGTTATTTGGCGACCCGGTAGGCGGCTGGCCTTCTATGGCGTGCATGGTGATGTTTCTGGGCGGGGTACAACTCTTTTGCATGGGCATTTTAGGCGAATATCTTGCCAAGACCTATCTGGAAGTCAAGCGGCGTCCGATATACGTTCTGTCGGAGACCGACGAGGACGCGGATTGACGATGTTTCCCGTATCTGCTATAATGTGGCTGTCACACTGAGGAAAAGAGGCGGGAACATGAAACGTATTTTATTATTTGCGGCGCTGATACTGTCTTTGAGCGTTCCGGCGCGGGCGGACGGCGGTCATGAAATCACGGGCTTTGAAACGCTGTCGGCGGCGGAATCGTTCTTTGTGCTTCAGGCTGGTGAAACGCCGTCAAGCGCGGTGTGTCCGGAGACATTGACGGTGTATCTGGACGGGAACGCGGCCCCGGTGGAAATCCCGGTCACATGGTTCTGCGTGAACGCCGACGCCGACGACTGTTATTACCAGTTCAGCCCGCAATGGGACACGCGACGCTACACACTCGCGGAAGGCTTGGACGTACTGCGCGACGCGCCGTATATCGGGGTATTTGTGTCGGGGGACGCCGAAGCGTCGTTGTTGTCCGTGACCGGCTCTCCGAACGAGACGACGGTGTACCAGTATCTGACAAACGACATGGGCTTGAACTGTGCGGCGGCCTGCGGGGTACTGGCGAATATCAAGGCGGAATCGGACTTCAACCCGCACGCGCTGGGCGACAAGGGTACCAGTTACGGTATCTGTCAGTGGCATAATGAGCGCTGGGACAGTCTGAAAGCCTACTGCGCACAGAACGGGTACGACGACACCACTTTGACAGGACAGTTACATTATCTGGAATACGAGCTGAAAAAGTCGTACTCCCGCGTATGGAAGGCGTTGCAAAGCGTACCGGACACGGCGGACGGCGCGTATGAGGCGGCGTCGGTGTGGTGCGTACAGTTTGAGATTCCGGCGAACAAGGACGCCGTGGCGATTGTGCGCGGGAACATGGCCAGAGACCGTTACTGGCCGGAATACAGTCAGCCGACGGTGTACTATCAAGTCCGGTTCGACGCGCAGGGCGGCGCGGTTGACCCGGAGACAAAGGATATTGAGGCGAACGCGCCCTATGGCACACTCCCGACGCCCGTCAGGAAAGGCTACTACTTTTTAGGCTGGGGCGACAGCGTGAACCCGGCGCAGTCCAAGACCGTCGTTGAGACGGATTACCCCGCCGTTCAGGACAACCACACCCTGTACGCGCACTGGACGCCCAACCGCTACACGGTGACACTCGACCCGAACGGCGGCACCGTCAGCACGACAACGCACACCGTTTTGTATGACCGCAAGTATTCTTTTGACAGCGGCATACTGCCCACGCCGACGCGGGACGAGTTCCGTTTTTCCGGCTGGTATACCGCCGCGTCCGGCGGAACAAAAATCACAAATGATACTTTGTACACCGTCGCGGGAGACCAGACTTTGTACGCGCACTGGATTTCCGTACACGCGCCGGATGTCCCCAAAATTCTGACGGAGACGGGGAAATACTATCGGGTCGGACAGGAAATCACGGTCACATGGGAAGCGTCCGCGAGGGCGGAAAGCTACGTCTACTATCTGACGGAGTTCCCGGAGAAGTACGCCTACACAACGAATACGGCAACGGCTACCATTACCGAAACTTCGGTCACGTTCAAGGACTTGACAGCGGGCTACTACTCCTTTTTCATGCACGCCACGAACAGTTACGGGTGGAGCGAACAAAGCGGCTGGATTTCGTTCTATGTATACGAGGAAGATTACATTCCCACGGTGATTAAGTCCTTTAACGGGCATTTGTACGCGCTGTATGACTATTCGTCGTCATGGTCATTCGCGGAATCGCTGTGCGTGAACTTTGGCGGACACTTGGTCTCGATTACGTCAGCCGAAGAAGAAGCCTTTATTGTCGACCTGATTGGGGTAGGCTCTAAGGGGGATTACTGGATTGGGGCGGCGAATTACACGCCCGGTAATGAAAAAGACAACGGTGATTGGCACTGGACAAGCGGAGAAACATTCTCGTATTCAGCATGGGCAACGGGTCAGCCAGATTCATATTACGACGGAGGAACGCGTGAACACTGGGGAGGAATCAGAAAAAGTTACGGCAATCTTTGGAATGACTTCCCGAACCAATACAGAGCTTGCGGCTTTATACTGGAACTCGCGCCGGACGAAAGTCACATCACGGCGCGGGACACCTTCGCCGGACACACATACCTGCTTATCGACAACAATACCACATGGACGGAAGCACGCGCCTATTGTAAACTGCTGGGCGGATATCTGGCGGAAGTCAACAGCGCCGCCGAAAAGACGTTTCTTGACACGTTTCTGGACAATGGGAAACGGTACTGGTATCTTCTGGGCGGACGCAAGGAGAATAACCGCTGGATATGGGACAACGCGTTCTTGGAACCCGTGAACTACATTCAGTGGAGCGCGGATGAGGGGCGGATTTGGAACAACACGTATCTGATGATATACAAGGGGTCGAAAGAGAGCGTCAGTTTTCGGAACGCCTATTACCCGCCGCACCATATCAAGTCCATCGGCTTTGTGTGCGAACTGGACACGGAAACGCGTCAAACGGCTGTCGAGAGTGTGTCGCGGGACGGCAACGGCGACATTACGGCGGTCGTGGTCTGTGACGACGCGCAAGCGGTCATTTTCTGCGTGACGTACCGCGACAACGGGCAAATGGTATCGGTGGCCTCTGAGGCGGTCGGCGGAATGTCCAGTCACACGTTCCGCTTTTCGGACGCGGCCTGTGATTACGCGCTTGTGTTCATCGTGGACGGGGATTGTGTCCCGCTGTGCGAACCGAAACGGATATGAAATCACGGCTGGCGGGATTTTCCGTCTGCCGTTCGTATCGGGTTATTACGCGAAACGCCGCGCCTTGGAGCGCTTCTTGTCGGCGTACATTCTTTCGTCGGCGCGTTGCAGTACGGACTCAACGCCGATATCTTTTGACGGGTCATAGACCGCCATACCCTTGGCAATGTGTACCTCCTCCCACGGTTCCGTGGCGTCAAGGTTTATCTGTTCCGTGTACACGTTAAACCGCGTCATGAGGTCTTTCCGGTCGTCGTAGTCGTCATTTTGCAGAATAGCCGCGAACTCGTCGCCGCCCATCCGAAATACGGGACTGTGTGTGAATACGCGGCAAATCAATTCACAGGCTGTTTTCAGGTAAATGTCGCCTTTTTCATGTCCGTACTGGTCATTGATTTTCTTGAGGTTGTTGCAGTCGAGCATGACAATGGCAAATTCAGGTGTCTTATCGGCGCTGGAAAGCCGGATAGCGTCATTGAGCATACGCGCCGAGACGGTGTACGCGCCTTTGTTCTTGACGCCGGTCAGGGCGTCCTGATAGGCGCGGCTGTTGAGGTCGTTAATGTAAATGCGGAGATGTTCCACGAGCTGTTCAAAAGCGCCGGTCAGAATGCCCACTTCATCATTGCCGTGATAACTTAATTTCACACGGTAATCGCCTTCCGCCAAGTGTCTGGATGCCGATGTGAGGCGGCGGAGCGGTTCTGTCAGATGTGTGGTGGTGACGACCATCAGGGCGCTGAACAGAATCAGGATAGAGAAGCCCGCCAGCGTGATACGGTGAATCAGTTTCATAGTGGAGGCGCGGATTTCGGATTCCGGGGCGACGACGACCAGACGCATATTATTGGAGAGCGTGTTAAAGTACATTTGCTTTTTGACGCCGCGGTAACTGTAACGAATCGGGTTGGAGCCGCTGTTTTTTTCATTGGGGAAGCGCTGTACGGCGGCGGTCAAGGCGGGTTCGGCGTTGGCGATACTCTCCCCGCTTGGGATTTCGGGGTGATAGACAATCACGCCGTTTTCGTCGGTGAGGACGGCGTAACCGGTATCTAAAATCCGCAGTCCGGAAAGCTGACCGACCAGTGTATGATAATCGACATCCATGCCGACGACGCCGATAAAGGTACCGGCCTTGTAAATGGGCGTAACATAAGAAATCATCTCAATACCGAGATTGTCATTGTAGTAAGGGCCAATCCACGAAGGCCGCCCGCGCTGGAGCGGGATATAGTACCATCCGACATGTTCCATGTCGTCGGGGTCGTACATGAGCAGATTAGTCGGCGGAATTTCGGAAAATGAGGCGGTGCCGATTCTGGAAAACAGAAAGCCCTCTACTTCCCGGCTGATTTCGGGGTTAATGCGGTAGTAATAGGTAATGACGCCGTTGGTATGATTCGCCACACTGCGGAACACCGTCCGCACCATTTCCACATGGTCGAACAGGTGCGCGTCAAGTTCCGTCTGCCGCACGGACATTGGGTCACTCTGCGGGAGGGCGCTTCCCATGCCGGACGCGCCGATAACGCCTCCGCTCGTCAAATCCTCGATATGGAGCGTCTCGCCGACGTAGCGCGTGACCATGTCGACGGACTGTTCCACGCTGTTGAGGTACTCGTTCAAGGTTTTGCGGCAGTTGTCGCACATGAGGCTCATGAACTGCGCGGCGTCGCGTTCGCCCTGTGCCTTGACGGCGTAAATGCCCAGACTGCCTATCGACAGCAGGCTGACTAATAAGGATGTAATTGTGATTGCTGTTAGCTTTGTACGGATTGAGTGCATGTGTCATCCCTTCTTGAATCCGTCACGATTTCACCGCGACATCGCGGTAACTGTTGCTCGACCAGCCGTTCCAAGAGACCCGGAAGCCGTCCACGCGGTCGCTGACAACAAAAATGTGTTGCTTGGAAAACAGGGGAATCCACGCGGCGTCCTCCTGTACGATTTTCCGTTCCAAGTCCTGATACTCGCTGATTCTGGTATCCTCGTCGACAATGGCGCGGGCGGCCTGTACGCGCCGTATCACATCGCTGTCGGCGTAGCAGAGACTGCGGGAAAACGTATTGGCCTCCGTGCCGAAAAATGTGTAGATAAAATTATCCGGGTCGTTGAAGTCGGCAGACCACGTACTGGAATAGCAGACCAGTTGACCGCTTTTCCGTTGCGCGAGGAAGTCGGCCTCCGGCAATTCGAGCAGGACGGGGCGCACGCCGATTTCACGCCACATGGACGCCGCCAGCGTCGTGAGGTCGCGCAAGCCCTCCGTGGCGTCGGACGGATAGCTCATGGGCAGACTGAATCCGTTGGGATATCCGGCCTCGGTCAACAGGCGGACGGCCTCCGCCGGGTCGTAGGGAATGGCGGGCAGGTTCGGATTGAAGCCAATCAGGCCGCGGGGAAAGATACCGTTTTCGAGTGTTCCGCGCCCGCTGTACACGGCGTCAAGGAGAAGTTGACGGTTCAAGGACAGTTGCAGGGCGCGCCGGACGCGCACATCTCCCAGCGGTTCGACGTTCTCATTGAGGGCAATGTAGGAAATCCCGACGCGGGAACCCTTGTAGAGTTTGTCCTGATAGATATCGCCGTGTACGAAGAACTCCGCCTCGGTACCCATGTTGTCAAGGTCTAAAATGTCGAGTTCCCCGCGCTCGAACATGAGCCTTTGCGCCTCGGAGTCAGAGACCAGTTCAATGTACAGTCCCCTACAGCGCGGCGAACCCGCCCAGCAGTCGGGATTGGCGGAAAGCAGCATCCGAAGTCCGGCCTTCCACTCCCGCAGGACAAAGGCACCCGTGCCGATAGTCTGTTTAGGGTCTATGCCGAAGGCGTCCCCGGCCTGTAGTGTGCTTTCCTTGTCCAGAATGGACGCGCCCGGCGTGGACAGACACGCCAGAAACGCCGCGTAAGGCTGCGTGAGTGTAAAGGAAAAGTCATAGTCACCGTAAGTCTGAAAGCCCGCCAGAGAATCCGCTTGCCCGCGCTGGAGTTCCTCCGCGCCCAGACTCGCCGCCGCCACATCCTGATTACACGCTTGGGGATGTGTCAGGAGCCGATGGAACGTGAAGCCCACGTCGGAGGCGGTCAGCGGGGAACCGTTGCTGAATTTGACGCCCTCCCGCAGGTGAAACGTGTAGGTCAAGCCGTCGGGCGAGATTTCCCACGACTCCGCCAGTGACGGCACGATTTCACTGCTTCCGTTTTCGGTATCCGCCCGGACTTCTACCAGACGGTCAAACACGTTCAAAGCAATGGTATAATGTTCGGAAGTGCATTGCGGGTCGACAATATCGGGATTGTCGGTAACAATTTTCAAAAAGCCGTCTGTGTTGACGTAATCGGTACGTTCCGGCACACTTTCCACGTTTTCCCGCGCCGGCGCGGCGGCGCAGGATGTCAGAAGCAAAAGCAGAATGAAAAATACGGTCAGACTTTGCGCTTTTTTTTGATTCATACGTACCCCTCCCCACTTTGAATAGGAAAAGCGTTGATTTTTTTCCATTTTATGGAAAAATCGTCACTTTTTCATGGTATCACAGACATGTCCAAATTTCAATAACAGTATAGTTAAATTTCTGTTACAAAAATTGTCACGTTTCCCGGAAACGATAACTCTTTTTATTGTAGCGGATATGAAAAGGAAAGTCAATTGTCTAATTGTTAAAAATTGTGACATGACCAATAGTTTTTTCTCTACTCCGGCGTGAGAATGGTATATTATGGATTGCAATCACGCCGGATTTGTGGTATACTTGCCCCGAAAGGAGGGGAACGCCACGGAAAAGAAAGGTATCAAGCCGGTCGCACAGAACCGGAAAGCCCATCACGACTACTTTATAGAGGAGCGTTACGAGGCGGGTATATCGCTTTCCGGCACGGAGGTCAAGTCCATCCGCGCCGGGACGCTCAATCTGAAAGACGCGTACTGTTCCGTACGCGACGGGGAACTGTTCGTCCATGGTATGCACATCTCCCCCTATGAGAAGGGCAACATTTTCAACAAAGACCCCGTGCGGGACAGACGTTTACTCATGCACAAGCGCGAAATCCGCAAACTGCACGCCTTAGTCAGGGAGGACGGTTACACGCTGATTCCGTTGAGCGTGTACTTCAAAAACGCCCGCGTCAAGGTGGAAATCGGCCTCTGCCGGGGCAAGAAGAACTACGACAAACGCGCCACAATCGCCAAGCGCGACGCCGAGCGCGAAATGAACCGTCACAGAAAAGAGTGGAACCGCTGACAACAGCGGGAAAGGAGTAACACAATGTCTGACGCGAGAAACCCCATTGCGACAATTACCATGGAGGACGGGCAGGTTATGCGGGCGGAACTCTATCCCGACAAAGCCCCGAACACGGTCAACAACTTCATTTCACTGGCGAACAGCGGCTTTTATGACGGGCTGATTTTCCACCGCTGCATACCGGGATTCATGATTCAAGGGGGGTGTCCGAACGGCACCGGCACCGGCGGCCCCGGCTACGAAATCAAGGGCGAGTTTTCGGGGAACCGCTTCACGGGGAACGACATCCGCCACACCATGGGCGTACTGTCCATGGCGCGGACAATGGACCCGGATTCGGCGGGAAGTCAGTTTTTTATCATGGTCGGCCCCGCCGAACATCTCGACGGACAGTACGCGGCTTTCGGGAAGGTGATTCAGGGTACGGACGCCGCCGTCAACATTTCCCGTGTCCCGCGTGACATGATGAACGACAAGCCCAAAAAGCCCCAGACAATTCAGAGTATCCGCGTGGACACGTTCGGCGTCGACTATCCCGAACCCGAAAAGCGCTGACGCGCCACCCTCCATGCGAGGGGGACAGCGTTCCGTGTCGCGGGGCGGTTCTTTTGTCGCCGCAAGGCGTCAAAGGGGTATCAGCCGTACCCGTACAAAAGCCACAGACCCAGAAGCGGCAAAAAGTCCTCGACGGGCGCGGGGAGTTCCGGCAGTGGGATTTCCTGCGGCTCAATGATACCGCCGTCCGGCGCGGGCAACGCCCGTTGTACGCACAGCACCGGCTCCTGTAAGCTGGAAAATGTCAGACTGTCACGCGGGGAAAGTCCGTAGGACGCGACACAGCCTGTCCGCAAGTGCGGCAACTGTCCCGCCGGACAATTGCCGGGTATCAGGAGCAGTCCGCAGGACAGTTCCGCGTGACGCAGTTTCCGGCACCCGTCGGGCGTAAGCGCCAACGCGCCCCAAGTCCGTTTTCGGACGCCGAAGCGTGTCCGCACGCGCCGCGCCCCCGGCGGAAGCAGTCCCGCCCAGTGTGCCGGACACCCGTAAATCCCGCTTTCCATGCCACCACCCCGCAACAGGGTTCCCCGTTCCGCGCCCGTGTATACGCAGAGAGGAAGTGTCGCCCGTGTTACACCTTTTCGCGCACTGGAAAACCGTACACCGGCACCGGAAACTTGTCCGGCAGGCCTGTTTCCGCCTCGGCCTCTACTGGCAGGGGCTGACACATGACCTGTCGAAGTACGCGCCGGTCGAATTTTTAGCGGGGGCGCGGTACTATCAGGGCGACCGCAGTCCCAACGACGCCCAGCGCCGGGAGTACGGTTACAGCGCCTCGTGGCTTCATCACAAGGGACGCAACAAGCACCATTTCGAGTATTGGACGGATTACGGTCTCGACGGGCAAGGTATTTGCGGCGTGGAAATGCCCAAAAAGTACGTAGCGGAGATGTTCTGTGACCGCGTGGCGGCGAGCAAAGTCTACCGCGGCGAGCGGTACACCGACGCCGACCCGTACGAATTTTTCCAGCGCGGCAAGGCGAAACGACTGCTCATGCACCCGGCGACATCCGATTTAATTGAATCCATGCTTCTGAAACTCCGCGACGAGGGCGAGGACGCCGCTTTCGCGTACATCCGGCGTGAAATCTTGGGGAAAAAGCGCTGACATGCGCCGTATGCCTCAAATCGGCCTCTGTTTCGGGCTACCGGTCAACTTTTGCATAATTTCACAAAAAACCTTGCTATTTCCTCTGGAAGCGAGTATAATATTTTTCGGACTGTTCCGCACGGACTTTCCGCCACAAATTTTCCATATAATGGAGGCGTTTCACCTATGGAAACCTACGGTCTTGAAAAACTCGGCATTATTAATCCCTCGGCTGTCTACCGGAATCTGAACCCGGCGCAGTTGACGGAACACGCGCTCCGTCGCGGTGAGGGTACGCTGTCCCGTACGGGCGCGCTGGTCGTCAAGACCGGCAAGTACACCGGACGCAGTGCCAAGGACAAGTTCATCGTGGACACGCCCGCCGTCCATGATGAAATCGCGTGGGGTGATGTGAACGTACCGATTGAAAAAGAGAAGTACGACGCCATTTTTGCGAAAGTCAAGGCCTATTTGCAGGGTCGTGAAATTTTCATCTTTGACGGTTTCGCCGGGGCTGACCCCAAGTACAAGCAGAATTTCCGCATTATTAACGAGCTGGCTTCCCAGAACATGTTCATTTACCAGCTTCTCCGCCGCCCCACCGCCGACGACCTCAAGGACTTCGCCCCCGATTACACGATTATCGCCGTGCCGAATTTCAAGTGCATTCCCGAACTGGACGGAACCCGCACGGAAGCGGTCATTCTGGTGAACTACGAGGAACACATGGTTCTGATTTGCGGCAGTCAGTACGCCGGCGAAATCAAGAAGTCCGTGTTCTCCGTGATGAACTACGTTCTCCCGAAAATGGGCGTGTTCCCGATGCACTGCTCCGCGAATATGGCCGCCGACGGTCATACCGCTGTATTCTTCGGACTGTCCGGCACGGGTAAAACCACGCTGTCCGCCGACCCGAACCGCGCCCTTATCGGCGACGATGAACACGGCTGGGCTGACGACTCCATCTTCAATTTCGAGGGCGGCTGTTACGCCAAGTGCATTAACCTCACGGAAGAGGGCGAGCCGGAAATCTATCACGCAATCAAGTTCGGCGCACTGGTCGAAAACGTGGTCATGGACCCCGATACCCGCGAGTTCGACTTCTTTGACGACAGTCTTGCCGTCAACTCCCGCGTGGGCTATCCCGTGGACTATATCCCCAACGCGGAACTGTCCGGGATGAGTACGAGCGTACCCAAGGTCGTTGTATTC